>NZ_CP033969.1:0-302815 GCF_003854935.1 Cupriavidus pauculus
CAGCGCGTTGATGTCCGGTTCGTGCGGCTGCGGCGTCATCGGGTCGCGCAGGAATATCACGGCCGTGATCTCGCCCACGGCCAGTTGCGCGCCGATCTGCAGGTCGCCGCCCCACGGACCGGACAGCATCCGCGTCACATCGAGCCCGGTCTCGGCGGCAATCCGGCCACCCGTGGTGCCGGTGGCCACCAGGTCGCACCGCGCCAGGAAGTCGCGGTGCCGGCCGGCAAAGGCGACGATGTCGTCCTTCTTGTGGTCGTGCGCGATCAGCGCGATCCGTGGCCGCCGCGCCGCCTTGGCTTCCGGCTTTGCCATCAGAACGTCCCCGGATAGGCGCCGCCGTCCAGCAGCACGTTCTGGCCCGTCATGTACGCGGCCTGCTTGCTGCACAGGAACGCGCAGGTGGCGCCAAACTCGGCCGGCTCGCCGAAGCGGCGCGACGGGTTGGCGGCGGCGCGGCGCTTGGCCATTTCCTCGATGCTGATGCCGGCCTTCTGCGCGCCGCCTTCCATCGTCTTCTTCAGGCGGTCGGTGTCGAACGGCCCCGGCAGCAGGTTGTTCACGGTCACACCATGCTGCGCCACCTCGCGCGCCAGGCCGGCCACGAAGCCGGTCAGGCCCGAGCGGGCGCCGTTGGACAGGCCCAGCACGTCGATCGGCGCCTTCACGGCCCCGCTGGTGATGTTGACGATGCGGCCCCAGCGGCGCGCGATCATGCCGTCGATGGTCGACTTGATCAGCTCGATCGGGGTCAGCATGTTGGCATCCAGCGCGGCGATCCACTCGTCGCGGCCCCAATCGCGGAAGTTGCCCGGCGGCGGGCCGCCCGCGTTGTTCACCAGGATGTCCAGGTCGCCCAGCTTGGCCACGGCGTCCAGCGCCAGCTTGCGGCCTTCAGGCGTGGTGATGTCGGTGGCCACGGCGATCACGCGGCGCCCGTGACGCGCACGCAGGTCGGCGGCGGCCTTTTCCAGCGCCTCGGCGCCCCGCGCCACGATCACCACGTCCACGCCCTCGGCTGCCAGCGCGTCCGCACACGCCAGACCCAAACCCTTGCTGGCGCCACACACCAGCGCATGCTTGCCGCGCAGTCCAAAATCCATGGTCTCTCCCTCCTTGGTTGATCCGGTTCGAATCGGTTATCAGCGCTTGCGGCCCGACAGCAGGTACATGCCGCCCAGCACCAGTGCGCTGCCGGCCAGCTGCACGCCGCTCACGGGTTCGCCGAGCAGCCAGTACGCCAGCGCCAGCGTGGACACCGGGCCGATCATGCCGGCCTGCGATGCCATCGGCGCGCCAATGCGTGCCACGGCCACCATCGTCAGCGACACCGGCAGCACCGTGCACAGCACCGCGTTGACCACCGACAGCCACAGCACCGGCGCCGGCTGCTGCACGATCCCGCCCAGCGGCCGGCCCAGCACGACGTACTGGATCACGCAGCACAGCGTCGACACGCACATCGCATACGCCACCAGCCGCAGCGACCCCACGCGCTTGACCAGCTCGCCGCTCAGAATCAGGTACACACCATACGACAACGCGCTACCCAGCACCAGCGCGCCGCCCAGCCACACCTGGGCGCCGCTGACGTCCAGGTCGTGCGCGAACACCAGCACGATGCCGGCATAGGCCAGCGCCAGCGACATCCACTGGCGGGCATGGATCTGCCGGCGGAACCCCAGCGCGGTGAACAGCAGCACGAACGACGGCGTGAGGAACAGGATCAGCCGCTCCAGCCCGGCCGTGATGTATTGCAGGCCCAGGAAATCGAGAAAGCTCGACAGGTAATAGCCGATGAAGCCCAGGAACACCACCCGGGCGCGGTCGCCCCAGGACAGCGCCGGCAGCTTGCGGGCCTGCCACCAGCCGATGGCCATGAACAGCGGCACCGCGAACAGCATGCGCAGCGTGATGACCATCACGGCGTCCACGTTGTAGCGGTACATCAGCTTGGCGACGATGGCCTTGGCGGAAAACAGCACGGCGCCGATGGCGGCGGTGGCCAGCCCGACGCGCTGCGCGGCGGACACTTCGGCGGACGGGGACAGGGACTTCTGGGAGGCGGACACGGGGACGCTGGAATGGGGCGGCGGCCGGCGTGGCCGGCGCGCGCAACCCGGCGATTGTATGCCAAAAGGCGCCGGCGTTCCCGGCCCGGCGGCGTTGCCTGCTTTCCCGGCCCGGGCGGGCCGCGCAGGGCTGGCGGGGGCGCGCGGCCGCGCGCATCCTTTACAATCGCGCTGCATCGGGCCCGTCCGCCGCCGTTCCGCCTGGCGGCCGGGCCCTCACCGTATTCGCCGAGCCCGCCATGAAACAGGATTCCCGCTTTCCCAACCTCTTTATCCTCGATCACCCGCTGATCCAGCACAAGCTTTCGCATATGCGCGACAAGGAAACGTCCACGCGCACGTTCCGCGAGCTGCTGCGCGAGATCACGCTGCTGATGGGCTACGAGATCACCCGCAACCTGCCGCTGACCACGCGCCGCATCGACACCCCGCTGGTGGCGCTGGACGCGCCGGTCATCGCCGGCAAGAAGCTGACCATCGTGCCGGTGCTGCGCGCCGGCGTGGGCATGAGCGACGGCCTGGTGGAGCTGATTCCGTCGGCCCGCATCGGCCATATCGGCGTGTACCGCGACGAGCAGCACCGTCCGGTGGAATACCTGGTGCGCCTGCCGGACCTGGAAGACCGCTCGTTCATCCTGTGCGACCCGATGGTGGCCACCGGCTACTCGGCCGCCCATGCGGTGGACGTGCTCAAGCGCCGCGGCGTGCCCGACGAAGCCATCACCTTCGTGGCGCTGGTGGCCGCGCCCGAGGGCGTCGAGGTCTTCCAGAAGGCGCATCCGGGCGTGAAGCTGTTCGTGGCGTCGCTGGACAGCCATCTGGACGAGCACGCCTACATCGTGCCGGGCCTGGGCGACGCGGGCGACCGCCTGTTCGGCACGAAGAACTGATCCGGCGTCGGACGGGCCCGGGCGCTTGATGCGCCTCAAAGTCTGTGCGGGTCGACTCTCTCACACTGGAAACAGCCGTTCGCGGCCTTTCAAGAGAAGGAGTCACCCACATGGAAGCCCTGAAAATCCTGATGACCACTTCGACCGGGCTGGCCAGCCTGGCCGTCATCGCCTTCATCATCGGCATGGCCGCGTTCTTTGCCTGCCTGTTCGCCCGCAAGGCCCGCGAGGACGCCGAAGCGGCCCGGCGCGGATCGGACTAGCGCCGGCACTGGCCCGGAAGAAAGAAAGCGCCCGCGCAGGTTTTGCGCGGGCGCTTTCTTTCTGGATGATGACCGGCAGTCGCCGCTACTTGCGCTTGCCGCCGCCAAGCAGGCTGCCCAGCACGCCGCGGATCAGTTCCCGGCCCACCTGCGAGCCCACCGTGCGCGCGGCCGACTTGGCCACCGATTCCAGGATCGAATCGCCGCGGCCGGTCTTGCCGGTGCCGCGCGTCAGCGATCCCCAGACTTCTCCCACCCAGCCGCCGCCTTCGTCGGCTTGGCCCGCCTCGGCCGGTTTCGGCGCCCTGGCGTCCACCGGCGCGCCCTTGGCAGCCGCGCCGGCGTCGGCGCGCAGCTTCTCGTAGGCCGACTCGCGGTCGATCGTCTTCTCGTAGGTGCCGGCCACCAGGGACCCCTCAATCAGCGCGCGGCGCTCGTCGTCGGTGGCCGGGCCGATGCGGCTGCCCGGCGCCAGCACCCAGGCCCGCTCGGTCACGCCGGGCGTGCCCTTGGCGTCGAGGCACGACACCAGCGCCTCGCCCACGCCAAGTTCGCCGATGGCCTTTTCCAGATCGAGCCCGGGATTGGCCCGCATCGTCGTGGCCGCCACCTTGACCGCCTTCTGGTCGCGCGGCGTGAAGGCGCGCAGCGCGTGCTGCACGCGGTTGCCAAGCTGGCCGAGCACCGTGTCCGGGATATCGACCGGGTTCTGCGTGACAAAGTACACGCCCACGCCCTTCGAGCGAACCAGCCGCACCACCTGCTCGATCTTGTCCAGCAGCGCCTTGGGGGCGTCGTTGAACAGCAGGTGGGCCTCGTCGAAGAAGAACACGAGCTTGGGCTTGTCCAGGTCGCCCGCCTCGGGCAGCTTTTCGAACAGCTCGGACAGCATCCACAGCAGGAACGTGGCATACAGGCGCGGCGCGTTCATCAGCTTGTCGGCCGCCAGGATGTTGATCACGCCCTGGCCTTTCTCGGTCTGGATGAAGTCCTCCAGGTTCAGCATCGGCTCGCCGAAGAACCGGTCGGCGCCCTGCGATTCCAGCGCCACCAGCCCGCGCTGGATGGCCCCGACCGAGGCCGACGAGATATTGCCGTACTCGGTGGTGAACTGGCTGGCGTTCTCGCCCACGTACTGGAGCATCGCCCGCAGGTCCTTGGCGTCCAGCAGCAGCAGGCCGTTGGCGTCGGCAATCCGGAACACCAGGTTCAGCACGCCCTGCTGGGTGTCGTTCAGCTCCAGCATGCGCGCCAGCAGCAGCGGCCCCATGTGCGACACCGTGGCGCGCACCGGATGGCCCTTTTCGCCGAAGACGTCCCACAGCGTGGTCGGGCAGGCGCCCCACACCGGCTCGGGCAGGCCGTGTTCCGCCAGGCGGGCCTTGAGCTTGTCCGATACCTGGCCCGGCTGGGAAATGCCGGTCAGATCACCTTTGACGTCTGCCATGAACACCGGCACCCCCAGCCGCGAGAACCCCTGGGCCAGCGTCTGCAGCGTGACGGTCTTGCCGGTGCCCGTGGCGCCCGTGATCAGGCCGTGGCGGTTGCCCATCTCGGGCAGCAGCACCAGTTCGCGGTCGGCATTCTTGGCGATGAGGATGGGGTCGGCCATGGCGGTCTCGTCGGTCGGCGTGGATGGGCGGGATCCGGGCAGGATCGGAATCGGGAAACACCGGCGCCGGCATGGCGGGCAGCGCACGCATGGCGCTGCGGTTCGACAGGGGCGCGTGATAAAATCCTGCGCTGATTATAGCCAGCAGATTGGCACATCAATCACATGGCGTGGCCGCCGAACCCGCAGGATTCCGGCTCCCGCCGGCGCAATGCCGCCGGGCTTGCCACGCCGCACGATACGTATTCCGCTTCGGAGAGAATCATGGCCGGTCATTCCAAATGGGCCAACATCAAACACAAGAAAGCCGCCGCGGACGCCAAGCGCGGCAAGATCTGGACCCGCCTGATCAAGGAAATCACCGTCGCGGCCAAGCTGGGCGGCGGTGACATCGACTCGAACCCGCGCCTGCGCCTGGCCATGGAAAAGGCCATGGACGCGAACATGCCCAAGGACAACATCCAGCGCGCGATCCAGCGCGGCGTGGGTGGCCTGGAAGGCGCGAACTACGAGGAAATCCGCTACGAGGGCTACGGCCTGGCCGGCGCGGCGATCATCGTCGACTGCCTGACCGACAACCGCACGCGCACCGTGGCCGAGGTGCGCCACGCGTTCTCCAAGCACGGCGGCAACATGGGCACCGAAGGCTCCGTGGCGTTCATGTTCACGCACTGCGGCCAGTTCCTGTTCGCGCCGGAAACGCCCGAGGACAAGCTGATGGACGCCGCGCTGGAAGCCGGCGCCGACGACGTGGTGACCAACGACGACGGCTCGATCGAGGTCACCTGCCCGCCCAACGACTTTGGCGCGGTCAAGGCCGCGCTGGAAGCGGCCGGCTTCAAGGCCGAGGTGGCCGACGTGGTGATGAAGCCGCAGAACGACGTCAGCTTCACCGGCGACGACGCGGTCAAGATGCAGAAGCTGCTGGACGCGCTGGAAAACCTGGACGACGTACAGGAAGTCTTCACCAACGCGGTGATCGAGGATTAACCTCCGCCGCGCCCCCCACGGCGGCAGCCAGGCCCTACGTCGGGCTGCCGCTTTTCGCATGCGTTTCTTTTCTGGCAGTGGATCATGAAAGTTTTGGTTGTCGGTTCCGGTGGGCGTGAGCACGCACTGGCCTGGAAGTTGGCCCAGTCGCCCAAGGTGCAGGTCGTCTACGTGGCGCCGGGCAACGGTGGCACGGCGCTCGACAAGCGCCTGCAGAACGTGCCGCTGACCGATCCGGAAGTGCTGGCCGCCTTCGTGGAGCGCGAGGGCGTGGCCTTCACCGTGGTCGGCCCCGAGGCCCCGCTGGCCGCCGGCATCGTCGACGTGTTCCGGGCGCGCGGCCTGCGCATCTTCGGCCCGACCCGGGCTGCCGCGCAGCTGGAATCGTCCAAGGACTTCGCCAAGGCGTTCATGCACCGCCACGGCATTCCCACCGCCTACTACCAGACGTTCTCGGACGCCGCCGGCGCCCACGCCTACATCGACGCCCAGGGCGCGCCGATCGTGATCAAGGCCGACGGCCTGGCCGCGGGCAAGGGCGTGGTCGTGGCGATGACGCTGGAAGAAGCGCACGCCGCCGTGGACATGATGCTGGCCGACAACAAGCTCGGCGATGCCGGCGCCCGCGTGGTGATCGAGGAATTCCTGGAAGGCGAGGAAGCCAGCTTCATCGTCATGGTCGACGGCAAGAACGTGCTGGCCCTGGCCACGAGCCAGGACCACAAGCGCCTGCTGGACGGCGACGCCGGCCCCAACACGGGCGGCATGGGCGCCTATTCGCCGGCCCCGGTGGTCACGCCGGCGCTGCACGCCCGCGCGCTGCGCGAGATCATCCTGCCGACCGTGCGCGGCATGGAAAAGGACGGCATCCCGTTCACGGGCTTCCTCTACGCGGGCCTGATGATCGACAAGGACGGCAACCCGAAGACGCTGGAATTCAACTGCCGCATGGGCGATCCGGAAACGCAGCCGATCATGGCGCGCCTGAAGACCGACCTCGTCGACGTGATGGAAGCCGCCGTCGACGGCCGGCTGGACCAGGTGGAGCTGGACTGGGACCGCCGCACCGCGCTGGGCGTGGTGATGGCCGCCTACGACTACCCCGAGAACCCGCGCCGCGGCGACGTCATCACCGGCATCCCGCCCGAGACCGAGGACGCCGTGACGTTCCACGCGGGCACCACGCTGCAGGACGGCACGCTGCTGACGTCCGGCGGCCGCGTGCTGTGCGTGGTGGGCCTGGCCGATACGGTCAAGGCCGCGCAGAAGAACGCCTATGCGGCCGTGGAGCAGATCCGCTTCGACGGCATGCAGTTCCGCACCGACATCGGCTACCGCGCCATCCGGCGCTAGGCGGCCAAGGGGCCCGGGATCGCTCCCCGCGCCGGGGGGCGGGTCCAGCCGCTACAATCATGACACCGCGATGACGGCCGGCTCGCCCGGCCGTCTTGCCACCGGCTCCATCCTCACCCGCCCACCATGATCGATTCCCAGGCAGTCCGCGACTATCTGCTCGGCCTGCAAGACCGCATCACCGACGCCATCGCCGCCATCGACGGCCAGGCGTTCCAGACCGATAGCTGGGAGAAACCGCCCACCGAGCGCCTGCGCGGCAACGGCCGGACGCGGATCCTGGAGGACGGCGCGGTGATGGAGCGCGCCGGCGTGGGGTTCTCGCACGTGCGCGGCGACACGCTGCCGCCGTCGGCCAGCGCCAACCGGCCCGAGCTGGCCGGGCGCAGCTTCGAGGCCATGGGGGTGTCGCTGGTCTTCCATCCGCGCAACCCGTACGTGCCGACCGTCCACATGAACGTGCGCTGCTTCATCGCCGTGAAGCCGGACGCCGAGCCGGTCTGGTGGTTCGGCGGCGGCATGGACCTGACGCCGTACTACGGCCACGCCGATGACTGCGCGCACTTCCACCGCACCTGCCAGACCGCGCTGGCGCCGTTTGGCGACGACCTGTACCCGCGCTTCAAGCAATGGTGCGACGAGTATTTCTTCCTCAAGCACCGGGGCGAGGCGCGCGGCATCGGCGGCATCTTCTTCGACGACTTCTCGGCGCCGGGCTTCGACGCCAGCTTTGCGATGATGCAGTCGGTCGGCGACGCGTTCCTGGACGCCTACCTGCCGATCCTGACCGCCCGCAAGGACACCCCCTATGGCCAGCGCGAGCGCGACTTCCAGGCGTACCGGCGCGGCCGCTACGTCGAGTTCAACCTGGTCTTCGACCGCGGCACGCTGTTCGGCCTGCAGACCGGCGGCCGGGCCGAATCGATCCTGATGTCGATGCCGCCGCAGGCCAGCTGGCGCTACGACTGGCAACCCGCACCCGGCACGCCCGAAGCGGCGCTCTACACCGATTTCCTGCCGGCGCGCGCGTGGGCCTGAGACTGATGACCGACGCGAATCCCGCCCCCGCCCGCCCCGACCGCACGCGCCCCTACCGCCTGGGTATCCTCGGCGGCACCTTCGACCCCCCGCACCGTGGCCACGCGGCGCTGGCTCAGCTCTGCATCGACCACCTGGACCTCGACGAACTGGTCTGGATCCCGACCGGCCATTCCTGGCAGAAAGGCGACCGCGTGACGCCGGCCGCCGACCGCTTTGCGATGACCGAACTGGCCGCCGCGTCGCTGGAGCCGGGCCGGGCCAAGGTACGCGTGAGCCGCATGGAAGTGGACCGCGACGGCCCCAGCTATACGATCGACACGGTGCGCCAGCTGCGCGCCGAATACGGCCCCGACGCCTCGCTGGCCTGGCTGATGGGCGCCGACCAGTTGCTGCGCCTGCACACCTGGCACGGCTGGGAGGCGCTGTTCGAGCACGTGCACCTGTGCATCGCCACGCGCCCGGGCTTCCACCTGGACGAACTGGAGGGCCCGGTACTGGCCGCGATGCAGCAGCGTCTGGCGGACACGCACCTGATACAATGCACGCCCTCCGGACATATGTGGATCGACCAGACGCTGGCCGTCGACCTGTCGTCCACCGGCCTGCGCGAGCACCTGGCCGACGGCCTGTTGCCGGACCAGACGGATGACCGACTGCCGGCCGGCGTGGCACACTACATTGCGCGTCACGGGTTGTATCAGCACCCCTGAGCCGACGCGCCCCCCCTACCGAATGAAGCTGAACAAGAAAGACACCATGGATATTCGTAAACTGCAGCGCGCGATCGTCGACGGGCTCGAGGATGTGAAGGCGCAGGACATCAAGGTGTTCGACACCACTCACCTGACCGAGCTGTTCGACCGGGTGGTGATCGCCAGCGGCAATTCGAACCGCCAGACCAAGGCGCTGGCGGCGTCGGTACGGGACATGGTCAAGGACGCCGGCGGCCATATCGTGGCCGTCGAGGGCCTGGAGACCGGCGAATGGGTGCTGGTGGACTGCGGCGACGCGGTCGTCCACATCCTGCAGCCGCAGCTCCGCCAGTACTACAACCTTGAGGAAATCTGGGGCGACAAGCCGGTCCGCGTGAAGCTGGCCGCCGCCAAGGGCCTGGCCAAGGCCAGCGAGCCGCTGGACGACGAGGACGCCGAGCCTGCACCGCGCGCGCGCCGCGCCTCGAACCTGCGCCCGGCGCTGGCCCGCCTGCCGGAAGGCATGAAGGAGCCGTCGCCGCCGATGGGCCACGAGGATACCGATCCGGACGCGCTGGCCACCATGGGCGCGCGCGCCCGCAAGACCAGCAGCAGCGGCACCACCCGGACGACGACCGCCCGCAAGACGGCCACCGGCGCCGCCGCCAAGACCCCGGCCCGCAAGTCGGCCACCGGCACGGGCGCGAAGGCCCCGGCCCGCAAGACCGCCGCTGGCACGACCGCCAAGGCCCCGGCCCGCAAGACCGCCGCGGCCAAGACCCCGGCGCGCACGGCCGCCGGGACCGGCACCAGGACCGCCGCCAAGCCGGCGACCAAGACCGCCACCAAGACCGCCGCCAAGTCGGCCCCCGCCAAGAAGGCCGCCCCGCGCAAGCGCTCGGCCTGATCGCCGGGCCGCTGATCGCCGGGCATCCCCGCCATGCAGCTCGTGATCGTGGCCGTCGGCCACAAGATGCCCGCCTGGATCGAGGCCGGCTTTGCCGAATACGCCAAGCGCATGCCGCCCGAGCTGCGCATCGAACTACGCGAGGTCAAGCCCGAGGCCCGCTCGTCGAGCAATAACGCCGCCACGGTCATGCAGCGCGAGGCGGCACGCATCGAGGCGGTGCTCGGCTCGCTGTCGAAGCAGCTTCGGATCGTCGCGCTCGACGAACGCGGCAAGGACTGGACGACCGTCCAGTTGTCCGAGCAACTGACCGGCTGGCAGCGCGAAGGCGGCGACGTCGCCTTCCTGATCGGCGGCGCCGACGGCCTGGACCCCGCCCTCAAGGCCCGCGCCCAGACGCTGGTCCGGCTGTCCAGCCTGACCCTGCCCCACGGCATGGTGCGCGTACTGCTGGCCGAACAGCTTTATCGGGCGTGGTCGGTCACGCAGAATCATCCGTACCATCGGGCCTAGTGCTCGCACCCCTGCTCCCGTGACCTCCCATCTCTACCTCGCCTCCCAATCCCCGCGCCGCCGTGAGCTGCTGACCCAGCTTGGCGTGCAGTACGAACTGCTGCTGGCCGATGCCGGCGAGGATGCCGAGGCGCTGGAGGCCGTGCTGCCGGGCGAATCGCCCGACGCCTACGTGCAGCGCGTCTGCGCGCTGAAGGCCGATGCCGCACTGCAGCGACGCCTGCGCCGGGGCCTGCCCGATGCGCCGGTGCTGACGTCCGACACCACGGTCTGCCTGGGCGGCGACATCCTCGGCAAGCCGGCCGACGCCGACGACGCCGCGCGGATGCTGGCCGTGCTGTCCGGCACCACGCACCGGGTACTGACCGCCGTGACCGTGGTCTCGGCGCTGGGCCAGCGCCACGCGCTGTCGATCTCGCACGTCACTTTCCGCCCGATGGCGACCGACGAGATCGCGCGCTACGTCGCCAGCGGCGAGCCGTCCGGCAAGGCCGGCGCGTACGGCATCCAGGGCCGCGCGGCCGAGTTCGTGGCCCGTATCGACGGTAGCTATTCGGGTATCATGGGCCTGCCCTTGTTCGAGACGGCGGCACTGCTGCGCGAGGCCGGTCTGCGTTTCTGACCTGCCCTGTCGCGCCGTCCCACGCGAAGGGCCCAGGGGTCAGATGCCCGGTCACGCCGGGCGACAACGACAAGCGCCGGCAAACCGGCGGCATCCACCGCTATGACCGAAGACATCCTCGTCAATATCACGCCGCAGGAAACCCGCGTGGCTATCGTGCAGCAGGCGGCCGTGCAGGAACTCCATGTCGAACGCACGCTCACGCGCGGGCTGGTCGGCAACATCTATCTGGGCAAGGTCGTGCGCGTGCTGCCGGGCATGCAGTCGGCGTTCATCGACGTCGGGCTGGAGCGTGCCGCCTTCCTGCACGTGGCCGACATCTGGCACCCGCGCGACGGCAACGAGAAGAACAACCACGTCGCCATCGAAAAGACGCTGTTCGAGGGCCAGGCGCTGATGGTGCAGGTCATCAAGGACCCGATTGGCACCAAGGGCGCGCGGCTGTCCACGCAGGTCAGCATTGCCGGCCGCACGCTGGTGTACCTGCCGCAGGACCCGCACATCGGCATCTCGCAGCGCATCGAGGGCGAGGTGGACCGCGAGGCGCTGCGCACCCGCGTGCAGGGCCTGGTGCCGGCCGACGAGCGCGGCGGCTTCATCGTGCGCACCATCGCCGAGGAAGCCAGCAACGAGGAACTGAGCAACGACATCGCCTACCTGCGCAAGATCTGGGCGACGATCCGCCAGCACGCCACCACGCTGCCGGCGCCCAACCTGCTCTACCAGGACCTGAACCTGGCCCAGCGCGTGCTGCGCGACTTCATCAACGACGCCACGGGCGTGATCCAGGTGGACTCGCGCGAGAACTTCGTGAAGCTCGTGGAGTTTGCCCAGGAATACACGCCGGCGGTGCTGCCCCGGCTGTCGCACTACACCGGCGAGCGGCCCATCTTCGACCTGTTCAACATCGACGCCGAGATCGAGAAGGCGCTGTCGCGGCGGGTGGACCTGAAGTCGGGCGGCTACCTGATGATCGACCAGACCGAGGCGATGACGACGATCGACGTCAACACCGGCGGCTACGTGGGCGCGCGCAACTTCGACGACACGATCTTCAAGACCAACCTGGAAGCCGCGCACACCATCGCCCGGCAGCTCCGCCTGCGCAACCTGGGCGGCATCATCATCATCGACTTCATCGACATGGAGAACGCCGAGCACCGCGACGCGGTGCTCTCCGAGCTCAAGCGCGCGCTGTCCCGCGACCGCACGCGCATCACGGTGAACGGCTTCTCGCAGCTCGGGCTGGTGGAGATGACGCGCAAGCGCACGCGCGAGTCGCTGGCGCACGTGCTGTGCGAGCAGTGCCCGGTCTGCACCGGCAAGGGCCAGGTCAAGACCGCCCGCACGGTCTGCTACGACATCCTGCGCGAGATCATGCGAGAGTCGCGCCAGTTCAACCCGCGCGAGTTCCGCATCCTGGCGTCCCAGGAGGTCATCGACCTGTTCCTGGAGGAAGAAAGCCAGCACCTGGCGATGCTCGGGGACTTCATCGGCAAGCCGATATCCCTGCAGGTGGAATCGACGTTCCATCAGGAACAGTACGACATCATCCTGATGTGACGCCCCGGGCCTCCCGGCCCGGGCATCGGAAAACCTCTGCCTGAAGTCATCGTTCTGTCATCCACCCTCGCCAGAATGCGCAAGTCATTCAAGCAAGGGAGTCGACATGACGCATGCCATCGAAGTCCGCGGCCTGAGCAAATCGTTCCGGGCGGACCGCAAGGCGCTTGACGACGTCACGCTGCACATCGCCCCCGGCGAGATGGTTGCCCTGCTGGGCGCCTCGGGTTCGGGCAAGTCGACGCTGCTGCGCCACGTGGCCGGCTTTGTCGCCGGCGACGCCGGGTCGGGAGAGATCCTGGTCAACGGCCGCGCGGTGCAGCGCAACGGGCGCCTGGCGCGCGATGTCCGCAAGGTGCGCGCGGAAATCGGATTCGTTTTCCAGCAGTTCAACCTCGTCGGCCGCCTGCCGGTCATCACCAACGTGCTGGTTGGCATGCTGACCCGCGTGCCCGCGTGGCGCAGCCTGATCCGCTGGTTCAAGGCCGATGAAGTGCAGGCCGGGCTCGATGCCTTGGCCCAGGTTGGTATAGACGACTATGCGTTTCAGCGGGCCTCGACGCTGTCCGGCGGCCAGCAGCAGCGCGCGGCCATCGCCCGTACGCTGGTGCAGAACGCGCGCGTGATCCTGGCCGACGAGCCGATCGCGTCGCTCGATCCGGAATCGTCGCGCCGGGTGATGTCGCTGCTGGCGCAGATCAACCGCACGCGCAAGGTGGCCGTGGTCGTGTCGTTGCACCAGGTGGACGTGGCGATGCGCTACTGCCCGCGCGTGGTGGCGCTGCGCCACGGCAAGGTGGTCTACGACGGCCCGTCGGCCGCGCTGACGCCGAAGATGCTGCGCGACCTGTACGGCACCGAGGCCGACGAGCTGCTGCACGACAGCCTGCCCGACACCCCGGCCCCGGCCGACGGCATGCCCGCGCCGGCCATGGTCCGCATGGACCTGGCCACCGCCTGAGGCGCCGCCCCGCTTCCCCAACCGCCTTTCCCATCAGTCTTTCCCCTCAGTCTTTCCAACCGGAGTTTTCGATGCTTCGCAGAACCTTCCTCGCCGTGGTGGCGTCGGGTGTCGTGGCGCTGCCCGCCTTCGCCCAGGACGCCAAGACCCTGAACATCGGCTTCATCTCGACGGAGTCGTCGTCGAACCTCAAGGGCGCCTGGCAGCCCGTGATCGACGACCTGAGCAAGGCGCTGGGCATGCCGGTCAAGCCGTTCTTTGCCTCCGACTACGCCGGCATCATCGAAGCCATGCGCTTCAACAAGGTGCAGATCGGCTGGTTCGGCAACAAGGCGGCCATGGAAGCCGTGGACCGCGCCAACGGCGAGGTGTTCGCGTCGGTGATCGACAAGGACGGCAACCCGGGCTACTGGTCGCTGCTGATCGTGCGCAAGGACAGCGACCTGAAGTCGGTGGAAGACGTGATCAAGCGCGGCAAGGACCTGTCCTACGGCGCGGGCGATCCGAACTCGACGTCGGGCACGGCCGTGCCGGGCTACTACCTGTGGGCCGCCAACAAGGTCGAGCCGAAGACGCTGTTCAAGGCCGTGCGCATCAGCAACCACGAGACCAACTTGCTGTCGGTGCTGAACAAGCAGGTGGACGTGGCCGTGAACAACACCGAGAACTTCGAGCGCTACCGCATCAACACGGGCAAGAACGCCTACGACGAGGTGCGCGTGCTGTGGAAGTCGCCGCTGATCCCGGCCGATCCGATGGTCTACCGCAAGGACCTGTCGCCCGAGCTGAAGAAGAAGATCCAGACCTTCTTCGTCAACTACGGCAAGGGCGCCGACGCCGCCCGCGAGAAGCAGATCCTGGCCACGCTGACGTACCAGGGCTTCCGCCCGTCCAGCGACGCGCAGCTGGTGCCGATCCGCCAGATCGAGCTGGCCAAGGAAAAGGCCAAGATCGAGACCGACACCACGCTGGCCGCCGCCGACAAGGAAAAGAAGCTGGCCGACGTGACGCGCCGCCTGGCCGACCTGGACAAGGCCGCCGCCACCACGCAGCAGTAAGTTGCTCCCCCAACGCCGGGGCGTCCGCGTGGATGCCCCCGGCCTGCCCCGTTCCAAGCCTCTACACCCCGGATTCCCATGACCGCCACCGCCAAGCCTGGCCTGCCCCCTTCGCCCCACAGCGCCGTCCGGCCGCCGCGCACGTCCCTTTCCGTGATGCTGGTCTGGGCGATCGTGCTGGCCATGCTCGCCATGTCGTGGCAAGGCGCCGACATGCGCCCGCTGGACCTGCTGCGCGATTCCGGCAACATGGCCAAGTTCGCCGCCGATTTCTTCCCGCCCAACTTCCGCGACTGGCGCACCTACCTGGACGAGATGCTGGTGACCGTGCAGATTGCGCTGTGGGGCACCGCGCTGGCCGTCATCATGGCCGTGCCGCTGGGCCTGCTGTGCTCGGCCAACATCGTGCCGGTCTGGGTCTACCAGCCGGCGCGCCGCGTGATGGATGCCTGCCGCGCCATCAACGAGATGGTCTTCGCGATGCTGTTCATCGTGGCCGTCGGCCTGGGCCCGTTCGCGGGCGTGCTGGCGATCTGGATCCACACCACGGGCGTGCTGGCCAAGCTGTTTGCCGAAGCCGTGGAAGCCATCGACCCGCGTCCCGTGGAGGGCGTGCGCGCCACGGGCGCCGGCCCGATCGAGGAGATCGTCTACGGCGTGATCCCGCAGGTGTTGCCGCTGTGGCTGTCGTTCGCGCTCTACCGGTTCGAGTCGAACGTGCGCTCGGCGTCGGTGGTCGGCATCGTCGGCGCCGGCGGCATCGGCACCGTGCTCTGGGAGATCATCCGCAGCTTCCAGTACGCCCAGACCTGTGCCGTGATGATCATCATCATCCTGTTCGTGGTGGCCATCGACGTGATCTCGGCCCGCATCCGCAAGGTGCTGGTATGACCGCGCTGACCCTGCCCCGCATTGCCACGTTGTTCGAGGCGCATGGCACCGCGTGGTACGGCGGCGAGGCCATCAGCCAGACCGCCCACGCGCTCCAGTGCGCCCAGCTAGCCGAGCAGGCCGGCGAGCCCGAGCCGCTGGTCGTTGCCGCGCTGCTGCACGACGTGGGCCACCTGATGCTGGCCGAAATCAGCACCACCGACATGCGCCACCAGGAAGCCGCCGCCGACGCGCTGGCGGCCCTGTTCGGCCCCGATGTCACCGAGCCGATCCGCCTGCACGTGGCCGCCAAGCGCTACCTGTGCGCGGTGGACCCGGGGTATCGCCAGACGCTGTCGCCGGCGTCGGTCCACAGCCTGCAGCTCCAGGGCGGCGTCTACGACGACGCGCAGGCGCAGGCGTTCGCGGCGCAGCCGCACGCGCTGGAGGCGGTCAGGCTGCGCCGCTATGACGATCTGGCGAAGGTGGTGGATCTGGCAACGCCGCCGCTGGGGCGCTACCTGGAGATGGCGGGGCGGTGGGTGCGGGGCGCCGCCCGTTCTTGAGTCGCCTGCCCTCACCGGGCATATCAGAATCCGCCGGTTTGCGCCCCTCTCTCGCTTGCAAGAGAGGGGCTGGGGGTGAGGGCCGGCCTGTCGCCAGCCCCAGCCTTCACCCCGCCACCAGCCTCGCAAACCGCTCCACCGAATCGCTCAACGCCCCGCTGTTGTCGATCTCGACCACCCGGCAGCCATCCGGCACCGCGAACGGCTGCGTGGCGCGTGCCAGGCGCCCGGCGATGGCGTCTTCCGATTCGCGTCCGCGCTGGCGCAGCCGGGCGGCCAGCACCTCGGGCCTGACGCGCACGTGTACCGCGCAGAGCTTCGGGTAGCGCGCCGCCGCGTCGGGCAGGTACTCGCGCGAGCCGTTGACGATGACCTTGAGCCCGCGCGCCAGCCACTGTTCGATCTCCACGCCCACGCCGTAGCGCAGCCCGTGGCTCTGCCAGTGCATCGCCAGGCAGCCCAGGTCGATGCGGCGATGGAATTCGTCGGCCGTCAGCGCCACGGACGCCTCGTTGGCGTCGGCCGCGCGCGTGATGTAGCGGTGGGCAATCACCACGGGCTCGGACGGCGCCAGCCGGTCGCGCAGCGCGCGCAGCAGCGAATCCTTGCCGCTGCCCGACGGCCCCATCACATAGAACAGGCCGTGGCCGTCGGTGGGGGCGGCCGGCGTCATGCGGGCAGGTACGCCGCGCCAGCCCCGTCCCGGGTGCTGCCGTCGAAGCGATAGTGGCGCGCCGCGACAAAGTCGGCGCCGGGCGCGGGCTGGACGTAGACGCTGATGGCGTCCACCTGCAGCGGCTGCTCCAGCAGCGTGCCGCCGGCCTGCGACAGCAGCGCGAAGGCCGCGGCCTCGTCCGCCGGGTCGAGCATGCCGGTCAGCGTGATGTGGAACGTGAAGGTGTCGAACACGTAGGGGTAGCCCCACGCGTCCAGGTGCGCGCGCTGCGCCGGGGTCAGCCTGGCCGGGTCGCGGCGGGCGACCTCGGCGGCGGTGGGCGGCGCGCGGAAGCGGTCGAAATCGCGCACGCAGGCGTCGGCCAGCGCATGCATTTGCCGCCCCCCCGGCCCGTCGGCGTCGTCCAGGCACCACGCCAGGAAGCCGCGCAGCGCGCGCAGCGTCAGCGGGGCCTGGAACGGCTGGCGCGTGGCCGCGAACGTGCGCGCGGCGGCGTCCAGCATCGCCGGATCGGTGCCGTCGGCCAGCCGGAACGGCGGCTTCAGCGTGGCGTGCAGCGCGTAGTGCGCCGGCGCCTCGACCCACTGCGCGGGCCGCCCGGCCATGACCGGCGACAGCGCCGCGCCAGTATCGGCATCCCTGCCCAGCCATTGCGCGCCGAACGTGCGGAACGGCTCGGCCGGAGCCAGGTAGATCGCGTAGCGATGCGCGGCAGCAACGGCGGGCATCATGCGGCCAGGCTGCCCTGGTCGGCCAGGTCGATCAGCGGCAGCGCCACCGTGGCGTGGCGCAGTTCGCCGTTGACGATGGTGCCGCACACGCGCGGCAGGCCAGGCAGGCTGTCGTCGACCAGGATCGCGTCGGCGCGCATGCCGGGCATCAGCAGGCCGCGGTCGCGCAGGCCCGCCGCGCGCGCCGGATTGCGCGACACAAGGTGCCACGCTTCGGGCAGGCCGCAGATGCCAAGCTGCACGAGCCGGAACGCGGCCTGCAGCGGCGCCGGGTAGTAATAGTCCGACGCCAGCACCGTGCACAGGCCGGCTGCGATCATCTCGGTGGCGTTCGGCGCGCCGGTGTGGCTCTTGCCGCGCAGCACGTTGGGAGCGCCGAACACGGTCTCGTCGCCGATCTGGCGCGCCAGCGTGGCCACGTCCACCGTCAGCGGAAACTCGGCAATCGCGCAGCCCTGGCGATGGTAGTGCTGGCGCGTGGCCGCGTCGGGGTCGTCGTGCGACGCCACGGGCAGGTTCGCGGCCCGCGCGGCAGCCACCAGCCGGGCCACGGCGGCCGGCACGTCCTGCGCATGGCGGCTGGCCGTGCGCAGGCGGTTGCGGAATGTCTCGATGTCGCACTCGGCGCGCTCGGCGTACTGGGCAAGCTTGCGCTCGTCGTTCATCCGGCGGGCCATGGTCGGCAGGTGGTCGTTGATCGCCAGCAGGTCGACGCGGCCATCGGCAATCCATTGCAGCGCGGTGTCCACGCCGGCAAGGTGATAGGCCTCGAAGCGCAGGTGCACCTTGTGCGACGCGCCCAGCACGGGCTGCAGTTGCGCCAGCGCCTCGAACATGCGCAGCGCGTAGGCTTCGCCACGCAATCCGCCCTCCCAGGACAGCGTGACGCCGTGGAATTCGGTCGTGATGCCGTGGGCCAGCAACTGGCGGTCCACGTCGAGCAGCGCCGTGCCGTACGGAAAGCTCACGCCGGGGCGCGGCATCACCGAGCGCTCGAACGCATCGCCGTGGATGTCGACGATGCCGGGCAGCACCAGCAGGTCGCCGGCATCGACGCACGGGCCGCTGTCGCCGGCCTGCGCCGCGATGCTGCCGTGGTCAAAGCCCAGCGTGGCCGCGCCGATGGCGCCGGCGCCGAGCACACGGCGGCCGGTCAGGCCGCGCAGCGGGGGCGAATAGGTAGGAGTTGTGGTTTGCATGAGGGAGATTCCGTGATCGGCCCTTGAGGTGCGGCGTAAGGTAGCGCCGCCAGATGACACACAGATGTCTAGACCAATATGTGACCTTCCAGCTTGACCCTGCCGCAGGCTTGACTGTGCTGCAGCGGCCTGCAGCAAATCTGTCAGTCGTTGTCGGACACCGTAAGCTGCACCCAGTCGCCGGCAAAGCGCGTCAGGCTGTACTGCACCGGCACGCCGTCGATGTCGACGTTGAGCGCCTCTACCTGCAGCACCGGCCGCGTCTTGGGCTGGTTCAGCAGCCGCGCCACCGGGGCGCTGGGCATGGCCGCCGTGATGCGCGACCACTTGCGCGTGTAGTCGGCAATGCCAAAGCCGGCCAGCGCACGCGAGATCGACCCGGTGTCGCGCACCGCCTCCGCCATGCCGGGAAAGCGCCTGGGATCGAAATAATGCTCGGACACGTCGATGGTCCGCGCCTCGGCCTTGCCCACCATCTGCACGTGCAGGATGTCGGCATTGCGCGCCAGGCCCAAATGCTTGGCAATCTCCGGCGCGCGCAGCGTCTGGCTGTCCACCAGTTCCAGGTGCCCGCGCATGCCCTGCGCGGCCAGGTTCTGCGAGAACCGCGTGCGCCGGCCAATCGCATAGTCGATCGCGTGTTCCTGCACGAACGTGCCGCGGCCCTGCTCGATGCGCACCAGCCCGCTCAGCTCCAGCTCGCCCATCGCGCGGCGGATGGTGTGGCGGTTCACGGCAAAGCGCGTGGCCAGTTCCGGCTCCGGCGGCAGTTGCTCGCCGGGCCCATAGAGTTTGTTGCGGATGTCCTCCGCCAGCGCCTCGCCAATCTGGCGCCAGACCGCCACGCCGGAACCGCGTTCCACTTCCCGATCAGACATCGTTCGTCCTGCCCTGTGTCATCAAGCCTTAATGGTTGCCGTGCGATTGTGCCTCAGACCCGGCGCCCGCGCGGCGTGCCCGAGCAAATCCCCGACCCGTCATGAAACGTTCACGTGCCTGTGGTCTAGTATCGCCGTGTTGTGTTAGTTTACATCTAAACGTATAGACGTATAGGGGTGATCATGCAGAATGAAACCGCCGGCCCGGCCGATGCGGCGAATACAGCGCGTGCCGCATGGCTGCGGGTGCTGGCGCTGGCCCAGTCCGATGCACTGGACGCCGCCTGCGCCCGGCTGTTCGCGGCCGCGCCCGCACCCGGCTACCGCCTGCTGCGCAAGCCGGAATCGGGCATGGCCATGGTGCGCGCCCGGGCCGGCGGCACCGGCGCCCAGTTCAACCTTGGCGAGATGTCCGTCACGCGCTGCGCCGTGGTGCTGGACACCCCGGACACTCCGGACGCCCAGGCCATCGCGGGCATGGCCTACGTGCAGGGCCGCGGCCAGCGCCATGCCGAACAGGCCGCGCTGCTCGACGCCCTGCTGCAGCGGCCCGACTGGCACCAGCGCGTGCAGGACGCCGTGATCGCCCCGCTGGCCCAGGCCATGGCCGACCGCGCTGCGCGGCAGGCCGCCACGGCGGCGCAAACCCGCGTCGAATTCTTCACGATGGCCCGCGGAGACGACTGATGCCCCCCACCGATAGCCCGATGACCGCCACGCCCCACGCCCGCGCCACGCCGTCGCTGCTGCCCGGCTTCGACAACCCGGTGGACGACGCGCAGGCCGTGTTCCGCGCCACGCTCGACGCGTTCGCGCATCCCGGCCGGCTGCAGACCCTGCCCGCCGCCAGCGGCCAGCCCGACGGCCTGTCGCCCACGCTGACCGCCCTGCTGCTGACGCTGGCCGATCCCGACACGCCGGTCTGGCTGCCCGCCAGCGTGCCCGCAGCCGCCCGCGCGTTCCTGCGCTTCCACTGCGGCTGCCCGCTGGTCGATGCCGTGGCCGACGCCACGTTCGTCTGCGTGCCGGCCGGCCACGCCATGCCCGCGCTGGCCGACTGCGCGCAGGGCCTGCCCGACTATCCCGACCGCTCGGCCACGCTGCTCGTCGAGGTGGCGTCGCTGCACGACGGCGACGCGCTGACGCTGCGCGGCCCCGGCATCGAGACCACCCAGCCGCTGCGCATGCGCGGCCTGCCCGACGACTTCCGCGCGGCCTGGCGTGCCAACAACGCCCGCTTTCCGCTCGGCGTGGACCTGCTGCTGGCCAGCGGGCCGCACTTCTGCGCCATGACGCGCACCACGCAGGTGGAGGACTGACATGTACGTAGCCGTCAAGGGTGGCGAGCGCGCCATCCTCAATTCCTACCGGATGCTGGACACCTATCGCCGCGGCGACCCGTCCGTGCCCGACGTCACGCTGGCGCAGATCCGCGAGCAAATGCCGCTGGCCGTGGCCCGCGTGATGGCCGAGGGCTCGCTGTACGACCCGCACCTGGCCGCGCTGGCGCTGAAGCAGGCGGCCGGCGACCAGATCGAGGCCATCTTCCTGCTGCGCGCGTACCGCACCACGCTGGCGCGCTTTGGCTACACCGCGCCGCTGGACACCGGCACCATGCAGTTGCAGCGCCGCATCTCGTCGACGTTCAAGGACGTGCCCGGCGGACAGGTGCTGGGGCCCACCTACGACTACACCCAGCGGCTGCTCGACTTCACGCTGGAAGCGGGCCGCGAGCCGGAGCCGCTGCCGCCGTCGCCCGCGCCGCTGGCGGCCAGCATGCCGCGCGTGACCGGCCTGCTCGAAGCCGAATCGCTGGTCGAGGCCGACACGATCCCCGACGGCGACCCCGCCCCGCCCGACCTGACGCGCGAGCCGCTGTCCTTCCCGGCCGGGCGCCCGGCGCGGCTGCAGAACCTGGCCCGCGCAGACGAGGGCTTCCTGCTGTCGATGGGCTACTCCACGCAGCGTGGCTACGGCAACTCGCACCCGTTCGCGGCCGAGATCCGCTACGGAAGCTGCGAGGTCGAGATGTTCATCGAGGAGCTGGGCTTCGCGGTGACCGTGGGAGAGGTGGAGCTGACCGAGTGCCAGATGGTGAGCCAGTTCGCCGGCAACGCCGACGAGGCGCCGCGCCTGACGCGCGGCTACGGGCTGGTGTTCGGCTACAACGAGCGCAAGGCCATGTCGATGGCGCTGGTGGACCGCGCGATGCGGGCCGCCGAACTGGGCGAGGCCGCCGACAACCCCGCCAACGACATCGAGTTCATGCTGTACCACAGCGACAACGTCGAGGCGTCGGGCTTCGTCCAGCACCTGAAGCTGCCGCACTACGTCGACTTCCAGGCCAACCTGGAACTGCTGCGCCGGCTGCGCGCCGCGCAGGGCGAGCCGGCGGCCCAGGCCGACCAGGCCGACCAGGCCGCCCCATCGCAACCGCAACCGTCGCCATCGCAAGAGGAGTCGCTGGCATGACCGCCGCCCACGCTACCCCCGTCACCGCCCCCGTGGCGCGCGACGACCACTACAACTTCGGCTACCTGGACGAATCGACCAAGCGCATGCTGCGCCGCGCGCTGCTCAAGGCCGTGGCCATTCCCGGCTACCAGGTGCCGTTCGGCAGCCGCGAGATGCCGCTGCCCTACGGCTGGGGCACCGGCGGCATCCAGGTGACCGCCGCCATCATCGGCCGGCAGGACGTGCTCAAGGTGATCGACCAGGGCTCCGACGACACCACGAACGCCATCAACATCCGCCGCTTCTTCGGCCGCGTGACCGGCGTGCAGACCACCGAGCGCACCGCCGAGGCGACGATCATCCAGACCCGCCACCGCATTCCCGAGACGAAGCTGCGCGCGGGCCAGACCATGGTCTACCAGGTGCCCATCCCCGAGCCGTTGCGCTGGCTGGAACCGAGCGAGACCGAAACACGCACGATGCACGCGCTGGCCGAGTATGGGTCCATGCACGTCAAGCTCTACGAGGACATCGCCCACCATGGCCATATCGCCACGACGTACGACTACCCGGTCATCGTCAACCAGCGCTACATGATGCGCCCGTCGCCAATCCCCAAGTTCGACAACCCCAAGCTGGACCGCAGCCCGGCGCTGATGCTGTTCGGCGCCGGCCGCGAGAAGCGCGTGTACGCGGTGCCGCCGTACACGTCGGTCAAGAGCCTGGACTTCGTGGACCACCCGTTCACCGTCGAGAAGTGGTCGAGCTGCTGCGCGCAGTGCGGCGCCACCGACAGCTACCTGGACGAGATCATCACCGACGATGCCGGCACGCGCATGTTCGTGTGCTCGGACACCGAGTACTGCGCCGACCGCCAGGCCGCGCAGGCCGTGCAGACCGCCGCCGGAGGCCAGCCATGAACGCCACACCGCTGCTGTCCGTCCGCAGCCTGACCCACACGTGGGACGGCACGCACGGCTGCCATGACGTCAGCTTCGACCTGTATCCGGGCGAGGTGCTCTGCGTGGTTGGCGAATCGGGCTCCGGCAAGAGCACGCTGCTGCAGGCACTGTCGATGCAGGTGCGCGCCCAGCGCGGCAGCGTGCACTACGACATGCGCGAGACCGGGCTGACCGACCTCGCGTCGCTGTCCAGCGCGCGCATGCGGCTGCTGGCCCGCACCGACTGGGGCTTCGTGCGCCAGCACGCCCGCGACGGCCTGCGCATGCAGGTCAGCGCCGGCGCCAACATCGCCGAGCGGCTGATGGCCGTGGGCCACCGCCACTATGGCGACCTGCGCGAGATTGCCGGCGCGTGGCTGGAGAAGATGGAAATCGACCTGGCCCGGCTGGACGACGTGCCGGGCACGTTCTCGGGCGGCATGCAGCAGCGGCTGCAGATTGCGCGCAACCTGGTCACCCATCCGCGCCTGGTCTTCATGGACGAGCCCACCGCGTCGCTGGACGTGTCGGTGCAGGCCCGCCTGCTGGACCTGATGCGCCGCCTGGTGACCGACCTGGGCCTGGCCGCCGTGCTGGTCACGCACGACCTGGCCGTGGCGCGGCTGCTGGCCCACCGCACGCTCGTGATGCAGGGCGGCCGCGTGGTGGAACAGGGCCTGACCGACCAGATTCTCGACGACCCGCAGCACCCGTACACCCAGCTGCTGGTTTCCTCCATCCTGCAGGGCTGACCATGATGCAAGCAGATACCGCCAAGCTGGTCGAGGTGCGCGGCCTCGGCAAGATGTTCACGTTGCACAACCAGGGCGGCATCCGGCTGCCCGTGCTGCAGGCAATCGACTTCGACGCGTCGCGCGGCGAATGCCTGGTGCTGTCCGGCCGCTCGGGCACCGGCAAGAGCACGCTGCTGCGCTGCCTCTACGGCAACTACCTGGCCACCGAAGGCACGATCCGGCTGCGCGACACCAGCGCGCCCGGCGAGCCGTGGGTGGCCCTGACCGGCGCGCCCGAGCAGCAGGTGCTAGGGCTGCGGCGCGACGTGATCGGCTACGTCTCGCAGTTCCTGCGCGCCATCCCGCGCGTGTCCGCGCTGGACGTGGTGGCCGATCCGCTGCAGCAGCGCGGCGCCAGCCACGAGGAAGCGCGCGCCCGCGCGGCCGTGCTGCTGGAACGGCTGAACCTGCCGCGCCGGCTCTGGGACCTGCCGCCCGCCACGTTCTCGGGCGGCGAGCAGCAGCGCGTGAACATCGCGCGCGGGCTGATCGGCGGGCACCCGGTGCTGCTGCTGGACGAACCGACCGCCTCGCTCGACGCCGACAACCGCGCCGTGGTCATCGCCCTGATCCGCGAAGCACTGGCCGAGGGCCGCGCGCTGATCGGCATCTTCCACGACGAGGCCGTGCGCGACGCCGTGGCCACGCGCGCGCTGCCGCTGCAACCCGTGGTGGCCGCCAACGCATGAAGGCCTGGACTTCCTGACGCCCGCCGCCGAGCCCCGCCTCGACATACCGCCCCCAACCCCCGACTCCGAACCGGACATGTCCTCCACCTACCTGACGCACGCCACGCTGGTCCTGCCCGACCGTGTGCTGCATGACAGCGCCCTGCTGATCGCCGATGGCCAGATCGCCGCCATCGAACCGGCCGCGGCCCCCGCCGGCGCGCAAGTGATCGACCTGCGCGGCCACACCGTGATGCCGGGCTTGATCGACGTCCACTGCGACGCCATCGAAAAGGAAGTGGAACCGCGCGCCAACGTGCTGTTCCCGCTCGACTTTGCCGTGGCGCAGGTGGACCGCCGCAACGCCGCGGCCGGCATCACCACGCCGTACCACGCGCTGTCGTTCGCCAGCAACCAGTTCGGCGTGCGCAACAACGACACGGCCGCCACGCTGGTGCGCACCGTGGCCGCCTACAACCGGCACGGGCTGGTCGACAACCGCATCCACTGCCGCTACGAGGTGACCGACGCGGCGGCCGTGCCGGTGCTGGAGGCGCTGATGGCCGAAGGCGTGGTGGACCTGCTGTCGGTCATGGACCACTCGCCCGGCCAGGGCCAGTTCAAGACGCTCGACGCGTACCTGTCGTACATGATGGGCAACCACGGCATGAGCCGCGACGAGGCCGCCGACGCGGCCGCGCGCAAGACCGCCGAGCTGGACGGCGCCACCGAGCGCGTGAACCGCCTGGTGGCGCAGGCCCACGCGCTGGGCATCCCGACGGCCAGCCATGACGACGATTCGCCGCAGCGCATTGCCGCCATGCAGGCGCTGGGCGTGCGCATGAGCGAGTTTCCGATCAACCTGGAGACGGCGCGCGCCGCGTCGGCGCATCGGCTGCCGACCATCCTGGGCGCGCCCAACGTGCTGCGCGGCAAAAGCCAGAGCGGGTCGATGCGGGCCATCGACGCCATCCAGGCCGGCGTGGGCAACATCCTCTGCTCGGACTACCAGCCGTCGACGCTCATTGCCGCCGCGTTTGCCGCGTCGGGGCTGGCCGGGCTGCCGCTGAACGACGCGCTGGCGCTGGTCACCGCCAATCCGGCCGACGCCTGCCTGCTGGCCGACCGCGGCCGGCTGCTGCCGGGCCAGCGCGCCGACGTGATCGCCGTGGCCAGCGTGGCCGATCAGCCGCTGGTCACGCACACGTGGTCGGCCGGGCGGCTGGTGTTCGCGGCCGGCTATCCGGCCGTCCAGCACGCCGCGCCGCGCGAAGGCGCGCTGCAGGCGGTGGCCTGAGCGCCGGCCGGGCGGGACGTGGGCCGCACGTCGCTCGAACGCGCGTTTGCGCCGCGAGCGTGGCCCGCGGGCCCGGCCGCACCATGCAAAAGGCCGCGCATCGGCACCGGTGCGCGGCCACATCCATTGACTATAGGCGCTGGACCTTACCGGCGCACGCTAGGGCTAGTCCCCATCACATAGCGCTGGCCTTTGCCGGGCGATCCCCTACATTGAAAGCGGCGGAGGCCAGAGGGGATCGGACATGAAGTCAATACGCATGACAGTGCCAGCGATGCTGGCACTTTTTTTGTTCGCGGGCTGCGCGGACCTGCTGCCGCAGAAGGTGGACCGCTCGCCGCCGCTGGCCGGCCCCAACGTGAACACCGACACCACCTACCCGCCCGCGCCCGAGACCCGCGCCACGCCCATCGCCGCGCGCGAGATCAACATGGCCGGCGTCTGCCGGCGCACCGAGGAGGACGGCTTTCGCGAGGATGCCGTGGTCCGCGTGGCGCACAACGCGGTGCAGTCGCTGAGCTGGAAGCTCTGGGTGTCGCGCAAGGGGTCGTGCCGCTTTGACCTGGAGCAGTTCAAGCAGGTCCAGCAGACGCCGCACATCGAACTGCACGCTGTGGATGGCAGCGGCTGCAAGCTCATGGTCTGGCAGGACCCGCGCCGCATCACGCTGGCCCACGCGCGCTGCGAGAAGTACTGCACGCCCGGCATCTACGAGCAGGCGTGGCCGGTGCTGTTCGACCCCAAGAGCGGAAGCTGCGCGCAGATCCGCTGAGCCCCGCCCGCCGCTACTTGCCTTTCGGCACGCGCCCGAGCAGGTAGAACGCGTCGTTGGGCCGCATGCCGATGGTGTTGGCCATGCGGTTCGACAGCCCGAAAAACGCCGTGATCGCGGCGATGTCCCAGGCGTCCTCGTCGTCAAAGCCGTGCGCGCGCAGCGCCGCGAAGTCGGCCTCGTCGACCGTGTGCGACGCCTGGCAGACCTTCATCGCGAAATCGAGCATCGCGCGCTGGCGCGGCGCAATGTCGGCCTTGCGGTAGTTGACCGCCACCTGGTCCGCCACGAGCGGCTTCTTCTCGTAGATCCGCAGGATCGCGCCGTGGGCCACCACGCAGTAGAGGCACTGGTTGGCGCCCGACGTCGCCACGACGATCATCTCCCGGTCGCCCTTGGTCAGGTTGCCGGTCTCCTTGAGCATCAGCGCGTCGTGATAGGCGAAGAACGCGCGGCACTCGTCCGGCCGGTGGGCCAGCGCCAGGAACACATTCGGGACGAAACCAGCCTTTTCCTGCACTTCCAGCACGCGCTGGCGCAGGTCGTCGGGCAGATCGGCAATGGCGGGGACGGGGTAGCGGCTGATGGGGGGCTGGGCGGTGGGCTGGGCGGGGATTTGTGCGGCCTCGGTCATGTCTGTCTCCTGTCGGGTGTCGGGTCCCCGTATCGGTACATGCGGTACAGCCCGGCCATGGCACCCCGCCATGGCCGTCGGATGCTGGCAGCTTACTCCGCCGCGGTGGCGAACTGGATCCGGTGCAGCCCGGCGTACAGGCCGCCCTTGGCCAGCAGCTCGCCATGGCTGCCGGATTCGGCCACGCGGCCCTGCTCCAGCACCACAATGCGGTCGGCGTTCTCGATGGTCGACAGCCGGTGCGCAATGACCAGCGTCGTGCGGCCCTGCATCAGCGTTTCCAGCGCGGCCTGGACCTGGCGCTCCGACTCGGAATCGAGCGCCGAGGTGGCTTCGTCCAGGATCAGGATCGGCGCGTCCTTGTAGATGGCCCGCGCGATGGCCAGGCGCTGCCGCTGCCCGCCGGACAGCTTCATGCCGTTGTCGCCGATGTTCGTCTCCAGCCCCTCGGGCAGGCCACGCACCACATCGGTCAGGTAGGCCGCCGCCAGCGCCCGCTCCACGCGGGCCAGATCGATTTCCTCGCGCGGATGTACGCCATACGCCACATTCGCGGCGACCGTATCGTTGAACAGCACCACGTCCTGGCTGACGAATGCAATCTGGCGGCGCAGATCGGCCAGGCCGAACTGGTCGACCGGCTTGCCGTCCAGCACGATGCAGCCTTCGGTGGGATCAAAGAAGCGCGGCAGCAGGTTGACCAGCGTGGTCTTGCCGCTACCCGACGGCCCGACCAGCGCCACCACCTCGCCCGGCGCGGCGTGGAAGCTGACGCGGTTCAGCGCGGGCCGGCCGGCATCGCCATAGCGGAAGCCGACGTTGTCGAACACGAGGTCGCCCTGCGCGCGCGCCAGCGGCAGGCCGCCGGTCTGGGCCTCGACCGGCTCGTCGATCAGCCCGAAGATCATTTCGGCGGCGGTCAGGCCGCGCTGCAGCGGCTGGTTCAGGTCGGTCAGGTGCTTGAGCGGCGAGATCAGCAGCAGCATCGCCATGACAAAGCCGGTGAATCCGCCGATCGTGGTCTGGTTGCCCTGCGCCTGCACCATTGCGATGGTCAGGATCACGGACAGCGCCAGCGACGCCAGGAACGCCGTCACCGGCTGGTTCAGCCCGCCCGCCACCGCCATGCGCATCGAATAGCCGCGCAGCCGCTCGGCCATCGTCGCAAAGCGCGCGGTCTCGTACGCCTCGCCGCCGTGCAGCTTGACGACCTTGTAGCCGCCGGCCGCCTCCTCCACCACGTACGCGGCCGTATTGGTCAGCGCCTGGTGCTCGCGGTTCAGCCGGCGCAGGCGGCGGTTCACCTTCGACATCACGAAGCCGATGGTCGGCAGCAGCACGGCCACCACCAGCGTCAGGCGCCAGTTCGTGTAGAACAGGTAGACCAGCAGCGCCAGCACGGTCAGCGAGTCGCGCACCAGCGTGATCAGCACGCCGGTCAGGATCTGCATGACCTGGTTGACCTCGAAGATCACGGCGTTGATCAGCGACGCGGCGGTATTGCGGTGGTAGAACAGCGCGGGGGCGTGGAGCATGCGGTCGAACATCTGCATCCGCATCTTCAGCAGCACGCGGTTCGAGATCAGCGACAGCAGGTAGCCGGACGCGAACTGCGCCACGCCGCGCACCAGCGCCACGCCCACCAGCAGCGCCGGCACGTGCCAGAGCTTGCCGGCGTAGCTGCCGCCGAAACCCTTGTCCAGCAGGTCGTTGACGACCTTGGGAATGATCCCCTCGCTGGCGGCGACCAGCGCCATGGCCAGGATGGCCAGCACGAAGTTGCGCGTCTCGGGCTTCAGGTACGCCCAGACGCGCTTGAGGGTTTCGGTTTCCTGGGGCGTTTGCTTTTTACTGTCGTTCACGTTGGCTCCACCTGCCGACCGGAGACCGCGCCGACTGCCGCTAGAATGGCGGGCGAATCCGGTCTGCGCGATGCGTCGCAAGCATGTCTATGAAAATCTCTGCCGTACTGATTACAAAGAACGAGGCCCACAACATCCGGGCGTGCCTCGAGAGTGTCTCCTGGTGCGACCGCGCGATTATAGTGGACTCCGGCAGCACGGACGGCACGCTGGAGATCGCCCGCGCCATGGGTGCCGAGGTCCACGAAACGGCCGGCTGGCCCGGCTTCGGCCCCCAGAAGAACCTGGCCCTGGACAAGGTGCGCAGCGAGTGGGTGCTGTCGATCGACGCCGACGAGCGCGTCACGCCCGCGCTGCGCGACGAGATCATGGCCGCCATCGACTCCGGCCGCGCCGACGCCTACGACATGCCGCGCCTGTCGCGCTTCTGCGGCCGCTTCATGCGCCACAGCGGCTGGTACCCGGACCGCCTGACCCGGGTCTTCCGCACCGGCCGCGCCCGCTTCACCGACGACATCGTCCACGAGAACGTGGTCACCGACGGCCCCATCGGCCACCTGAAAACTCCGCTGCTGCACTACACGTACGACGATTTCTCGCAGGTGCTGCGCAAGATCGACCAGTACTCGACGCTGGGCGCCCAGCAGGCATTCCAGCGCGGCAAGCGCGCCACGGTACTGAGCGCCTGGACCCACGGTAGCTGGGCGTTCCTGCGCACGTGGCTGCTGCGCCGGGGCTTCCTGGACGGCCCCCAGGGGCTGGCCGTCGCGCTGATGAACGGCCAGGCCAGCTATTACAAGTACATCAAGCTTTGGCTGCTGCAGCAGCAGGCGCTGAACCCGCCTGCTGCGTCAGCCGAGCCACCAGCGCGCTGAACGCCGCAGCCGTGGGGCCGAAGCCCATCTGCTCGACGTGCCGGGCGGCATGGGCCAGCAGCGCCTCGCGCAGCGCGGCATCGTGCAGGCCCCGGTCGATGGCCGCCGCCATCGCGGGTACGTCGCCCACCGGGACGAGCAGGCCGGCGCGGCCGTCGTCCAGCATCTCGCGCGGGCCCACCGGACAGTCGCTGCTGACCACGACCTGACCCACCGTCAGCGCCTCGATCAGCACGTTGCCGAGCCCTTCCATCTTGGAGCTGAAGGCCATCAGCCGGGCATTGCGCATCCAGGCAAAAGGATTGGCCTGGAACCCGACGAACTTCACGCGCGCGGCGACGCCAAGCTCGCTTGCCAGCGCTTCCAGCGCCGGGCGGGACGGGCCTTCCCCCACGATGACCAGGTCCTCGTCGATGCCCCGATCCGCCAGCAACGCATAGGCCCGCAGCAGCGTGGCAAAGTCCTTCTGGCTCTCTTCGAGCCGGGCCACGGACACGATGTACGGCTGCGTCGGCAAGCCCTCGGGCGTCTGCCTGGACATCGCGCGGATGCGTTCCAGGTCGAACGCGTTGTACAACTTGACGAAGCGGTCCGCCGCCTCCGGAATCAGGCGCCGCGCATCGGCCGCCATGGTTTCGTTGAGCATGACCACCGCGTCATAGTCTTCCCGGCACTGATGCCGCAGCTTGCGCAGCTTGCGGCCGTGCCCCGTCGCCAGATGCGCCACGCTGAAGTGCTGGTAGCCGATCATCGGCACCGGCAGCGGGCCGGTGATGCGCGACAGCGACATGTCGTAGTCGACCACGGCGTCATAGCCGCCCTGCGCCAGGATCCGCATGAAGCGGCGCCGGACGATGGGCTTGCGCACCGGCGGCAGCAGCGCCTCTTCGTAGAGCTTGCCCAGCAGCCCAAGCTTGCGCTGCTTCTTTAGCTGGCGGCAATGCGACAGCCACGGCGCTTCGGCCAGCACATGGACCTTGACGCTGGCCGGCAGGCGGGCGCGGAAATGGGACGCCAGTTCGGGCGACGGATAGGTCACCGTCAGCCCAAGCTCGAACCGGTCCTGCAGCGACGTGAGCAGCGACACCAGCGACGTCTCGATGCCGCCATGCAGGAAGTGCGTGACGTGGAACAGGATGGCGGGCTTGCTTGCCGTGCCCGCGGAATGGTCGACCATCCCCTCAGCCATAGAGCATCCGCACGCTGTCGCCGAGCGCTCCGCGCAGGCTGGCCAGCGCCTCCTCGGACGGCGTGATCTGCCACTGGTCGCCCAGCATCGCCTCGCAGCGGGCCGTGCGGTTGACGTAGCTGACGCGCACCGGCACGCCCGGCTGCTGCGCCCCATTGGCCAGGAACGGCGTCAGCAGCTCGCGCAGCCGTTCCGTGGAAGCGTTGCCGTTGAAGCCCAGGCACACGGCGTCCGCATACCGCGCCCGCGCCGCCACCATGTCCATGACCGATTCGGCCGTGAAGCGGACGCCGCCCGTGAACGTGTCGTGGCGGGCGTTGCCCTGGGCGATGATCAGCTCGTCCTCGCGGAACATGTGGCGGTTGGCGTCGTACAGCTCGCTGAAGACCGTCATCTCGATCTGGGCCGTGCCGTCGTCGATCATGACGATGATCAGCTTGCCCCGCTGCGTCATCTGCGTGCGGATGCCCATGATCACGCCGGCGATCACCTTGCCGCGGACGTCGCGGCCGTAGCCGCCGCCGTTGCCCTGCACTTCCTTTTCCAGCGCGGCCAGCGTGCCCTTGACGAACCTGCGTACTTCGTCGCGCGAGGCGTCGAACAGGTGGCCGGAGAAGTAGTAGCCTAGCGCCTGCTTTTCTTCCTGCAGCGTGCGCTTGGCCGTCCAGCGCGGTTCGTCGACCAGCAACGGCCGGTGGGCTTCGCCCGCGTCGTCCATCAGGTCGAACAGCGACACCTGGTTGGCGGACTCGGCCTTCTGCTCGGCCGCTTCCATGGCGATCGACACCGATGCCAGCAACTGCGCGCGGTTGTCGTTGAGGCTGTCGAACGCGCCGGCGCGGATCAGCGCCTCGATGGTCCGGCGGTTGACCTGTCGACGGTCCACGCGCTCGCAGAAGTCGAACAGGTCCGCGAACGGCTTCTCCTCGCGCGCGCGCAGGATGTCCTCGATGGCGCCCTGGCCCGAGCCCTTGATGCCGCCCAGGCCATAGCGGATGGTTTTGGCATCGGTCGGCGCGAAGCGGTACTCGCTGGCATTGACGTCCGGCGGCAGCACCGCGATGCCGTTCAGGCGGCAATCCTCGTAGAGGATCTTGACCTTGTCGGTGTCGTCCATGGCCAGCGACATGTTGGCTGCCAGGAATTCCGCCGGATGGTGCGCCTTGAGCCAGGCCGTGTAGTAGGCCAGCAGCGCGTAGGCGGCCGCGTGCGACTTGTTGAAGCCGTAGCCCGCGAACTTCTCCATCAGGTCGAAGATGTCGTCGGCCTGCTGGGCGCTCAGGCCGTTCTTGTCGGCGCCCTCGCGGAACAGCTCGCGGTGCTTGGCCATTTCCTCGGGCTTCTTCTTGCCCATGGCGCGGCGCAGCAGGTCGGCGCCGCCGAGCGAGTAGCCGCCGATGATCTGCGCCATCTGCATCACCTGCTCCTGGTAGACCATGATGCCGTAGGTCTCCTTGAGCACCGGCTCCACGCGCGGATCGGGATACTCGACCTTCTCCCGGCCGTGCTTGCGTGCGCAGAAGCTGGGGATCAGGTCCATCGGGCCCGGCCGGTAGAGCGCCACCAGCGCGATGATGTCCTCGAAGCGGTCGGGCTTGGCGTCCTTGAGCATGCCCTGCATGCCGCGGCTTTCAAGCTGGAACACGGCGACCGTGTTGGCCGTCTTGAGGATGTCGAACGCGGGGCCGTCGTCGAGCGGGATCTGGCTGCAGTTCCAGTCGGCCTTGCTTGGGTCCAGGCGCCGGATGTAGCGCTCGGCCCAGTCCAGGATCGTCAGCGTGGTCAGGCCCAGAAAGTCGAACTTGACCAGGCCGGCCGCTTCCACGTCGTCCTTGTCGTACTGGCTGACGACGCCGCTCATGCCGTCGGTGCCCTGCGTGTAGAGCGGGCAGAAATCGGTCAGCCGGCCCGGGGCGATCAGCACCCCGCCAGCGTGCATGCCGACGTTCCGCGTCATGCCCTCCACCCGCTGCGCCAGTTCCAGCAGCTGGCGGACTTCCTCCTCGTTGCGCTCGCGCTCGGCCAGCGCCGGCTCTTCCTTCTTCGCTTCCTCCAGCGTCACGAGCTTGCCGGGCTTGAACGGAATCAGCTTGGCGACGCTGTCGACAAAGCCGTAGCCCAGGTCCAGCACGCGGCCCACGTCGCGCACGGCGGCCTTGGCGGCCATCGTGCCGAACGTGGCAATCTGCGACACGGCGTCCTTGCCGTACTTCTCCTTGACGTACGTGATTACGCGGTCACGGCCGTGCTGGCAGAAGTCGATGTCGAAGTCGGGCATCGACACCCGCTCCGGGTTCAGGAAGCGCTCGAACAGCAGCGCGTACTTGAGCGGGTCGAGGTCGGTAATGCCCAGCGCGTACGCCACCAGCGAGCCGGCGCCCGAGCCCCGGCCCGGGCCCACCGGCACGCCGTTGTTCTTGGCCCAGTTGATGAAGTCCGCCACGATCAGGAAGTAGCCGGGGAAGCCCATCTTGATGATGGTGCCGGTCTCGAATTCCAGCCGGGCGTAATACTCGGGCCGCTTGCGCTCGCGCTCCGCGTCGTCGGGGAACAGCACGGCCAGCCGCTTTTCCAGGCCGTCCTTGGCCATGAAGACCAGGTAGTCGTCCAGCGACATGCCGTCGGGCGTCGGGAACAGCGGCAGCCGTGGCTTGCCCAGTTCCAGCGTCAGGTTGCAGCGCTTGGCGATTTCCACCGAGTTCTGCAGCGCGCTCGGGATGTCGGCGAACAGCGCGCACATCTCGTCCTGCGTCTTAAAATACTGATCGGTCGTGAAGCGGCGGGTGCGGCGCGGGTTGGCGAGCAGCTCGCCCTCGGCGATGCAGACGCGCGCCTCGTGCGCCGTGAAATCGTCGGGCGACATGAACTGCACCGGATGCGTCGCCACCACGGGCAACTGCATGGCGGCCGCCAACGGCACGGCCTGCTGGATGTAGGCGTCGGTGCCGGGATGCCCGGCCCGTTGCAGTTCGATATAGAAGCGGCCCGGGAACACGCTGGCCCAGTGGGCCGCCGCGCGCCGCGCGCCGTCTTCGTTGCCGTTGGCCAGCGCCTGGCCGATATCGCCGCCCATGGCGCCGGACAGCGCGATCATGCCCGTGGCCAGCGGCAGCCCTTCCTCGCCCGGTTCCTGGAACCAGCCCGGCTCGAACTCGGCGCGGCCGCGATACTGGTTGCCCAGCCAGGCGCGGGACAGCAGCGTGCAGAGGTTCAGGTAGCCGATGCGGTCCTGGACCAGCAACTGCATGCGCGCGGGCTTGTCGCGGTCGTCGGCGTTGGTCAGCCAGACGTCGGCGCCGACGATCGGCTTGACGCCGCCGCCGCGGGCTTCCTTGTAGAAGCGGATCAGGCCGAACGCATTGGCCAGGTCGGTCAGCGCAAGCGCGCCCATGCCGTCCTTGGCGGCGGCCTTGACGGCGTCTTCCAGGCGGACGATGCCGTCGACGACCGAATATTCGGAATGCAGGCGAAGGTGTACGAAGCGGGGTGCAGACATAGGGCGCCATTGTACCGGCTCGTCCCCGGTGGAAACCTGAGAGTTTTCGCAAAATGGGGGGCTGCGGGGCTTGCGGCGCGCGGTGTGCAGCGTGCGCGCGACGCCCGCGCCGCCGCTTCGGGACGGGTATCGGCGGGGCCGATCAGCGGCTATAATTTCGCCTTTCCAATCAGGCAGTTACCGGCGCGCCCAGCGCCGGCAAGGCAGCGTCGCTCCATGCAGATCGTCAACATTTCGGCTTACAAGTTCGTCACGCTCGACGATATCGAGACCCTGCGCGCCGCCATGCGCGAGCGCTGCGAGGCGGCTGGCCTGAAAGGCACGATCCTGCTCGCGCCGGAGGGTATCAACATGTTCCTGGCCGGCACCCGCGCGCAGATCGACGGCTTCATGGCGTGGCTGCACGCCGACGCGCGGTTTGCGGACATCGCGCCCAAGGAAAGCCTGTCCGAGAACCAGCCGTTCAAGCGCATGCTGGTACGCGCCAAGAAGGAAATTATCACGATGAAGATGCCGCTGATCCGCCCCGAGGCGGGTCGGGCGCCGGCGGTGCGGCCGGTGGACCTCAAGCGCTGGCTGGACCAGGGTCATGACGACGAAGGGCGGCCCGTGGTGATGCTGGACACGCGCAATGACTTTGAAGTGGCGGTGGGGACCTTCGACGGGGCCGTCGAATACAACCTGTCGAAATTCAGCGAATTCCCGCCCGCGGTGGCCGAGCACAAGGCGGCGCTGGCAGGCAAGACCGTGGTGTCGTTCTGTACGGGCGGCATCCGCTGCGAAAAGGCCGCCATCCACATGCAGGAAGTGGGGATCGAGCGCGTCTACCAGCTCGAAGGCGGCATCCTGAAGTATTTCGAGGAGGTCGGCGGCAGCCACTACCGCGGCGACTGCTTCGTGTTCGACTACCGGACCGCGCTGAATCCGAACCTGGAACCGGCTGGCCCGGTACAGTGCTTCGCCTGCCGTGCCGTGGTGACGCCCGAAGAGCAGCAGGGACCGGCCTACGTGGTGGGCAAGAGCTGCCCGCATTGCGCGGACGCGACCGCCGCCGCGTGAAGCCGTGCGCCAGCCTCAGGCCGCCAGCAGGTGGTAGAGGTTGCGCAGCATCCCGGCCGTCGCGCCCCAGATGAAACGGTGGCCGCCGCCTTCGCGCGGATAGGGCATCGCATAGAACTGACGCTCGCCGCCTTCCCATCGGAACAGCCGGCGCTCGTGGCGCGACGGGTCCATCAGGAACGCCAGCGGCACCTCGAAGATATCGGCCACCTCGCCGGCATCGGCCTGCAACGTGAAGCCGGAACGGACCAGGCCGACGATCGGGCTGACGTGGTAGCCGGTGCCGGTAATGTAGTCCGGCAGCGAACCCAGCACCTCGATGAAGTCGCGCTGCAGGCCGATTTCTTCCTCAGTCTCGCGCAGCGCGGTGGCAATGCGGTCGGCATCGTAGGTTTCCTGACGCCCGCCCGGAAAGCTGATCTGACCCGCGTGTGACGAAAGATTCGCATTGCGCTCGGTCAGCAGCACGGTCAGGCCGTCGCGGCGCTCAACCAGCGGCACCAGCACCGCGGCTTCGCGCAAGCCGCGCGTCTTGTCGTAGATCCGCGACTCGTCGGTCAGCTCTGGCTCCCAGGCCGGCGGGGACAGCAGCCGGTGCCGGATGAAATCGGGTTGCATGCGCGGCGCGGTGAGCGGCGCGCGGCGACTGTCGGTCTTGATAACGGGCAGTGCCTCGGGGTCGAATTTGGGGCGCATAACGGCGTCAAGTATGACAGAACGGCAATTGTTGCATCGCAGCATCAGATGGCGTCGCGCGGCGTTTCAATGCAAAAAGGACACCCGAGGGTGTCCTTCGCAATGCCGGAGCGGCGCCGGTTTCCCGGCACCCGCTGGAACAGCTTACTCGGCGGCGGCGGCCGTCTTGGCCTTCGTCACCAGCTTTTCCTTGATACGTGCCGACTTGCCCGAACGCTCGCGCAGGTAGTACAGCTTCGCGCGACGGACGTCGCCGCGACGCTTGACTTCGATGCCGGCGATCAGCGGCGAGTACAGCTGGAACGTACGTTCCACGCCTTCACCCGACGAGATCTTGCGCACGATGAAGGAGCTGTTCAGACCACGGTTACGCTTGGCGATCACCACGCCTTCGTAAGCCTGCACGCGCTTGCGGTTACCTTCCACCACGTTCACGTTGACGATCACGGTGTCGCCAGGTGCGAATGCGGGGATGGTCTTGTTCGCGGTCAGACGCGCGATCTCGTCCTTCTCGATTTGCTCGATGAGATTCATCGTTTTCTCCATAACCATCGTACCGGCGTTATATACCCGTAACCGGGCCCCGGCAGAGGATGGGGTTTTCACTTGGCAGGAGCGAACTCCTGCCCTGCTTTCGCCGCCAGGGTCGACAGGTACTTCTCGTCGGCCTTGGACAACAATCCTTGCTCGCGCGCGGCCTCGATCAGGTCGGGACGCTTGCGGGCGGTATTGGCCAGCGCCTGCTGGCGCCGCCACTTCTCGATCTCGGCGTGATGGCCCCCGAGCAACACATCGGGCACCCGCACGCCTTCGTATTCTTCCGGCCGCGTGTAGTGCGGACAGTCGAGCAGGCCATTGACAAAGCTGTCCTGCACCGCCGACTGCGCATCGCCCAGCACGCCGGGCAAATGCCGCACCACCGCGTCGATCAGCGCCATGGCCGGCAGTTCGCCGCCCGACAGCACGAAATCGCCGAGGCTGATTTCCTCGTCCACGCGACGGTCGATCAACCGCTGGTCGATCGCCTCGTAGCGCCCGCACAGCAGCACCAGCCCGGGCCGCTGCGCCAGTTCCATGACCTTGGCGTGCGTGAGCGTGGCGCCCTGGGGCGACATCAGCACCACGTGCGGCCGTGCCACGCCCGCGTCCGACTGCGCCGCACCGGCGGCATCGATCGCATCCTCAAGCGGCTTGGCCAGCATCACCATGCCGGGGCCGCCACCGTAGGGCCGGTCGTCGATCGTCCGGTAGTTGTCGACCGTGAAGTCGCGGGGATTCCAGGCGCGCAACGCGTAGCGCTGCTGCTTGGCTGCCCGGCTGGTAATGCCCCAGTCGGTCAGCGCGCGAAACATCTCGGGAAACAGCGTGATTACATCGAACTGCATCAGCGCCTCCCTCGACGGCAATTCAGGTACTTCAGTAGTCCAGCCCCCAGTCGACCACGATGCGCCGGGCCGACGTATCGACCGTGCGCAGGAACGCATCGACAAACGGGATCAGCCGCTCGGCGGCCTTGCCGTCCGGCAGCTGGTAGGCCACCTGGAGAATCTGGTGCGCGCCATTGTCGATCAGGCCGGTCACGTCGCCGAGCGTTTCGCCCTGCTCGTTGACCACGGCGCAACCGATCAGGTCCACCCAGTAAAACTCACCTTCTTCCGGCGCGGGAAAATCCGCACGCCGGATCCAGACGCGGCGACCCTTGAGCATTTCTGCCACAGTGCGATCCGAAACGCCGGTGGCTTGCGCCACCACGGTACCGCTGTGCTCCCGCGACTGGGAAATCTTGACGCTGACGGCGTCCGCCGCTTCGGCGGATGCAGTCACCACGCCGGCCGGCGGCGCGCGCAGCAGCCACCAGCGCCGGGCATGAAGCAATGCGGAGGCGTCGTCCGCATGCGGCTGGACCTTGATCCAGCCCCGGATGCCGTAGGCCGCGCCCACGTAGCCAACCTCGACGAGATCGTCGGGCAGGCTGTCCGTGAACAGCAGCGATGCGGGCAGCCTGGCCTGCTTGCCCGCCGCACCACCTTGCGTGGTGGCGTTCGACAGGTTCAGCGGCTTGCGGCCGGTGGCGGTGCCAGTCACGTGTGCCGGGCGTCTTGATGCATCAGTGCGCACCGGTAACGGCGCGCCTGTACAACGATCAGGCTGCAGCCTTGGTGGCGGCTTGCTTGACCAGGCGGGCAACGGTCGGCGACAGTTGGGCGCCAACGCCTTGCCAGTAGGCCAGACGGTCCTGCACCACGCGCAGGCCTTCTTCCTTGTCGGAAGCCAGCGGGTTGTAGAAGCCAACGCGCTCGATGAAACGGCCATCGCGACGGTTGCGCGAATCGGTAGCAACGATATTGAAGAACGGGCGCTTCTTGCTGCCGCCGCGAGCCAGACGGATTACGACCATGTTAATTCCTCGAAAAAACGGGGTGTGCGAACACGAAACGCAAGAGTATAGCCCACTTCCCGAGTCCAAACAAACACTTAGGGCTTTCCAGCACGCGGGCGCCCCGCGCAGGCGATGCCGGCGCAACATCGGGCCGGGCATGCCGTGGCGAAAACCGCGGACCGGGTCAGCGTCATATGGATGAATCGGCACTTTCCGAAATTGCGAAACACTAGCCGATGCCACCTTCATTCCAACGATGCGACGCACATCGGCAGCATCCGAGAACGCCTTCTAATCCCCGCCAAACCCACAGTATCGCGGCACTGCGGCCGACCCGCCAAAGCTGCCAAAAATGACGAAACACTCCGTTACACCGGTAACGGGTTTCGCATAGGTCGCCAGACCCTCCGTGCGTACCATGAACCCACGCCTGACTCATCACCTGCTACAGGACATTGGGATTGCACATGCTTACCCGCCCCCACCTGCGCCATCTGGTGGCTGGTACCGTGGCCGTCATCGGCCTGGTTGGCACTATCGCCACCAGCCACGCACAAGTTGCCTTCTGGCAGCGCGCCTTCGCCGAACACCCGGTACGGATGGGCCGTGCGGGCCCCGGCTGGGACATCGCGAGTGTACGCGCCGAAAACCGCGACCACGTGCAGGCACAGATCGACCGGATGGAACAGCGCGCGCGCAATGACGACCGCCTCAGCGGCCGTCCGCCCGGACCCGGCCACGCCGGCGACGACCGTGGCGGCCGGCAGTCCGGCGGCGTCGACCGCAACAGCCCCGGCGACACGGCGATGCGCGGCACCGAGATGCGCCCCGCCAATGTCGGCCCCGGCTGGCAGGCGCGCGGACGCGACGGCGGCCGCTGACCGCGGCGAGCCCGCCTCACACCACCCCAACGGCCGGAACTTCCGGCCGTTTTCCATTGTCACTTCAGAGTGCGTGCCACAAAACGCCGCACAGGCTGCCGCCCGGCGATGTCCGGGGCCGTCCAGCGTGCCGCTGTTGCGCAGACGGCAATCGAACTGACCTGCCTCTGCCCGGCACCCACTGCCCGGGCCCCGGAGGCCGGGCGCGGCCTCCACAAGAACGACCTGTCGAGGTTCATCATGTCTCCCCTGCTTCACGACCTGGCCCGACACGCGGGCCAGTTGTCGTTGTCGATACTGTTCATGCTGTTGCTGACCGTCATCCTCTACAGCGAGACGCACGTCTCGGCGCTGGTCTCCGGCGCGCTGGCGTGGATGTGGCCGTCCTGACGCCCGCCTGACGCTACAATGGGCGCCGATGCCGCCGGCATCGCCTGGAATCCCCTGGAATCCCCTTCGCACCGCCCTGCCCCACGATGCCAGCCGCCAGCCCCACCGCCCCCATTTCCCGTGATCCCAGCCGCGCACCCGGCACGCCGCGTGGCAAATCCAAGCTGGCCACCGTTGCGCTGGCCTTCCTGCTGGGCAGCCTTGGCGCCCATCGTTTCTACCTGAAGGGTGCGCGCGACCTGGCGGGCTGGGCGCATCTGCTGGCCACCACGGCTGGCGCGCTCGGCGTGGCGTCGCTGATCCTGGGCGTAGGCAGCACGCCGCTGAACTGGACGTTCGCGGTAGCGGGCGGCGCGTCGGTCATCGGCGCGTTTCTGACGGCCATCGTGTTCGGCCTGCGGCCGGACGACAAATGGGACCAGCGCTACAACGCCCATGGGCAACCCACGCGCTCGGGCTGGCCGGTGGTCATCCTCGTGATCCTGTCGCTGATGATTGGCACCGGCCTGCTGATGGCGGGGCTGGCCATCAGCTTCCAGACCTTCTTCGAGTCGCAGGTGGAAGCCGCCAAGGCCCTGTCGCAGGAATAGCGGCACCCGCGCATCACACCGTCGTGACAACTTCGTAACGATCGCGCCGTGCGCGCGTGGATCGCCCATACTGCTTAGGTTCAGGTTCGACGCCGGCTCCCGGCGTCACGAATAGGAGGGCAGATGGAACATCCAAGCTACGAAGAGGGACGCCTCGCGGCGATCGCTGTCCGGCTGGCCATGTCGTCTGGCTTGCCGCCAGTCAACGCCAAGGCCGCGCTGGAACTGGCCTGCCGCATGATCGACGACAATCTCAACACGCCCGCTGCGGGCCGCAAGGAAGCTCAGAAGAGCGAGCCCTGCCTGTCACCCCCGTCGCGTGGCCGGATCGGCCTGGGTGGTGGCGTGAACCGCGAGCTATCGAGTTCGAAACGGTTATAGCGAAACCCGAGACGATCGGCGGCCTTGTAGAAGCGCTGCCGGATCAGATCGGCCCAGATTCCCGTGCCGCGCATGCGCGAGGCGAAATCGGCGTCATAGTCCTTGCCGCCACGCATCTCGCGCACGCGGTTCATGACCCGCTCGGCACGGCCCGGGAAATGCGCCTGCAGCCACTCCTGGAACAGCGGGCGCACTTCCCACGGCAATCTCAGCACGATGTAGTTCGCATAGACGGCGCCAGCCTCGCGCGCCGCCTCCAGAATCCTTTCCAGATCCGGTTCCGTGATGAACGGGATGACCGGCGCCACGCTCACGCCCACCGGTATGCCCGCGTCGGTCAGCTCGCGGATCGTGCGCAGCCGCCGCGCCGGCGTGGACGCTCGGGGCTCCAGCGTGCGGGCCAGGTCGGCGTCGAGCGTGGTGATCGTGACGGCCGCCACGGCCAGCCGCTGCGCCGCCATGGGGGCCAGCAGGTCGATGTCGCGCTCGATCAGCGACGACTTGGTGATCAGCGCCACCGGGTGACGGGTTTCATGCAGCACTTCTAGAATGCCGCGCGTGATGCGCTGCGTGCGTTCGATGGGCTGGTAGGCGTCGGTGTTGACGCCCAGCGCAATGGTTTCGCAGCGATACGATGGACGCGACAGCGTCTCGCGCAGCCGCTCGGCGGCATTGGCCTTGGCGTAGAGTTTTGTCTCGAAATCGAGACCCGGCGACAAGTCCAGGTAGGCATGCGTCGGCCGCGCAAAGCAGTAGATGCAGCCGTGCTCGCAGCCGCGATAGGGATTCAGCGATACATCGAACGGGATGTCGGGCGACGCGTTGCGCGTCAGGATCGACCTGGCCTGCTCCAGGCTGACCTGCGTGACGATCCGGGGCGGTGCCGACGCTGCCGGCTCGGCCGATTCCGCAGCCAGGTCGGCCCCGGCGGGCCGCCAGCCATCATCGAACTCGTCGCGCGCATCGCGTGCAAAGCGACCCTGGAGGTTGCTGACCGCGCCTCTACCCTTGGTGGGAAGCGCGGCCGGGGGGCGATTGGGGGGCATGGAATCTCGTCGCGAACCGAACCGGATACTGTATGAATATACAGTATCGCCACGCATCCCCCAACCGCTTTGTCAGGCCGTGGCGGCGGCGCCGCTTTCCTTGCCGTCCACCGCAATCGCCAGTGTCTCCTTGATCTCTTCCATCACGACATAGCTTTTCGACTGCGCCGCGCCGGGCAGTTGCAGCAGGATGTCGCCCAGCAGCCGCCGGTACTCGCCGATCTCACGGATGCGCGCCTTGATCAGGTAGTCGAAGTCGCCCGACACCAGATGGCATTCCAGCACCTCGGGAATCCGCAGCACCTCGCGCCGGAACTGCTCGAACATGTTCCCCGACTTGTTGTTCAGCGAGATCTCGACGAAGACCAGCAGGGCGCTGCCCAGCGCCGCGGGGTTCAGCCGCGCGTAGTAGCCCATGATCACGCCGTCGCGCTCCAGCCGTTTCACACGCTCGATGCATGGCGTGATGGTCAATCCGACCTGCTCGGCCAGGTCCTTCATCGAGATGCGGCCGTCGGCCTGCAGCATCGCCAGGATCTTGCGATCCAGCCGGTCCAGCGCGCGTACGGGCGGGCGGCTCGTCCTCATGATTTTTTCCTGTTTTCCCGAAAATTTCACGAACTATGCCTGCTTCGAAGTCAATAGTATAGAAGCGAATTCTTCATCAGCCCCCTTTGGCAGTACGGAGCCCCCGAAAATGCGCGTTCTTGTTCTTGGCAGTGGCGTGATTGGCGTCACGAGTGCGTGGTATCTGGCACGGGCCGGTCACGAAGTGACCGTCGTGGACCGGGAAAGCGGGCCCGCGCTGGGCACCAGCTTTGCCAATGCCGGCCAGATCTCGCCGGGCTACGCGTCGCCGTGGGCGGCGCCGGGCGTGCCACTCAAGGCCATCAAGTGGATGTTCCAGGAACACGCGCCGCTGTCGATCAAGCTTGATGGCACGCTGTTCCAGCTCCAGTGGATGTGGCAGATGCTGCAGAACTGCACGGCCGACCGCTATGCGGTGAACAAGGAGCGCATGGTGCGGCTGGCCGAGTACAGCCGCGACTGCATCCGCGCGCTGCGCGTCGAGACCGGCATCGCCTACGAGGGCCGCCAGCAGGGCACGCTGCAGGTCTTTCGTACCCAGGCCCAGCTCGACGCCGCCGCGCGCGACATCGCCGTGCTGGAAGACGCCGGCGTGCCCTACGAATTGCTTTCGCGCGACGATCTCGGCGCGAGCGAACCGGCGCTCGCCGCTGCCGGCCAGAAGCTGGCTGGCGGCCTGCGCCTGCCGAACGATGAAACCGGGGATTGCCAGCTGTTTACCGAGCGGCTGGCAGCCATGGCCGCGTCGATCGGCGTGCAGTTCCTCTACGACCGGTCGATCGACGGCCTGCTGACGACCGGCGATGCCGTGACCGGCGCGCTGGTCGACGGCAAGCCGATGACGGCCGATGCCGTGGTGGTGGCGCTGGGCAGTTGGTCCACGCCGTTCGTGAAGCCGGTGCTGCGCGGGCTGTCGAACCTGCCGGTCTATCCGCTCAAGGGCTTCTCGATCACGGTGCCGCTGGTGGACGCGGCCAGGAGCCCGGTGTCGACCGTGCTCGACGAGACCTACAAGGTTGCCATCACGCGTTTCGACGACCGCATCCGCGTGGGCGGCATGGCGCAGATCGTCGGCTACGACCGCTCGCTGGACCCGAACAAGCGCCGCACGCTGGAACACGTGGTCAACGACCTGTTCCCCGGCGCCGGCGACGTCAGCCGCGCGACGTTCTGGACCGGCCTGCGCCCGATGACGCCCGACGGCACGCCGGTGGTCGGCCCGGCCGGCATCCGCGGCCTGTGGCTCAACACCGGCCACGGCACGCTGGGCTGGACGATGGCCTGCGGCTCGGGCCAGTTGCTGTCCGACCTGGTCTCCGGCACCCGCCCGGCCATCCGCGCCGACGACCTCTCGGTGGACCGCTACCGCAAGACGCCGCCCGCGCGGCACGTGCCGCGGCCGGCCACGGCGTAATAAAAAAGGCGACCTCCGGGTCGCCTTTTTGCTGGGTTTGGCTGTCCGCCAGCTTGCTCAGAACTGTTCGGCCGACATCGCCTTGACTGGCTCGGCCCCGTCGACGATGGCCGCGCGCAGCCCCGACGCCTGCGACAGGATGTGCTGGCCGAAGAAATGCGCGGTGGCGATCTTGGCGCCGTGGAAGGCCGGGTCCTCGGCGCGTTTGGCGTCGGCCGCCAGCATCGCGCGCGCCAGTTGCCAGCCCGACAGCACGATGCCGCAGAGCTTCAGGTACGGCACGCTGCCCGCGAACACCGCATTCGGATCGCCCTTGGCGTTGTCGACCACGAACCGGACCACCGCCTCCAGCGCCTCGCGGCCCTGCCTGAGCTGGGCCTGCACGGCCAGGAACGGTGCGCCGCCATGCTCGCCCAGCCGGTTCTCGGTCTCGGCGATGCTCGCGCAGATCGCGCGCGCCACGGCGCCGCCGTCGCGCACGGTCTTGCGGCCGACCAGATCGTTGGCCTGGATGGCCGTCGTGCCTTCGTAGATCGGCAGGATACGGGCGTCGCGGTAGTGCTGCGCGGCGCCGGTTTCCTCGATGAACCCCATGCCGCCGTGCACCTGCACGCCCAGGCTCGTGACGTCGATCGACAGCTCCGTGCTCCAGCCCTTGACCACCGGCACCAGGAACTCGTACAGCGCCATGTTCTGGCGGCGTACGGACTCGTCCGGATGCTGGTGCGCCACGTCGCTGGCCGCAGCCGCCACGTAGGCCACGCTGCGCGCGCCTTCGATCAGCGCGCGCATCGTCATCAGCATGCGCTTGACGTCGGGATGGTGGATGATCGTCACGCCTTCGCGCGCCGAGCCATCGACCGGACGGCTCTGCACGCGCTCGCGCGCGTAGGCCACGGCCTGCTGGTAGGCGCGTTCGGAGACGGCGATGCCCTGCATGCCGACCGAGAAGCGCGCCGCGTTCATCATGATGAACATGTATTCCAGGCCGCGGTTTTCCTCGCCGACCAGCGTGCCGATGGCGCCGCCGTGGTCGCCAAACTGCAGCACTGCCGTGGGGCTGGCCTTGATGCCGAGCTTGTGCTCGATCGACACGCATTCCACGTCGTTGCGCGCGCCCAGCGACCCGTCCGCGTTCACCAGGAACTTCGGCACGATGAACAGCGAGATGCCCTTGACCCCTTCGGGCGCGTCGGGCGTGCGGGCCAGCACCAGGTGGACGATGTTGTCCGCCATGTCGTGCTCGCCGTAGGTAATGAAGATCTTCGTGCCGAACACCTTGTACGTGCCGTCGCCCTGCGGCTCGGCGCGCGTACGCACCGCGGCCAGGTCGGACCCGGCCTGCGGCTCGGTCAGGTTCATCGTGCCGGTCCATTCGCCCGAGATCAGCCGGGGCAGGAACAGCGACTTCTGCGCGTCGGTGCCGGCCGTCAGCAGCGCCTCGATGGCGCCGTCGGTCAGCAGCGGGCACAGCGCGAACGACAGGTTCGCCGTGTTCAGCATTTCGTTGCACGGTGTGGCGACGAGCTTGGGCAGGCCCTGCCCGCCGAAGTCCGCCGGATGCAGCACGCCCTGCCAGCCGCCTTCGCCAAACTGGCGGAACGCGTCGCGAAAGCCCGGCGTGGTCGTGACAACACCGTCCTTCCAGCTACTCGGCTGGATGTCGCCAGCGCGGTTCAGCGGCGCCACCACCTGTTCGTTGAACTTGGCGGCCTCCTCCAGCACAGCCTGCGCCGTGTCCGGCGTGGCGTCCTCGTAGCCCGGCAACTGGCTGATCTGTGCCAGCCCGGCCAGTTCGTTCATGACGAACAGCATGTCCTTGAGCGGTGCGCGGTAGGTCATCGTATGTCTCCACGATCTCGTAAAAAAGCCGCTCGCGGGATCACCCGGAACGGCTTCGACGTTCTTGCTGCTTGCGGCCGGTTCAATGCGTTGTCGAACCGGCCGTTCGGGCCTGTCAGCCCAGCGCGGCCACCAGTTCCGGCACCACGGTGTTCAGGTCGCCCACCAGGCCGTAGTCCGCCACCGAGAAGATCGGGGCTTCGGCGTCCTTGTTGATCGCGACGATCACCTTGGAGTCCTTCATGCCGGCCAGATGCTGGATCGCGCCCGAGATACCGACGGCGATGTACAGCTGCGGGGCGACGATCTTGCCGGTCTGGCCCACCTGGTAGTCGTTCGGCACGAAGCCGGCATCGACTGCGGCACGCGAGGCACCCAGCGCGGCGCCGAGCTTGTCGGCCAGCGGGGTCAGCACCTTGGTGTAGTTCTCGCCCGAACCCACGCCGCGGCCACCCGAGACGATGATCTTGGCGGCGGTCAGTTCCGGACGGTCGCTCTTGGTCACTTCGCGCGACACGAATTGCGAGATGCCCGCGTCGGCAACGGCCGGCAGCGTGTCCACCGTGGCCGAGCCACCTTCCGCGGCGGCAGGGTCGAACGCCGTGCCACGCACGGTGATCACCTTGATCTTGTCTTCCGACTTGACCGTGGCAATCGCGTTGCCGGCGTAGATCGGACGCTCGAACGTGTCGGGCGAATCGACCTTGGTGATGTCCGACAGCTGCGCCACGTCCAGCTTGGCGGCCACGCGCGGCAGGATGTTCTTGCCCGAGGCCGTGGCCGGGGCAACGATGTGCGAGTAGTCGCTGGCAATGGCCAGGATCTGTTCGCCCACGTTCTCGGCCAGGCCGTCGGCAAAGTGCGGTGCGTCGGCCAGCAGGACCTTCGCCACGCCCGCGATCTTCGCGGCGGCGTCGGCGGCGGCCTTGGCGTTGGAACCGGCCACCAGCACGTGGACGTCGCCGCCGCACTGGGCGGCTGCCGTCACGGCGTTCAGCGTGGCGGCCTTGATCGATTGGTTGTCGTGTTCAGCAATGACAAGTGCAGTCATGTTCTCTCTCCCCGCGCTCAGATAACCTTGGCTTCCGACTTCAGCTTTTGCACCAGCGTGGCCACATCAGGGACCATCACGCCAGCGCTGCGCTTGGCCGGCTCCACGACCTTCACGGTCTGCAGGCGCGGCTTGACGTCGACGCCGAGATCTTCCGGCTTCACGGTTTCCAGCGGCTTTTTCTTGGCCTTCATGATGTTCGGCAGCGTCACGTAGCGCGGCTCGTTCAGGCGCAGGTCCGTGGTCACCACGGCCGGCAGCTTCACCGACACGGTTTCCAGGCCGCCATCCACCTCGCGCGTCACCGACGCCTTGCCATCGGCCACCACCACCTTCGAGGCGAAGGTGGCTTGCGGCAGGCCGGCCAGCGCGGCCACCATCTGGCCGGTCTGGTTGGAGTCGTCGTCGATGGCCTGCTTGCCCAGGATCACCAGGCTCGGCTGTTCCTTGTCGATCAGTGCCTTGAGCACCTTGGCCACGGCCAGGGGCTGCAGGTCTTCACCGGATTCCACCAGGATGCCGCGGTCGGCGCCAATGGCCATCGCGGTACGCAGGGTTTCCTGGCACTGGGCCACGCCGCACGACACGGCAACCACCTCGGTGACGACGCCAGCTTCCTTCAGGCGCACGGCCTCTTCCACGGCGATTTCGTCGAACGGGTTCATGCTCATCTTGACGTTGGCCAGGTCGACGCCCGTGCCATCCGACTTCACGCGGACCTTGACGTTGTAGTCCACCACCCGCTTGACTGCGACGAGTACTTTCATGCGCTCACTCCACTGATAGCTGATAGTTCCAAAGTTTGAATCGCTCGCCATTATAACCACCGGGGTGGCGCAGCTTTAGTTTTTCGAACGATCGTACTATTTTATCGACAAAGAATTGCCGGGCATAGCCGGCAACTCGCAGAATCTTTAGATATTGTGCCGCAGGATGCCCCGGCGGCCCAGCGTCTGGATGAAAACCCCTAGAAATTACCAGGCGGTGATCACAGATTCCTTAAAAGTGCTTTGCACGTATTGCTTGATCTCGGGCGAGTGGTACGCCTTGACCAGCTTGGCCACCCACGGCTTGTCCTTGTCGGCCGCGCGGATCGCGATCAGGTTGGCGTACGGACCCTTCGGACCCTCCATGGCGATGGCATCGCGCGTGGGCGACAGGCCGGCCGACTCGGCGTAGTTGCCGTTGATGGCGGCGGCGTCCAGGTCGTCGAGCGAGCGCGGCAGCTGGGCGGCGTCCAGTTCGACGATCTTGATCTTCTTCGGGTTCTCGACGATATCCAGCGGCGTGGCCTTCAGGCCGGCATCGGCACGCAGCTTGATCACGCCCTTCGACTGCAGCAGCAGCAGGCCGCGGCCGCCGTTGGTCGGATCGTTCGGCACGCCCACGCGGGCGCCCTGCTTCAACTGGTCCAGCGACTTGATCTTCTTCGAGTAGACGCCCATCGGGAACGTCACGGTAAAGCCCGCGTGCGTGAACTTGTAGCCGCGGTCCTTGATCTGGGCTTCCAGGTACGGCAGGTGCTGGTAGCTGTTGGCGTCGAGGTCGCCAGCGGCCAGCGCGGCGTTCGGCTGGATGTAGTCGCTGAACTCCACCACCTGGATGTTCAGGCCGTCCTTGGCCGCCACCTTCTTCACCTGCTCCATGATCTGCGCGTGCGGGCCACCGGTCACGCCCACCTTGATCGGCTTGTCCTGCGCGAGCACGCCAGCCGACACCACCACACCCAGCGCCAGCACGGCGCCCTTCAGCACGTTACGACGTTGCATTTCGATTTACCCCAAGTTTCCCTGTCAAGAACTAGTATTTCAACGATGGCTGATCCGACGGACCAGCCAGTCGCCGAAGCTCTGTACCGCCTGCACGAACACGATCAGGATCAGCACGACGGCGACCATGATCTCGGTGATGTAGCGCTGGTAGCCGTAGCGGATGCCCAGGTCGCCCAGCCCGCCGCCGCCAATCGCGCCGGCCATGGCCGAATAGCCAACCAGGCTCACGAACGTGATGGTCAGGCCGGCCACGATGCCGGGCATGGCCTCGGGCAGCAGCACCTTCCAGACGATCTGCCGGGTGGTGGCGCCCATCGACTGCGCCGCCTCGACCAAACCCTTGTCGACCTCGCGCAGCGCCGCTTCCACGAGCCGCGCGATGAACGGGATGGCCGCGATCGTCAGCGGCACGATGGCCGCCGTGGTGCCAATGGACGACCCGACGATGAAGCGCGTGAACGGAATGACCACCACCAGCAGGATGATGAACGGGATCGAGCGTACCGCGTTGACCACCACGCCGATGGTCCGGTTGAACAACGGGTGCGACAGCACGCCGCCCCGGTTGGTCAGGTGCAGCAGCACGCCCAGCGGCACGCCCAGCAGCGCGCCGACCACGCCGGAGATGCACACCATCAGCAGCGTCTCGTAGAACGACGTCAGGAACAGGTCGAGCATTTCAGACCACATGGTCGATCTCCTCCACGACGACGCCTTGCGCCTGCAGATAGTCCATGGCCGCGCGCACGCTGGCCGGGTCGCCCGTGGCCATGATCGCCAGCGAGCCGAACGCCTGGCCCTGGATCTCGTCGATATGGCCATGCAGGATGTTGAAGTCCAGCCCGTGCTGGCGGATTGCCTGCGCCAGCACGGGCTGGTCGACGTTCTCGCCCGTGAAGGCCAGCCGGTAGACGTGGTCGCGGCCGTTGCCGAGCCGGCTTTCCACGCGCTTGAGCACGCTGGCCGGCAGTTCCTGGGCGATCACGTCGCCGATCATGGCGCGCGTCACCTCGTGCTGCGGACGCAGGAAGACGTCGATCACGCGGCCCGTCTCCACCACCTGGCCCGCCTCCAGCACGGCCACGCGGTCGCAGACCTGTTTGATCACTTCCATCTGGTGCGTGATCATGACGATGGTCAGGCCCAGTTCCTTGTTGATGCGCTTGAGCAGTTCCAGGATCGAGCGCGTGGTCTCGGGGTCCAGCGCCGAGGTGGCTTCGTCCGACAGCAGCACCTTCGGCTTGCTGGCCAGCGCCCGGGCGATCCCCACCCGCTGCTTCTGGCCGCCGCTGATCTGCGCGGGATGGCGGTCGCGCAACGCCGACAGGCCGACCAGTTCCAGCAGCGGCTCGACGGTCGCCGCAATCTCCTGCTTCGACTTGCCCGCCAGTTCCAGCGGCAGCGCCACGTTGTCATAGACCGTACGCGACGACAGCAGGTTGAAATGCTGGAAGATCATGCCGATCTCGCGCCGCGCCTCGCGCAGCGCGCCGTTGCCCAGCGCGGTGAGATCCTGGCCGTCGACGACCACGCGGCCGCTGGTGGGCCGGTTCAGCAGGTTGATGGCACGCACCAGCGTGCTCTTGCCGGCGCCGCTTCGGCCGATGATGCCGAAGATCTCGCCGGCGGCGATGGTGAGGCTGACGTCGCGCAGCGCATGCACCTCCCCCGACCCGCCGGGGAACCGCTGCGAGAGTCCTTGCAGTTCGATCATGGAACGAGAAAAGAAAACGGCAACAGCGCGGGGGTCTCCTGCGTTGTTGCCGCACTTATTTTTATGAAGCCCGCATTTTATGCGATCCGCTTCATACCGCAAACGAGATTTTTCTGAAAGCCTTATGCGCTGGCGTCATATAGACGACAAGGAAGCGCCTTTTTAGTCATATTGCGGCAGGGCTTACGCCTCCATCAGCACCTTCAGATGGGCGAACACGCTGCGGGCCAGCGCGCTGAGGTTGTAGCCGCCCTCCAGGCAACTGACGATGCGACCCTGGGCGTGGGTCTTGGCCACCTGCACCAGTTGCTCGGTGATCCACGTGTAGTCCTGCTCCACGAGCCCCATCTGCCCCAGGTCGTCCTCGCGGTGGGCGTCGAAGCCGGCCGAGATGAACAGCATCTCGGGCTTGAATTCGTGCAGGCGCGGCAGCCAGATCGTTTCCACCACCTCCCGGACGGCCATGCCGTTCGTGTACGCCGGCAGCGGGATGTTCGACATGTTCGTCGCCACGTGCTCGGTGCCGCTGTACGGATAGAACGGGTGCTGGAAGAAGCTGCACATCAGCACCTGCGGATCGTCGCGGAACGCCGCCTCGGTGCCGTTGCCGTGGTGGACGTCGAAATCGATCACGGCCACGCGCTGCAGCCCGTGCACGGCCAGCGCGTGCCGGGCGGCAATCGCCACGTTGTTGAAGAAGCAGAAGCCCATCGCATGGTCGGGCTCGGCGTGGTGGCCGGGCGGGCGCACGCAGCAGAACGCGTTCTCCACCTGGCCCGCCATCACGGCGTCGGTGGCCGCCACGGCCGCGCCGGCCGCGTGCGTGGCGGCGGTCAGCGTGTGGCGGTTCATGGAGGTGTCGGGATCGATCGCGAAATAGCCGGTCGACGGGCTGTTGGCGGCCAGGCTGGCAACGTAGTCGGGCCGGTGCACACGCTCGATCTGTGCTTCGGTGGCAGCCGGGGCATCGCGCCGGTCGAGCAGGCCGTCCATCCCGTGCGAAATCAGGTGGTCCTCGATGGCCTGCAGCCGTTCAGGGCATTCGGGATGGAAGAACCCCATCTCGTGCAACTGGAACGACGGATGCGTGTAGTAACCCGTTGGCATTTTCGATTTGGGTCAAGTTTGTCTCCAGCCGTTACGTTAGCACAGGACGTGCCCGCCTTCCGCCGGCGGAACTTCGTAACCAAATGCCCCGCAACGGGGCGTCGCGTGTATCGCATCCGCTATACTCGGTGCGACTTGCAAAGGACATCATGACCGACCAACAGCGCTCCCTGCGCCGCCCGCTGCTGGGCGCCGCACTCACCGCTGCCGCATTGGGCCTGTGCGGCGTTTCTCCCGGGCTCGTGGCCGCCGGACGCCGCCGCGTCAGTGTCCGGGAAGAAGAAATCGAACCGGGCCGCTATCAGAACCACCCCCAGGCACGCGCGTTCATCGACGAGATGGTGGCACGCAACGGCTTGCCCCGCGCCGAGCTGGAATCGTATTTCAGCCAAGCCGTGTACTCGGCAACCGTGTCGCGCCTGATCATGCCGCCGACCACGCCGGGCAAGAAAAGCTGGCGCGCCTACCGGTCGCGGTTCATCGAGCCGATCCGCATCAACGCCGGCGTCCGCTTCTGGCAACAGAACCGCGAGACGCTGCGCCGCGCCGAAGCCGAGTTTGGCGTGCCGGCGTCGGTCATCGTCGGGATCATCGGCGTGGAAACGATCTACGGCCGCGACATGGGCACGTTCCGCGTGATCGACTCGCTGTCGACGCTGGCGTTCGACTACCCCGACACGCCCAACCGCGACGCCCGCACCAAACTGTTCCGCAACCAGCTGGCCGACTACCTTCTCTGGTGCCGCGACACAAAGACCGACGTGTTCTCGGTGCTCGGCTCGTACGCCGGGGCCGTGGGCATCCCGCAGTTCATGCCGACGAGCCTGCGCGAATACGCCGTGGACTACGACGGCGACAGCCACGTGGACCTGCGCAACAGCCCCACCGACGCCATCGGCAGCGTCGGCCGCTTTCTGCAGTTGCACGGCTGGGAACAGAACCGGCCCGTGGTGTGGCGCATCGGCGCCGATGCCGGCAGCCTGGGCGTGGCGACGGCCGCCGCCGATGGCGAACCGTGGCCCACGCGGACGCTGAACCAGTTGACCAAGGCCGGGCTGCGCGTGGACGAGCCGATCGACCTGCAGCGCGAGGCGGAAACCGGTGTGCTGGTGGTGGACCTGCCCACCCCGGACCAGCCGACCGAGTACATGATCGGCCTGCGCAATTTTTACGTCCTCACGCGCTACAACCGCAGCTTCTTTTACGCGCTGGCGGTCTACCAGCTGGGCGAGGCGGTGAAGGCGGCCATGGCCTGACCGGCCGCGCCGCGGTCAGCAACAAAAAAGCCCCGCAGGCTTCCGCCGCGGGGCTTTTTCATGGGCGCCGGCGTGGCCGGCGTGACTGGCGTAGTGACGGTCAGGCCGGAAACACACCCGTCGACAGGTAGCGGTCGCCACGGTCGCAGACCACGAAGACGATCGTCGCGTTTTCCACTTCCTCGGCGATCCGCAGCGCCACGCACAGCGCGCCGGCGGCCGAGATGCCGCAGAAGATGCCCTCCTCGCGCGCCATGCGGCGGGCCATGTGCTCGGCGTCGGCCTGCGTGACCGGTTCCTGGCGGTCGATGAACTTCGGATCGTAAATCTTCGGCAGGTACGCTTCGGGCCACTTGCGGATGCCCGGGATGCGCGAGCCTTCGGCCGGCTGGGCGCCGATGACCTGGATGGTCGGGTTCTTTTCCTTGAGGTAGCGCGACACGCCCGTGATCGTGCCGGTGGTGCCCATCGCCGAGACAAAGTGGGTGATCCGGCCCTCGGTGTCCTGCCACAGTTCGGGGCCCGTGGTCTCGTAGTGCGCCAGCGGGTTGTCCGGGTTGGCGAACTGGTCCAGGATCACGCCCTTGCCTTCGCGCTCCATGGCGTCGGCCAGGTCGCGCGCGTACTCCATGCCGCCCTTGACCGGCGTGAGGATGATCTCGGCGCCGTACGCCGCCATGCTCTGGCGACGCTCCAGGCTCAGGTCCTCGGGCATGATCAGCACCATGCGATACCCGCGGATGGCGGCGGCCATGGCCAGCGCGATGCCGGTATTGCCCGACGTGGCCTCGATCAGCGTGTCGCCCGGCTTGATGCGACCCCGTTCCTCGGCGCGGCGGATCATCGACAGCGCGGGCCGGTCCTTGACCGAGCCGGCCGGGTTGTTGCCTTCGAGCTTGCCGAGAATCACGTTGCCGCGTGCTTCGATGGCGGCGCCCGGAATGCGCTGCAGTCGTACCAGCGGCGTGTTGCCGATGGTGTCTTCAATCGTCTTGTAGGCCATGGGGGAGGAGCGGATCAGTCGCGGGTGAGTCGGTTTTTTCGTGGCTCATTGTAATGCACCGACCTTACCCGCAACGGCCGGCGGACCATTCCGGCCCGCCGATGGCGCGGCGCCTAGTGCGCCAGGCCCTGGTCCTCGGGGTGCCGGCTGCCCAGCAGGTGGTACAGCAGAATGGCGCCGAACGTGGCGGTGCCGATGCCACCCAGCGTCATGCCCCCAAACTTCAGCGTCAGGTCGCCAGCGGCCACGGTCAGCGTGGCGCCCACCGTGATCAGGTTGCGCGAACTGGAGAAGTCCACGTGGTTCTGCACCCAGATGCGGCCGGCCGTGGCCGAGATCAGGCCGAACACGACGATCGTCAGGCCGCCGATCACCGGACCCGGGATCGTCAGGATCAGCGCGCCGAACTTCGGCGAGAAGCCGAGCAGGATCGCAACGGCCGCCGCGACGACGAAGATCAGCGTCGAGTAGATCCGCGTCACGGCCATCACGCCCATGTTCTCGGCGTAGGTGGTCACGCCCGTGCCGCCGCCGGACGCCGACAGCATCGTGGCCACGCCATCGCCGATAAAGGCCCGGCCGATGTACGGGTCGAGATTGCGGCCCGTCATCACGCCGATGGCCTTGATGTGGCCCAGGTTCTCGGCCACGAGCACGATGGCCACGGGGGCAATCAGCAGCATGGCGCTGGGTTCGAACACCGGCGCGGTGAACGCCGGCATGCCGAACCAGCTTGCCGCCGCCACGCCCGAGAAGTCGATGGCCTTGCCCATGCCCATCACGTTGGTGGCCACAAAGTAGGCAAGGTAGCCGGCCAGGCCGCCCAGCAGCACCGGCAGGCGTCCGAGCATGCCGGGCGCGCGCACCGCGATCAGCCCCACGGCCAGCACCGTCAGCAGGCCCACCCAGGTGTCCAGCGGCGCGCCGCTGACCGCCTTGACCGCCACGGGCGCCAGGTTCAGGCCGATGGCCGCGACGATGGCACCGGTCACCACCGGCGGCATCAGCTTTTCCACCCAGGCGTAGCCGATCATCTGCACGACCAGCCCGATGACCGTATAGAGCGCCCCGGCGGCGATGATGCCGCCCAGCGCCACCGGAATGTTCGCGTTCGGGCCGCTACCGCCGTAGCCCGTGGCCGCGATGACCACCGCGATGAACGCGAAGCTGGAACCCAGGTAGCTGGGCACGCGGCCGCGCACGCAGAAGAAGAACAGCAGCGTGCCGATGCCCGAGAACAGGATGGCGATATTGGGCGGGAAGCCCATCAGGATCGGCGCGATGGCCGTCGAGCCGAACATCGCCACCACGTGCTGGATGCCCGCGAGCAGCGTCTGCCCGGCCGGCAGCCGCTCGTCGGGCGCGATCACGCCCGTTGTCTTGAGGCGCCATTTCGGCAGGAATCCGCCGTCGTCCGTACTGTCCTGGCCATTCGCCATGTTGTGCTCTCCCTGTCAGCCGTCTTTATTTCAGTCGTTGAATGCTTGTGGTTGCGCGGTGCCCGGGCACCCGCTGCAACGGCGATGCGCATGATACCCCGCACCCCGCATGGTGCAAATCGGCAGCGTTCCGGCACGCCGTGCCGGTCAAGCACAACGCATACCAGCGGCCGTCTGTTGACGCGGGGTACGGGGCTGGGGGCTAGCGCGCGGCTTTCGGGGCGGGCTTGGCGTCCTTGCGGGCTGCCGCGGCGGCCGGGGCCGGCTTGCCAAAGGTCAGCCCGGCCTCCTGCAGGTTGGCGGCCGATTTCGGCCCCACGCCCGCCACGCGGTCGGCCAGGTCGGCGGCGTCCTTGTACGCGCCGTTGCGCTCGCGCTCTTCCAGGATGCGTTTGGCGGTGGCCGGGCCGATGCCCTTCACGGAAGTCAGCGCTGCCTCGTCCGCGCCGTTGACGTCGACGTTGGCGAAGGCCGGCGCCGCGCCGAGCATGGCCAGCGCGCAGGCCACGGCCATGCCGCCGCGGCGCCAGGCGGACAGCGCGGCGCGGGACAGGTCGGACAGATTGAACAGGGCGGACAGGGAACGGCCGGACCGGCGGTCCGTCGTGGATGACTCGATCATTCGGAAAACTCCTTCCTTGTGGTTGAAAGCCCGCGCCGGGTGGCGGCGGGAGTCGTCAGGATAGGAGTCCGAAAGCGCGTAAGAAGCGGCTGGACACACAAGTTCACATCATCGGCGCGGTTGTGTGTCCGACTGCGACATTACTGTTGCAATGCCGGATTTCTACGAGATTCAAAGCGGTGCGACGTCGCGCTGGCGCGACAGCCGATCAGCTCCGTTCCATCAGCCACTTGCAGTAGCGGCCCACGCCTTCCTGCACGGTCAGGAACGGCGCCTCGTAGCCCGCCGCGCGCAGGCGCGACACGTCGGACTGCGTGAAGCACTGGTACTTGCCGCGCAGCGCGTCGGGGAACTTGATGTACTCGACCAGCCCCTCCTGCACCATTTCCTCCAGCGACAGCGGCGGCTTGTCCTCGGCCTCGCGCAGCGCGTTGACCACCGAGACGGCGATGTCGTTGAACGGCTGCGAGCGGCCGGTGCCAAGGTTGAAGATGCCGGACTTTTCCGGATGATCGAGGAAGTACAGGTTGACCTTGACCACGTCCTCCACGGACACGAAGTCGCGGCTCTGCGTGCCCGGCGCGTAGCCGCTGTACTCGCCGAACAGCTTGACCGTGCCCTCGGCGCGGAACTGGTTGAAGTGGTGGAACGCCACCGACGCCATGCGGCCCTTGTGGTACTCGCGCGGGCCGTACACGTTGAAGTAGCGGAAGCCGACGATCTGCGAGTGCGGATGCGACGACGCCATCCGGCGCCGCACCACCTGGTCGAACAGGAACTTCGAGTAGCCGTAGACGTTCAGCGGCTTTTCGTACTCGCGATCCTCCCGGAACATCGTAGAAGCGCCATACGTGGCGGCCGACGACGCGTACAGGAACTGCGTGCCCTGCTCCAGGCAGGCTTCCATCAGCGCCAGCGTGTACCGGTAGTTGTTCTCCATCATGTAGCGGCCGTCGGTCTCCATCGTGTCGGAGCAGGCCCCCTCGTGGAACACCGCGCGCACGTTGCCGAAGTCGCCCCGCTTGAACCGCTCGACGAACTCGCCCTTGTCCAGGTAGTCGGCAATCTCGCAGTCCACGAGGTTGCTGAATTTCTCGGCGCGCGTCAGGTTGTCCACGGCGACGATGTTCGTCTCGCCGCGGTCGTTCAGGCCCTTGACGATGTTGCTGCCGATAAAGCCGGCAGCGCCGGTCACGATGATGGTCATGGCGAATTCTGGTCGGGGGGCGCGCCTCAGGAGGCGCCAAACAGTTCGGGATAGGTCACAACGGCGGTGCCCAGCTTGCCGACGACGATGCTGCCGGCACGGTTGGCATGCTGGACGGCTTCCTTGAGCGGCACGCCGGCGCCGAGCATGGTGGCCAGGGTGGCAATTACTGTGTCGCCAGCCCCTGATACATCATAGACTTCGCGCGCCTGGGCGGACACGTGCAGGACCTCGGCCTCGGTGTAGAGCGTCATGCCCTCTTCGGACCGGGTCAGCAGCAGCGCCTCGAGATGCAGGTCGCGGCGCAGGTTCTGGGCGCGGATGGTCAGGTCGGCCTCGGTCTTCCAGGCGCCCACCACGGCGCGCATCTCGGCACGGTTCGGCGTGATCAGCGTGGCGCCGCGGTAGCGCGAGTAGTCGTCGCCCTTCGGATCGATCAGCACCATGCGGCCGGCGGCTCGGCCGGCCTCGACCATGCGCGCCACGTGGGTCAGGCCGCCCTTGCCGTAGTCGGACAGCACCAGCACCTGGTAGTCGCCGATCAGCGTCTGGTAACGGTCCTGTACCGAAGCCAGCACTTCGCTGGCCGGCGCGTTCTCGAAATCCACGCGCAGCAGTTGCTGCTGGTGCGCCACCACCCGCAGCTTGATCGTGGTGTTCAGCGTCGGATCGCGGTGCAGGTATGGCTCCACCTGGCTGGCGGCCAGCAGCGATTCCAGCGTGCGGCCGGGCTCGTCGTCGCCCACCACGCCCAGCATGCCAACCTTGGCGCCCAGCGCGGCCGCGTTGCGCGCCACGTTGGCCGCGCCGCCCAGCCGCTCGTCGCTGCGCTTGATCTGCACCACCGGCACGGGTGCTTCCGGCGAAATACGATTGACGTCGCCGAACCAGTAGCGGTCCAGCATCATGTCGCCCACCACCAGCACTTGCGATTGCCGGATCTGGTCCTGCGGAATGATGGTCTTGCTCATGAACTCTCCTTGCGGCGATGCCGTGCCCGCCTGGGGCGCGGCGGCCGGTCTGGATACACGGATGGTTGGGAAAATCAGTGCGTCGCGTTGGAACGCCCGATCGCGTGGTATTCGATGCCGGCCTGCGCCATGGCATCGGGTTCATAAAGATTGCGGCCGTCGATGATGACGGGCGTCTTGAGCATAGCGCGGATCTGCGAGAAATCGGGGCTGCGGAAGACCTTCCACTCGGTAACGATGACCAGCGCGTCGGCGCCGGCCAGCACGTCCATCTGGGCGGGGCAGAACGTCACGCGGTCCATCGCGCCGGGAATGCCGGCCAGGTCCATCCCGATCACGCGGCGGGCCTCTTCCATTGCCACGGGGTCGTGCACGCGCAGCGACGCCCCGCGCGACACCAGCTCGCGCGCCAGCACGCGCGACGGCGCCTCGCGCATGTCGTCGGTATTGGGCTTGAACGCCAGGCCCCAGACGCCGAACGTCTTGCCTGTCAGATTCTCGCCAAATCGCTTGACCACCTTGCGGCCCAGCACCTGCTTCTGGTCGTCGTTGACCGATTCCACGGCCTCCAGCACGCGCATCGGCTTGCCGTAGGCGCTGGCGGTACGCATCAGCGCCTGCACGTCCTTGGGAAAGCACGATCCGCCGTAGCCCGCGCCGGCGTACAGGAAACTGTAGCCGATGCGCGGGTCCGAGCCGATGCCCAGCCGTACCAGTTCGATATCGGCGCCCACCTCGTCGGCCAGGTTGGCCAGCTCGTTCATGAACGAGATGCGGGTGGCCAGCATCGAATTGGCCGCGTACTTCGTGAACTCGGCCGAGCGGACATCCATATAGAACGTGCGCTCGTGGTTGCGGTTGAACGGCGAGTACAACTGGCGCATGATGGCCTGCGCGTGGCGGCCGGCCACGTCGGCGGCGCAGCCCAGCACGATGCGGTCCGGGCGCATGAAGTCCTCGACGGCGGCGCCTTCCTTCAGGAACTCGGGGTTCGAGACCACCGAGTACTGCAGGTCCTCCAGCCCGCGCGCGGCCAGTTCCTCGCGGATCACCGCCGCCACGCGGTCGCCGGTGCCCACGGGCACGGTCGACTTGTCCACCACCACCTTGAAGCCGGTCATGTGCCGGCCGATGTTGCGGGCGGCGGCCAGCACGTACTGCAGGTCGGCCGAGCCGTCCTCGTCCGGCGGTGTGCCCACGGCGATGAACTGCACGTCGGCGTGCTCGACGCTGGCGGCCACGTCGGTCGAGAACGTCAGCCGGCCCGCCGCGCGGTTGCGGTCGATCAGTTCCTTGAGCCCGGGCTCGTAAATTGGCACGCCGCCGCTGTTCAGCAGCGCAATCTTCTTTTCATCGACATCGAGGCAGAACACGGCGTTGCCCAGTTCCGCCAGGCAGGCGCCGGTCACCAGGCCAACATAGCCGCTGCCGATAATCGTAACTTTCATTGCGGAAGCTCCACGGAATTCGAATTCGCTTGAGATGACTTAGCCAAGCGCTTCGGAGCGGCGCGGCGCATACGTTTCCCAGCGGTTGCAGCCAGGGCATTGCCAGTAGAACAGCCGGGCCCGGAAGCCGCATTCGCGGCAGGTATAGCGGGCCAGGTTACGCGTGCGAAGTTGCAGAAGATCGCGGATGGCGGCGGTTTCCTTCGCCTGGTCGTCGAGCGTGCCGGCATCGCCCGGGGCAGCCTCGCCGGCCGTGGCCGTCTGCAGCGCCTCGGTTTCGGCGGCCTGGGCCTCGAAGTACCGGGTCAGCGCCAGCAGCGTGGGCTGGCGGCGCAGCTGCTCGCGCATCAGCGCGGCGGCGGCCACCGGGCCGTTCACTTCCAGTTCGGTCCGATAGGCGGTATCGAGCAGTTCGGGCGCCAGGTTGCTCTTGAGCAGTTCGCGCAGCCATTGCACGGCCTTGCCCTGCTCGCCCAGCGTGGCGTAGGCCTTGACGATGCGGTCGGCCACCAGCGGCAGGTAGGCCGCGTCCTGCGTCTCGATGCCCAGCCAGTGCTGCAGCGCGCCGGGCAGGTCGCCGGCGGCGGCGGCCACGTCGCCAAGCAGGATCGGCGCCCGGACGTTGGCCGGATTCTCCTGGCGGGCGCGGCCGAGCCATTCGATGGCATCTTCGGGACGCTTCTTCTGCAGCGCGTCCTGCGCCAGTTCGCAGCAGAACTGGGCGATCTGCACGCGGTAGTCCTTCTGGTCCAGGGTCTGGAGTTCGCGGGCGGCGTCAATCGCCTTGGCCCACTCTTTCTCGACCTCGTAGAGCTCCAGCAGCACACGCTTGGCCGACGCGGCATACGGGCCCGACATCAGCCGGCGCAGCGATTCCTCGGCACGGTCCAGCAGGCCGGCGCGCAGGAAGTCCTGGCCCAGCTCGTAAAGTGCGTGCTCGCGTTCGGGCTCGGGCAGGTCCGGGCGGTTGGCCAGGTTCTGATGGACGCGGATCGCGCGCTCGGTTTCGCCGCGGCGGCGGAACAGCGCGCCCAGCGCAAAGTGCAGCTCGGTGGTTTCGGGGTCCAGCCGCGCCACTTCCACGAAGGCGTCGATCGCCTTGTCGGGTTGTTCGTTCAGCAGGAAATTGAGGCCCTTGAAATAGGAGCGGGGCAAGGCGCCCTGCTCGCTCATGAGCTGCCGCAGGTCGAACCGGGCAGCCATCCAGCCAAGGCCAAAGACAAGTGGCAGCGCCAGCAGCCACCAGGTTTCAAACATCATGGGTCAGACTTTCGGACCGACTACGTTATAAGGTACGCCCGGCTTGGCCTCGGGCGGCACGGCATCCACGGGGGCTGCCGCGGCCCGCACCTCGCCCAGCGCACGGCGCAGGCGGGCTGCCTCCATGCGCTGCCGCATCAGCCCCGGCGCCACCGAGGCCAGCGCGGCCACGATGCCGAGCCCGAAGGCCGCCAGCAGGATCAGGATCAGCGGGGCATGCCAGACGGCGCCGAAGAACAGTTGCAGATCGGCGTCGCCAGTGTTGCGCAGCGCCAGCACGAACAGCAGCACGAACAGGACGATACGGAAGATCCAGGTGACGAGTTTCATGCGAGGAAGGTCATCGGAACGTGAGTGCTTACCCGGTCACGCGGGGGCGCGTCGGGCGTTGCCCGGCCAAGATTCCCGGCATTGTAGCGGAATCACTTCTCGGAAACGGTAACGATTGGTCGCATCGCTGCGCCGGCTCCCGCGCACCCGGGCGCCCGCGCGCGGAAACGCCAAAAGAAAAAGCGCTCCCGGGGGAGCGCTTTCCTGAAGACTTGCCAGTGATGCAAGAGCCGCGTTACGAGCGAACCAGATTGAGCTGGCCATCCTCGTGCAGCCCGGCCGAAGCCGACTGCGAGGGCGCCAGCGACTGCCCGGCCTTGCCGTGCGACACCTGGCCATTGACGGCCACGATGCCGGACGGCGGCGATGCCGGACGGTCCACCCGCTCGCGCAATTCCTTGCCCGCCTTGAAGTGCGGCACCCGTTTTTCAGGGACCAGCACCCGTTCGCCGGACTTGGGGTTGCGCCCCACGCGAGGGGGCCGCCGGTTCAGACCAAAGCTGCCGAACCCGCGGATCTCGATGCGATGGCCATCGGCCAGGGCTTCGGACATCGCGTCGAGGATCGTTTTCACCGAGATGTCCGCATCCCGCAGCAGCAACTGCGGAAAGCGGGCAGCCAGTTTTTCGACGAGCTCGGACTTGGTCATGGGCGGTCTCGCTTGAGTGCGCGGCGCTCTATATTACTGGTTGTCCTGGCCCAGCTTGGCCTTCAGCAGTGCACCGAGGTTGGTCGTGCCAGCCGCGCCGGTGTCAGCCTGGAACTTCTGCATCGCTTCCTGCTGCTCTGCGGAGTCCTTGGCCTTGATCGACAGGTTGATGTTGCGCGACTTGCGGTCGACGTTCACCACCAGGGCGGTGATCTGCTCGCCTTCCTTCAGCACGTTGCGGGCGTCTTCCACGCGGTCCGCGGAGATTTCCGAGGCACGCAGGTAGCCTTCCACGTCGTCAGCCAGCTGCACCACGGCGCCCTTGGCGTCAACGGCCTTGATCGTACCGTTGACGAGCGAGCCCTTGTCGTTGGCCGAGATGAAGTTGTTGAACGGATCGCCCGACAGTTGCTTGATGCCCAGCGAGATGCGTTCCTTGTCGACGTCGATGCCCAGGACGACAGCTTCCACTTCGTCGCCCTTCTTGTACTTGCGCACGGCTTCTTCGCCCGACTCTTGCCACGACAGGTCCGACAGGTGCACCAGGCCGTCGATGCCGCCCGGCAGGCCGATGAACACGCCGAAATCGGTGATCGACTTGATCTGGCCCGACAGCTTGTCGCCCTTCTTGTGGTTGCGGCTGAAATCGTCCCACGGGTTGGCCTTGCACTGCTTCATGCCCAGGCTGATACGACGCTTGTCTTCGTCGATATCCAGGACCATGACCTCGACTTCGTCGCCCAGCTGGACAACCTTCGACGGGGCCACGTTCTTGTTGGTCCAGTCCATTTCCGACACGTGGACCAGGCCTTCGATACCGGCTTCGATCTCGACGAACGCGCCGTAGTCGGTCAGGTTCGTGACCTTGCCGAACAGGCGGGTGCCTTGCGGGTAGCGGCGCGAGATGCCCACCCACGGATCTTCGCCCAGTTGCTTCACGCCCAGCGAGACGCGGTTCTTTTCCTGGTCGAACTTCAGGATCTTGGCGGTGATTTCCTGGCCAACCGACAGCACTTCGCTCGGGTGGCGGACACGGCGCCATGCCAGGTCGGTGATGTGCAGCAGGCCGTCGATACCACCCAGGTCCACGAACGCGCCGTAGTCGGTGATGTTCTTGACGATACCGTTGACGATCGCGCCTTCCTTCAGCGTTTCCATCAGCTTCTGGCGCTCTTCGCCCAGCGTGGCTTCCACCACGGCACGGCGCGACAGCACGACGTTGTTGCGCTTGCGGTCGAGCTTGATGACCTTGAATTCGAGGGTCTTGCCTTCGTACGGCGTGGTGTCCTTGATCGGACGCACGTCGACGAGCGAACCGGGCAGGAAGGCGCGGATGCCATTGACCATGACGGTCAGGCCGCCCTTGACCTTGCCGGTCACGGTACCCGAGATGATCTCGCCGTCTTCCAGCGCCTTCTCGAGGTTCAGCCACGATGCCAGGCGCTTGGCCTTGTCACGGGACAGGATGGTGTCGCCATAGCCGTTCTCGAGCGCGTCGATGGCCACGGAGACGTAGTCGCCGGCCTGCACTTCGAGTTCGCCCTGGTCGTTCAGGAACTCCTCCACCGGCACAAAGGCTTCGGACTTGAGGCCGGCGTTGACGACCACGAAATTGTGGTCGATGCGCACGACTTCAGCGGAAATCACTTCGCCAGCCTTCATGTTGGAGCGGGCGATCGATTCCTCGAACAGTGCGGCAAAGGATTCGTTGGTTTGCAGGTCGGACATAAACGTAGGTTTGCAATCCGCAGTACGTTGGCCGGCGCGACGGTCGCGCACAGTCTGCCTCACGCAGCGGGGTCAGGTTGATCACCCGAACCGGACGGGTTGGGTTCCGGCACGGGCCCAGGCGGCGCCTCGTGGTTTGAATCACCGCACCGCGGCGAACCACTCCAGCACCTGCGCCACCGCCTCGTCCACCGTCATTTCGGAGGTGTCCAGGCGTTGCGCGTCTTCCGCGGGACGCAGTGGCGCGGCGGCACGGGAACGATCCCGCGCGTCGCGCGCCTCGAGGTCACGCAAAAGGTCTTCGATATTAGCAGAAATTCCCTTATCAATCAATTGTTTATAGCGCCTCCGCGCGCGCGCCTCGACACTCGCGGTCAGGAACACCTTCAGGCGGGCCTCCGGGAAGATCACCGTGCCCATGTCGCGCCCGTCGGCCACCAGCCCAGGCAGCTTGCGAAAGCCGCGCTGAAGTGCGGTCAGCGCATCACGCACCGGCTGGTGCACGGCCAGCGCCGAGGCCCGGTTGCCGATGGCCTCCTGGCGGATCAGCTGGCTGACCTCCTCGCCTTCCAGCCAGACGCGGTCCGGGCCGAACTTCACGTCCAGCCGCAGGGCGATGCGGGCCAGGGTGTCGACGTCGGCGACGTCCACGCCGGCGCGGTCACTGGCCAGGGCCACCAGGCGATAGAGCGCGCCGCTGTCGAGCAGATGGAAACCCAGCGCGTCCGCCACCTTGTGGGCGACGGTGCCCTTGCCCGACGCGGTTGGCCCATCTATCGTGATGACATCGATGATAGTCATTCTTAATTGATATGCTAGAAACTATTGATTTTCGTTCTTAATTGAGAATCGTTATCATTCGATCCATGGTTGCGTGGCAGCAACGCTCCCGGTCCCCACAAGACGCTGCGCAACCATTCCGACTTTCATGCGAGGCAAACGATCATGGCCAAGACCCTGACCTTCGGCATCATGCACCTGGGCATCGCGTTCAGCGTGACCTACGCGCTGACCGGCAGCCTGGCCATCAGCGGTGCCATCACGTTCATCGAGCCGGCCGTCAACACGGTGGCGCACTATTTCTTCGACCGATACTGGGAACGCCGGGCGCGCCGCGCGGACGGCGGCACGCCGCGCCATGCGTCCGCCGCGCTGGCCCGCCACCGGCTGGCTGCCGCCTGACACCCGCCATTGAACCGGAGCGAGCGCTTACCGCGCTACCCCGGCAAATACCGAGAAGTACTCCGGGAACGTCTTGGCCACGCAGCCCGGATCGTTGATCCGCACCGGCAGCGGGCCGAACGCGGCCAGCGAGAAGCACATGGCCATCCGGTGATCATCATAGGTGCCGATGCCGTCGGCCGGCGTCCGCCATGCGTCGACAGATGCCGGCGGCGTCACCTTCAGGTAGTCGGCGCCCTCTTCCACCCCGGCCCCGAGCTTGCGCAGCTCGGCGGCCATGGCGGCGATGCGGTCGGTTTCCTTCACGCGCCAGCTTGCGATGTTGGTCAGCGTGGTCGGGCCTTCGGCGAACAGCGCCGCCACCGCCAGCGTCATCGCCGCATCGGGAATGTGGTTGCAATCGAGCTCGATGCCGTTGAGGCGGCCGTCGTCACGCTCGGTGCCGCGCACCTCGATCCAGTTGTCGCCGGCCATCACGTTGGCGCCCATCCGGTTCAGCGCGTCGGCAAACCGCACGTCGCCCTGGATACTCGACAGCCCCACGCCCTCCACCCGCACCGGCCCGCCGCCGATGGCACCGGCGGCCAGGAAGTACGACGCGGTGGACGCGTCGCCCTCGACGTAGATCTCGCCCGGCGACCGGTATTGCGCCCGGGCCGGCAGCACAAAGCGCTCCCAGCCATGGCGCTCCACCTCGATGCCGAAGCGCGCCAGCAGGTTCAGCGTGATGTCGATGTACGGCTTGGAAATCAGCTCGCCCACCACCTCGATCTCGATGCGCCCGGACGGCGCCGCCGCCATCGGCAGCGTCATCAGCAGCGCGGTCAGGAACTGGCTGGACACATCGCCGCGCACGCGGATCGGCGCGTCGATCTGGATGTCGGCCGGGCGAATGCGCAGCGGCGGATAGCCGGGCGTGCCAAGGTAGTCGATCGCCGCGCCCACCTGCAGCAGGCCGTCGACGAGATCGCCGATGGGCCGCTCGTGCATGCGCGGCACGCCGCTCACCGCGTAGGTGCCGCCCTGCAGTGCCAGCGCGGCGGTCAGCGGGCGGATCGCGGTGCCCGCGTTGCCCATGAACAGGTCGGCCGCCTTGTTCGGAAAATTCCCACCCACGCCGGTCACGATGCAGTCGCCGCCCTCGCGGCGCCAGGCCACGCCCAGCACCTTGAGCGCGTCGAGCATCACGCGCGTGTCGTCCGAATCGAGCAGGTCGCGCACGCGCGTTTCGCCCTGTGCCAGCGCGGCCAGCAGCAGCACGCGGTTGGAGATGCTCTTGGAGCCGGGCAGGCGGACCGTGCCCGATGCGCGGGTCAGGGGGCCGAGGGTCAGATGTTCCATGGTCTTGGCTACTTGAGCCGCCGCCCTGGGGCGACGCGCTTCACGGTTCGATGTTATGGGCGCCGGCACTGGCCACGCCCCACTTCTGGCGCGTCTCGCTGGCGCGCTGGAACACCCGCTCCAGCGCGGCACCATCGCCGGACTTGATCTGCGCCTTCAGGTGGGCCAGCATCGCCTCATACGTACCGATCTCGCGCAGCAGCGCCTCCCTGTTAGCCAGGCAGATATCGCGCCACATCTCGGGCGACGACGCGGCGATGCGCGTGAAATCGCGGAACCCACCGCCGGCAAAGCCCAGCTTCAGCGCGGCGTCCTCGGCATTGGCGACCTGCGCCACCAGCGCGAACGACAGCACGTGCGGCAGGTGGCTGACCGATGCGAACACGGCGTCGTGCTGCACGGCGGACATCACGTGCACATCGGCGCCGGCCGCTTCCCACATGGCCCGCACCGCGGCCACATCAGCGCGGCTGTTTTCCTGCAGCGGGCACATCACCACCTTCTTTTCGCGGTAGAGGTCGTTCAGCGCCGCCTCCACGCCATGCTGCTCGCGCCCGGCGATGGGATGGGCCGGCACGAACTGGGCCACCTTGTCGCCCAGCGCGGTCTTGGCGGCCATGATCACGTCGGACTTGGTGCTGCCGGCATCGGTCACGATGGTGCCCGGCTGCAGGTGCGGCTCCAGCGCGTGCAGCAGCGCGAAGTTCTGGGCCACGGGCGCGCACAGCACGATCAGGCTGGCGCCGCGCGCGGCCTCGGCCAGCGACGTGGCCGCTTCGTCGATCACGCCCAGCGCCAGCGCCTTGTCCAGCGACGCGCCGGAGCGGCCCACGCCCACCACGGTGCCCACCACGCCGGCACGCTTGAGCGACAACGCCAGCGATCCGCCAATCAGGCCGACGCCAACAATCACAACACGGGAAAAATGCAGAGCGGTCACGGCTTCTGGTCGCCTCGAATTCACTTCAGCGCCTGTTCGAGCGCGGCGATGCACGCGGCGTTCTCGTCAGGCAGTCCAATGGTTATGCGCAGCCACTGTGGCAGGCCATAGTTGGCCACGGGCCGCACGATCACGCCCTGTTTCAGCATGGCCAGGTTGACCCGCGCCCCGGCGCCGTCGTCGGTGCCCACGCGCACCATGACGAAGTTGCCGGACGACTTCACGTATTCCAGCCCCATGCGCTCGAACGCCGCCACCAGCTGCGCCTTGCCGGCGCGGTTCAGCTCGGCACTTTCGCGCAGGAAGCCGGCGTCGCCCAGCGCGGCCACGGCCGCGGCCTGCGCCAGGCTGTTCACGTTGAACGGCTGGCGCACGCGGTTCAGCAGGTCGGTCAGCGGCGGCTGCGCCACGCCATAGCCCACGCGCAGGCCGGCCAGCCCGTACGCCTTCGAGAACGTGCGCGACACCATCAGGTTCGGATACTGCCGCACCCACGCCAACGACTCGTACTGCTGGTCCGGGTCGAGGTACTCGTTGTACGCCTCGTCGAGCACGACCACCACGTGGGGTGGCACTTTCGCCAGAAACGCCGCGATCTGGTCGGCCGTGACGAAGGTCCCGGTCGGATTGTTCGGATTGGCGATGAAGACGAGCTTGGTGTCCGGCGCAATCGCCGCGGCCATCGCGTCAAGGTCATGGCCGTAGTCGCGCGACTTGACCTCGATGGCCCGCGCGCCCACTTCCTGGGTCGCCAGTGCGTAGACGGCGAACGAATACTCGGCATAGACGATCGACTCGCCCGCCCGCACCAGCGCGTGCGCGGCCAGTTCCAGGATGTCGTTGCTGCCGTTGCCCAGCGTCAGCCACTCGGCCGGGACATCGTACTTTTCCGAAAGCGCGGCCTTCAGCGCGAAGCCGTTGCTGTCCGGGTAGCGTCCCAGGTCGCCGGCGGCGGCAGCGATGGCCTTCTGCGCCGATGCCGGCATCCCGAGCGGATTCTCGTTCGAGGCCAGCTTGACGATGCGCGCCTCGTCGAGCCCGAATTCGCGCGCGACTTCCGAAATTGGCTTTCCTGCGATGTACGGCGAAATCTTGCGGACGTAGGTCGGCCCGAAGTAGTCCGCCACGTGGGCGTTGTCCTGCTGTGCCATGGTGTCTCCTTGCTGCCGGGCTTACTTGCTGGACGGGTAGGACCCGAGCACCTTCAGGTACGCGGCGTTGGCGCGCAGCGTCTGGATCGCGCGCGCCACGGCCGGCTCGTGCTGGTGGCCTTCCACGTCGACGTAGAAGTAGTACTCCCAGGCACCGCTGCGGGCCGGGCGCGACTCGAAGCGGCACATCGACACGCCGTTCTCGGCCAGCGGCGCCAGCAACTGGTAGACCGCGCCGGCCTTGTTCGGCACCGACAGGATCATCGACGTCTGGTCGCTGCCCGACGGCTCCGTCTCATAGCGGCCGATCACGGCAAAGCGCGTGCGGTTGTGCGGATCGTCCTGGATATTGGCGCGGACGATGTGCAGGTGGTAGCGGTTGGCGGCGGTCTCGCCGGCGATGGCGGCCACGGTGGGGTCCAGGCTCGCCATGCGCGCCGCTTCGGCGTTGCTGGACACCGCCTGGCGCTCCAGGTGCGGGTAGTTGGCCGTGAGCCAGTGCTGGCACTGCGCCAGCGCCTGCGCATGGGCGCGTACCACGGTCACGCCCTGCATGTCCGGCGACGACGCCATCAGGTTGTGATGCACCTTCAGCGCAATCTCGCCGCTGATCTTCAGCGACGTCTGCAGGAACAGGTCCAGCGTGCGCGACACGGCGCCCTCGGTGGAATTCTCCACGGGCACCACGCCATATTCGACCGTGCCGGCTTCCACGGCGCGGAAGACCTCGTCGATGCTCGGCACCGGCACCCCGTGGACCTCATGCCCGAAGTGGGCATACAGCGCCTGCTCGGAGAACGTGCCGGCCGGGCCCAGGAACGCGATCTCCAGCGGCTTCTCCAGGCCGCGGCAGGCCGACATCACCTCGCGCCAGATCGACGCGACGCTCTCGCCCAGCAGCGGGCCCGGATTGGCGCCCTGCACCTTGCGGATCACCTGCAGCTCGCGCTCGGGGCGGAACACCGGCGCGCCGTACTTCTTCTTGACCTCGCCCACGTCCAGCGCAAGCTGGGCGCGGCGGTTCAGCAGCGCCAGCAGTTCGCGGTCCACGGCGTCGATCTGGTCGCGCAGCGGCGCCAGGTCTGCCGAGAGGGCCTGCTCCTGCGGGCTCGGGGCGGCGTTGTCGGTGTCCGGGGCCTGCGCGCCGGACTTGTCTTGCTCTGTCATAGGCCTATGGGCCGCGCATGGCACGGCCTCGGAAAGTCTGGGCTGTTGCCGGACCCGCGTGGCGCGCGCCCGGCAGAAAGCACCGCCGTCAGGCGGCGGTGCGCTCGAATTCGCGCATGAATTCAATCAGCGCGGTCACACCTTCGAGTGGCATCGCGTTGTAGATGCTGGCGCGCATGCCGCCCACGGACTTGTGGCCCTTGAGCTGTACCAGGCCGTTCGCGCGCGCCTGGGTCAGGAACGCTTCGTTGCGCGATTCGTCGCGCAGGAAGAACGGTACGTTCATGCGCGAGCGGCTGCCGGGATCGATTTCGTTGCGGTAGAAGTCGCTCTGGTCCAGGAAGTCGTACAGCGCGCGCGCCTTGGCGATGTTGCGCTGCTCGATCGCGGCCACGCCGCCCTGGGCCTTGAGCCACTGGAACACCAGCCCCGCCACGTAGATCGCGTAGGTGGGCGGGGTGTTGTACATCGAGTCGTGCTCGTCCACCAGGCGCCAGTTGAACGCCGACGGGCAGAGCGGATGGGCAAAGCCGATCAGGTCTTCGCGCACGATGACGATCGTCACGCCGGCCGGACCGATGTTCTTCTGGGCGCCGCCGTAGACCACCTGCACGCGCGACCAGTCGATCGGGCGCGAAAGGATGTGGCTCGACGCGTCGGCCACGACGATGCGGCCCTTGTCATGGGTGCCGGTCTGGCCGATGTCCGGGATCTCCTGAAACTCCACGCCGACGATGGTCTCGTTCGTGCACAGGTGCACGTAGGCCGCGTCGTCGGACAGCTTCCAGGTGCTGGCATCGGGAATCTTGTGCCACTTGTGGTCCTTGCTGGACGCGGCGATGTTGACTTCGCCATAGCGGCGCGCTTCCTGCTCGGTCTTGACCGACCACGTGCCGGTGACCACGAAATCGGTCTTCGGCCGCGACGCATCGACGCGATTCGCCAGGTTCAGCGGCACGATGCCGTTCTCGCCGATGGCGCCGCCCTGCAGGAACAGGATGCGGAAATTCTTCGGCACGTGCAGCAGTTCGCGCAGGTCCGCCAGCGCCTGCTGGTGGATGCTTTCGAATTCCTTGCTGCGGTGGCTCATCTCCATCACCGACACCCCGGTGCCTCGCCACGACAGCATTTCCGCGGCGGCCTGCTGCAGGACTTCGGTCGGCAGCGCGGCCGGGCCCGGCGAGAAATTGAAGACGCGCTCGGCCAGCGATCGTTGCAGGCCGTCGAGGGCGGGATTCTGGGGATCGTTCATGGAGGGGGAAAAGAAAAATGGCTGCCGGATTGCACCAGGCAGCCATTATCGCCCAAAACCCGCGCCCCTTGGACACCAGGGCGTCCGGCGCGGACCCGGGCGGGTCGGCCTCTCCGTGCCAGGGCCCGGAGAGGCCAGCCGTCGATCACTTCGCGGCGGCGGCGATTTCCTTCTCGGCGGCGTCGCGCATCGACTTGCCAACCTGCGGACCGTACTTCTGCATCATCGAGCCCCAGATTTCCTGCGTGGCCTTGCCCTGGTTCTGCATGAACTTCTGGCCCGTCGGCGACTTCAGGAACGTGGTCAGGTCCTTGATTTCCTGCGTCGTGTAGTACTTGCCGAAGGCATCGTAGTGCGCCTTGATGGCGTCCTGGCGGAAGCCGTCGGTGTTGAACGCGGTGCCCGCGCCGTCCACCATGCGCTGCACGGCGCCGTTCTTCTTGAGCTTCTCGACGGCGGCCTGCTTCTTCTTGTCGTCCATCGTCTTGTTCTCGACCAGGACCTGCTCCAGCACCAGCGGCGCTTCCTGCTTGGCGCCCTGCTGCCAGTTCTCGGCCTGACCCTTGACGGCCTGGTCGGCCTGCATGACGGACAGCAGTTCCTTGATGGCCGCGGTCTTGTCCTTGTCTTCCTGAGCGTGCGCACCTTGCGCCAGCATCATCATCGGAGCGAAAGCAGCCAGAACAGCGATACGTCGATAGGTTTTGAGCATTATGACTCCCTGGTAAATACGTCCGGTTTAGTCCGAACGGCCGTCTGGCGAGTTCCGGCCGTCGTCCCGTTGTTGCAACAATTTACGAATTGGCGTCCGCGTCGGTGGCGCCCGCGCCGGTATCGCTGCCCGTGGCGGCGTCACTCGCGGCGTCCTGGGCCAGCTCGTCGTCCTCGCCGTTGCCGTTGCTGTCGGCATCGCTCTCGACGATGCGCTGCAGCCCCGACAGCTTGGTGCCTTCGTCCACGTTGATCAGCGTCACGCCCTGGGTGGCGCGGCCCATCTCGCGGATTTCCGCCACGCGGGTGCGGATCAGCACGCCGCCCGTGGTGATCAGCATGATCTCGTCCTCGGGCGACACCAGGGCGGCGGCCACCACGCGGCCGTTGCGCTCGCTCGTCTGGATCGCAATCATGCCCTTGGTGCCGCGGCCATGTCGAGTGTATTCCGAGATCGGCGTGCGCTTGCCGTAGCCATTCTCGGTGGCGGTCAGCACGCTGCCGATGGCCGGCACGCCGTCGGCAGTTTCAGCATCGGCAGTCTCTGCCGGCGCCACGAGCATGGCGATGACGGCCTGCCCTTCGTCGAGGTTCATGCCGCGCACGCCGCGGGCCTGACGGCCCATCGGACGCACGTCGTTCTCGTCGAACCGCACGGCCTTGCCGGCGTCCGAGAACAGCATCACGTCATGCTGGCCGTCGGTGATGGCGGCACCGATCAGGAAGTCGCCCTCGTCCAGGTCCACGGCGATGATGCCGGCCTTGCGCGGGTTCGAGAAATCGGTCAGCACCGTCTTCTTGACCGTGCCGCGCGCGGTGGCCATGAACACGAAATGCTCGGCGTCGAACTGGCGCACCGGCAGGATCACATTGATCTTCTCGCCGTCGGCCAGCGGGAACATGTTGACGATTGGCCGGCCGCGCGAGTTGCGCGAGCCCTGCGGCACCTCGTAGACCTTCAGCCAGTACAGCCGGCCGCGGTTCGAGAAGCACAGGATGTAGTCGTGGGTGTTGGCCACGAACAGCGTGTCGATCCAGTCGTCTTCCTTGGTCGCCGTGGCCAGCTTGCCGCGGCCGCCACGCTTCTGCGCACGGTACTCGGAAATCGGCTGGCTCTTCATGTAGCCCGAGTGGGACAGCGTGACCACCATGTCCTGCGGGGTGATCAGGTCCTCCATGTCGAGCTCGGTGGCGTTCAGTTCGATCTGCGAGCGGCGGGCGTCGCCAAACTCGGCGCGGATGGCGCCCAGTTCCTCGGTGATGATCGTCGTGATGCGCTCCGGGCGCGCCAGGATGTCCAGCAGGTCCGCGATCAGGCCCATGACCTCGCGGTACTCCTGCACGATCTTGTCCTGCTCCAGCCCCGTGAGGCGCTGGAGTCGCATTTGCAGGATTTCCTGCGCCTGCCCGTCCGACAACCGGTACAGGCCATCCGGCTGCATGCCGAACACGGCCGGCAGGCCATCGGGACGGTAAGACGCACGGCCGCCCGCGGTGTCGCTTTCGGCACGCGACAGCATCTCGCGGACCAGGCCCGAATCCCACGGCTTGGCCATCAGTTCCTGCTTGGCCAGCGGCGGCGTCGGCGCGGCCTTGATGATCGCGATGAACTCGTCGATGTTGGCCAGCGCCACGGCCAGGCCTTCCAGCACGTGGCCGCGCTCGCGGGCCTTGCGCAGTTCGAACACCGTGCGGCGCGTCACCACTTCGCGGCGATGCGACAGAAAGGCGTCCAGCATCTGCTTCAGGTTCAGCAGGCGCGGCTGGCCGTCGACCAGCGCCACCATGTTCATGCCGAACGTGTCCTGCAGCTGGGTGTTCTTATATAGGTTGTTCAGCACAACCTCGGGCACCTCGTTGCGCTTCAGTTCGATCACCACGCGCATGCCTGACTTGTCAGATTCGTCGCGGATGTCCGAGATGCCCTCGATCTTCTTCTCTGTGACCAGCTCCGCGATCCGCTCCAGCAGCGTCCGCTTGTTCACCTGGTACGGCAGTTCGTCGACGATGATCGCCTGGCGCTGGCCGCGGTCGATATCCTCGAAGTGCGTGCGCGCGCGCATGACCACCCGGCCGCGGCCGGTGCGGTAGCCCTCGCGCACACCCTGGATGCCATAGATAATGCCGGCGGTCGGAAAATCGGGCGCCGGCACCAGTTCGATCAGCTCGTCGACCGTCGCCTCGGGATTACCAAGCAGATGCAGGCAGGCGTCGACGACTTCATTGAGGTTATGCGGCGGGATATTCGTGGCCATACCCACGGCAATACCCGACGAACCATTGATCAGCAAATTCGGAATACGCGCCGGCAAAATACCCGGCTCTTTCTCCGAACCGTCATAGTTCGGTTCGAAATCGACAGTTTCCTTGTCGATATCGTGAAGCATTTCATGGGCGATCTTCGCCAGGCGGATTTCGGTATAACGCATCGCCGCGGCGTTATCCCCGTCCACCGAGCCGAAGTTACCCTGGCCGTCGACCAGCATATAACGCAGCGAGAAGTTCTGCGCCATGCGGACGATGGTGTCGTACACGGCCGTATCGCCGTGCGGGTGGTACTTACCAATCACATCACCGACGATACGGGCCGATTTCTTGTAGGCCCGGTTCCAGTCATTGTTCAGCTCATGCATCGCAAAGAGCACGCGCCGGTGCACCGGCTTCAGGCCGTCCCGGACATCGGGCAGCGCGCGCCCCACGATCACGCTCATCGCGTAATCGAGGTATGAACGGCGCATTTCCTCTTCCAGCGAGACCGGAAGAGTTTCTTTGGCGAATTGATCCATTGCGGCGTGGTTTATGCGGCGGGTTTAAGCAAATAGCCCGGCATCCGGCGGCGCGGGAAGGCCCCTGCCGGCGACGGGCGAACATGGCATTCTAACACGCGCGGAACCCCTCTCCGCCCCCGTCCGAACCGCCCCCTGCGGGGCCCGCCCGACGCGCGGCGCGCCACCCCCCGACGCCCTGCAACCCATACAGGACAAGGGTTTGCAGGCACCGCAAGAGCGATGTTGCACAAACACCACAGGCCCAAAACCACGTGGTTGAATCGAATATATTTACTTCTTAGGAAACGAGCCTTGTGGCACAATTCCCCAGCGAAGAGCCAGACATTGTTCGAAGTGGAGCATCCACCACATCGAGAATGTTATACTCCGAAGAATGTATGACTTGTTTTCGTCCATTTGCTCGCAGTAACCCTGCGGTGATCTCATCCTGAGAGGAGAAATATGAAAAAATTTGCCAAGCTCGCGCTCGTTGCAGCTACCGCAGTAATGGCTGCATCCGCTCAAGCCCAGTCCGTCCCCTACGAAAAGAAGGCCGTGAACGATAACTGGGGCAACGGTACGAGCGAGTACGTGTGGAAGAATGGCACGAACGAGCTCTGCTGGCGCGACAGCTCCTGGACCCCGGCAACGGCAAACGCCCTGTGCGATGGCGCACTGGCTCCGGCCGCTGCACCGGCTCCGGCACCGACTCCGGTTGCTCCGCCGGTTGTCTCGAGCGAGAAGGTCACTTTCGCAGCTGACACCCTGTTCGACTTCGACAAGGCTGTTCTGAAGCCCGAAGGCAAGGCCAAGCTGGACGACCTGGTCTCGAAGCTGCAAGGCATCACGCTGGAAGTCATCATCGCCGTTGGCCACACCGACTCGTTCGGTTCGGACAAGTACAACGATCGCCTGTCGATCCGTCGTGCTGAATCGGTCAAGGCGTACCTGGTGAGCAAGGGCGTCGAAGCCAACCGTGTGTACACCGAAGGCAAGGGCAAGCGCCAGCTGAAGGTCGATCCGAAGTCGTGCAAGGGCAACCGCACCGCGCAGATCGCCTGCCAGCAGCCGAACCGCCGCGTGGAAGTCGAAGTGGTCGGCACCCGCAGCGCACGTTAATCGGATCCTCTCCGATGCAGAAAAGCCCAGCGCAAGCTGGGCTTTTTTTCGCCCGTCGCCAGCCGCCGGGCGGCCGGCCGCATTCGGCGCGGGCCGGTTTTTTTGGTACAGTTGCCGCAGCCTTCTCATACGACCCGCCGCGAAGACCGGCGCATACGATGTCGCTTTCCACCTCCCTGACCTCTCCCGCCCCTACGGGCCGCAACGCCGATCCCAAAGAGATCGACAAGTTCAGCGAACTGGCGCACCGCTGGTGGGACCCGAACAGCGAATTCAAGCCGCTGCACGACCTGAACCCGCTGCGGCTGGGCTGGATCGACGGCATCGCGCGGCTGGCCGGCAAGCAGGTGATTGACGTCGGCTGCGGCGGCGGCATCCTGTCCGAAAGCATGGCGCGCCTGGGCGCGACGGTGCGGGGCATCGACCTGTCCACCAAGGCGCTGAAGGTGGCCGACCTGCACAGCCTGGAATCGGGCGTGGCCGTCACCTACGAGGAAATCGCCGTGGAAGACCTGGCCGCGCGCGCGCCGGCCAGCGTGGACGTGGTGACCTGCATGGAAATGCTCGAGCACGTGCCGGACCCGCAGTCGATCGTCCGCGCCTGCACGACGCTGGTCAAACCCGGAGGCTACGTGTTCTTCTCGACGATCAACCGCAACCTGAAGGCGTACCTGCTGGCCATCGTCGGCGCGGAATACATGCTCAACATGCTGCCGCGCGGCACGCATGACTACGACAAGTTCATCACGCCTTCCGAAATGGCCCGCTTTGCCCGCAACGCGCGGCTGGACCTGGTCGAGATGCGCGGCATGACCTACAACCCTTTGACGCAGATCTATTCGCTGAGCCGCGACACCGACGTCAACTACATGATGGCGTTCCGGAAGGTGGCTTGACGATGGCGAAGTTCGACGCGGTTTTCTTTGACCTCGATGGCACGCTGGCCGACACGGCCCCCGACCTGGCAGCAGCCGCCAACCGGCTCGTCGTCGAGCATGGCATGGCGCCGGTTGCCTACGAGAAGCTGCGCCCCGTGGCATCGCACGGCGCCCGCGGGCTGATTGGCGCGGCGTTCGGCAAGCGACCCGAGGACCCCGAATTCCCGGCCCTGCGCGATACGTTCCTGAACTACTACGAGGCCGATATCGCCGTGCATACGCGGCTGTTCGACGGCATGGACGACGTGCTGGCGAAGCTGGAGGCGGCCGGCGTGCCGTGGGGCATCGTCACGAACAAGATCGCCCGGTTCACGGTGCCGCTGGTCGCCGCCATCGGCCTGGCGCCGCGCGCCGCCGCCGTGGTCAGCGGCGACACCACGCCGCACGCCAAGCCCCACCCTGCGCCGCTGCTCCATGCGGCCGAACTGAGCGGCGTGGCGCCCGGCCGCTGCCTGTACGTCGGCGACGACCTGCGCGACATCCAGGCCGGCAAGGCCGCCGGCATGGCCACGGTATCGGCGGCCTACGGCTACTGCGGCGACGCCGAGCCGCCCGATACCTGGGGCGCCGACTACCTGATCCATCACCCCTCGGAACTGCTTGCATTGCTGGCCTGAGCCCCCAGTTCAGGTCAGGGAACCCCGGCGCGCCAGCGGCGTCGAAACCGGGTACAATCCGTTTTCTTTCGCGTTTGACTACGCACTTGGGGCCGACCTGGTTTCGACGTGGGTTGCAAAGCAGTGGAGGGCATACCGAGGACCCGTCACCTCGTTAATCAATGGGAATGCAATAACTGCTAACGACGAACGTTACGCACTGGCAGCCTAAGGGCCGCCGTCCTCGCACTGGCTCGCTGACGGGCTAGGGTTCGCAAGAACCAGCGAGGTCATTTACGTCAGATAAGCCCCGTCGGTGTCACGACTGCGGGGACGAAAACCAAGTGACTCGCCGTAACAGAGCGTGTTCGTCCGCGATGGTGCGGTTAAATCAAATGACAGAACTAAGTATGTAGAACTCTCTGTGGAGGGCTTGCGGACGCGGGTTCGATTCCCGCCGGCTCCACCAAACACACCTACCCCGGACATGCCGCACGTCCGGGGCCATGAACAAACGGGCCCTTGCGGCCCGTTTTTCTTTGGTCGATGCGCGGCCGGCGGCGCCGGTCAGTGCACCGCCGCGCCGTCCATCGGCATGCTCTGCAGCCGGGCGGCGTAGTAGCGGTCTACCGGCAGGCTCACGCCCAGGTGGCCGTACAGGTGCCGCGCGTTGTCGACCGAGCCGATCATGCCCGGCATCCACAGCCGCTGCAGGCGCGCGTGCGGTTCGCCCGAGTGGGTGGCGAACGCATCCACGCCGTATTCCTGGATTGCCTTGAACAGCACCAGGCCCACCAGGTACATGTCGCCCGTATCGAGGGCGATTTCCGCCTGCGCGGTCCAGCGCGCGGCGCGATCTTCGATTTTGTCCGCTTCGGCAAAGCGTTCCGTCATGGTCGGCATGAACGCATCGCCGGGCGGGAGAAAGGTAAAGCTCATCAGACGGCTCCTGACCCCGTGTCTGAACAATGACGGCATTTTTCGCCGAAAACTGTAGAAATCGGAACCGATCCCTGCAGCTTCCGGCGAAAAAACAACACTTAGCGAATCACACGCCACAATGCCGGCGTCACGGCAGGGCTCCATCCTGCACCGCGCCACGCCGTATGGCGTTGCAGGCAGACGTAGCGCCGGCCCTGATAGGTCACGGCCTGACCGATTTCATAGGTCGGGCCTTCACGCCACGTGTCCAGCGCGCGGCCGTCGACCTGGCCCGTGGCCGCCTGTCCGCCACCGCCGGACCGGCCGCTGGCGCTGGGCGCTTCCTTGTCGATCTCGAAGCGGTAACCGGGGTAGGACTTGCCCAGGTACACACGGTTCGCCGTGGCCGACTGCAGCGGCACGATGTTCGAGACCCCGTTGCGCGCCTGCAGTTCGCCGATGCGGAAGATCTGCGACTCCGCGTTCACCTTCTGGGCCAGCTGATAGGCCCAGGTGCGTGCCCGGGCATTGCTCGCGGTGATGGTGAGCACATGCTTGCCAGAGTCGCGGCCGGCGCTGTCGAGCGCGCGGAACGTCAACTTGGTACCGGCCACTAGGTCGCCCATCGCGGCCAGCGGGCCCTGGTCTTCCCAGCCGATCTCACGCACCGGCAGGCCGTCGCCCGGGAACCGCACGTCGGCACAGGCGTAGAACGCTTCCGGGCTGTCGCTACGCTGCCAGATGCTGTAGATCACGTGGCTGCCTTTCTTGCCCTTGGGGAGCTGCACGTTCATCCGGTAGCGGCCGCCCTCCTCGGTGGCCTGCGCGCCGGTGACCGTCGCAAATTCCTCAAGATCCTGCCAGCGCAGCGGCACGCCCGGGTCCCAGTCGTCGCGGGTGATGTAGTACTTGAAGTACTGGGTGGCGTGGCGGGCCGTGGCGCGCCAGACGAACGTGTAGTCGCCGGACGCCGTCGGGACGATGGACGTCTGCGGCCAGTCCAGCCGGGCGAGGTCCAGCCCGCGGAAGCTGGCCGATCCGCCCGAGCACAGCTCGCCATCGGCGACGAATGCCTTGTGGTTGCCGGCGGCGCTGCCCTGCCGGACGCCGTTCCAGTCGTAGAACTGCTGCGCGCCGCCCACGGCCCGGGCAGCCTGGCAGGCGCCGGACTTGGGCTGTTCGGCGCCTTCGCTGTAGCAGGTCAGCACGCGGCTGGCCGGAAGTTCCATCGTGCCGTGCGCGAATGCGGTCAGCGGCGTGGCCATCGCGGCGGCTGTCGCCAGCCCCGCCAATACGGCTCTGTTGAATTGCATGGTGTTTTCCTTGGTTCTGCGGGTCGGGATGCCGTGCAGAAGACGGCCGCGCGATTTGAACCGCTCGCCCATGTGCGAGGAATCGGATTTTTCTGAAACCGCCCGATGCCATGCGGGCGGTCAATCCGATGACAATCCGAATCCATCGCGGCGTGCTGGCGACTGGGCGCTACAATAGGCCCGTCGTTCTCACCTTCCCGCCTTCATGTCCGAACACCCCCGCTTCACCGTCAACCGGTCCATGGTCATGCTGCTGCCCGAGCAGCCGTTCCTGGACTGGATCCAGGCCGTGGATCCCGAACCCGTGCCGACGCTGACGCTCGACGACGTGCGGGACGATGCCAGCGTCTTCCTGCTGCCCGACGAGGTGGCCGACACGTCCGAGAACGCCCTGCGCTGGGTCGAGAAGCGCTGGCAGTACTTCTTCGAATTCATGCTCGGCGAGTGGTTCGACGACTCGGTGTGGCCCGAGACCCTGACGCTCGACATGTTCCGCGAATGGTTCACCATCCGCTTCCATTCGATGGTCTGGGACATGGCGCCCGAATCGTCGATCGAGTACGAGGACTGGGACGGCGAGGACGACGACGACGCCCCGTCCGTCCTGCACTGAGCGCCCGCACGCTCCAGAAAAAACGGCACGCCCAGGCGTGCCGTTTTCGTTGGCCAGGCTACCCCGGCTGGTGCGGTCGTCCGGCCGGCGGTCAGAGAAACCGGTCCAGGATCTTGCGGCTGGGCTTGTCTAGCGCAAGCTGGTCGCGGATCAGGTAGTGGATGCCGTGGCTGTCCGAGATCAACAGGCAGGTCCCGGTGAGCCGGCGGATGTCCTCCTCGCCGCGCAGCACGAGGTCGGTCTGGCCGCGGTCCGTCTGCACGGTCCACGTGCTCGGCGTCGCATAGGTCGACACGCCCAGAATCTTCTGAATTTCGGGCATGAACTCGCGCGATGCCAGTTCCTCCTCGATCAGCTGGCGCGTCGGGCCCGGCAAGGCGTCGAGCCGGGGAATCCAGGCCAGTTCGTGGCCGTCGGTGCTCATCATGCCGACGCCGTCGTCGGCCGCCGAGATCGGGAAGGCGCGCACCGGCACCACGCCCTCGTGCGGCGTGCCATCGGCCGTGGTCAGCACCAGCTTGCCGAGGCGGTTGCGGGTCAGGGTGAAATCGGGCGTCTGCATAGCCGTTTGCTCAAATGATCGATTACTGGGCACTGACCGGCTCCGCCGTCTCGGCGCGCTCGCCCGTGCCGGGCTCGTCCGCTTCCGCGTCGACGTTGCGCGCCTGCGCCTGATACAGCTTGTAGTAGGCGCCTTCGCGCGCGAGCAATTCGTCGTGGCTGCCCACTTCGACGATCTGGCCGCGGTCCATCACCACCAGCCGGTCGGCCTTGCGCAGCGTGGACAGCCGGTGCGCGATGGCAATCGTGGTGCGGCCCTGTACGAGGTTGTCCAGCGCCTTCTGGATTTCCTTCTCCGTGGTGGTGTCCACCGACGACGTCGCCTCGTCCATGATCAGGATGCGCGGGTCGATCAGCAGCGCCCGGGCGATCGAGATGCGCTGGCGCTCGCCGCCGGACAGCGCCTGGCCGCGTTCGCCGACCAGCGAGTCATAGCCATGCGGCAGCCGCAGGATGAATTCATGGGCATGCGCCGCGCGGGCCGCCGCGATGATTTCCTCGCGCGTGGCGTCCGGCTTGCCGTAGGCGATGTTGTCCGCGATGGTGCCGAAGAACAGGAACGGCTCCTGCAGCACCAGCCCGATATTGCGACGGAACTCGGACACCGGCAGCGAGCGGATATCAACCCCGTCCACCCGGATCGCCCCCTCGGAAACGTCGTAGAAGCGGCAGATCAGGTTGACCAGCGTGCTCTTGCCCGATCCGCTGTGGCCCACCAGCCCGATCATTTCGCCGGGCGCGATCGTCAGGTCCAGGCCGCGAATCACGGCGCGATTGCCATAGCGGAAGCCAAGGTCGCGCATTTCGATGGCGCCTCGTACATTCTCCAGATGCACGGGCTTCTGCGGCTCGGGCACGCTGGACACATGGTCGAGGATGTCGAAGATCCGCTTGGCGCCGGCCGCCGCCTTCTGCGTGACCGACACGATGCGGCTCATCGAGTCCAGCCGCGTGTAGAAGCGGCTGATATAGGTCAGGAATGCCACCAGCACGCCCACCGTGATCGCATTGTGGCTGACCTGCCAGATACCGAAGATCCACACCACCAGCAGGCCCACCTCGGTCAGCAGCGTGACGGTGGGCGTGAACAGCGACCACACCGCGTTGACACGGTCGTTGATGGCCAGATTGTGGCGATTGGCCTCGCGGAACCGCACGACCTCGCGCTTTTCCTGCGCGAACGCCTTGACCACGCGGATGCCCGGGATGGTGTCGGCCAGCACGTTGGTGATTTCGGACCAGATGCGGTCGATCTTCTCGAAGCCGTGGCGCAGGCGGTCGCGCACCAGGTGGATCATCCACGCGATGAACGGCAGCGGCACCAGCGTGACCAGCGCCAGCCACGGGTTGATGGAGATCAGGATGATGGACGTCATCGCGATCATCAGCACATCGGTGGCGAAATCGAGCAGGTGCAACGACAGGAACACGCTGATGCGGTCGCTCTCGGAGCCGATCCGCGCCATCAGGTCGCCCGTGCGCTTGCCGCCGAAGTATTCGAGCGACAGCTTCAGCAGGTGTTCGTAGGTGGTGGTGCGCAGGTCGGCGCTGATGCGCTCGGACACGCGCGCCAGCAGGTAGGTGCGGGCCCAGCCCAGCGCCCAGGCCACCAGCGAGGCGCCGAGCAGGCCGGCCAGGTACAGCTTGACGAGGTCGTAGTCGATCGGCAGGCCGTTCTGATAAGGAATCAGAACCTTGTCCATCAGCGGCATGGTCAGGTACGGCGGCACCAGCGTGGCGGCCGTGCCCAGCAACAGCAGCATGAAGCCGCCGGCCAGTTGCCAGCGGTACGGCCGGGCAAAGCGCCACAGCCGCAGCAGCGCCCACGTCGACGGCGGGGTCTCCAGCTCGCGGCTGCATTGCGGGCACTGTTCCTCGCCCGGCGGAATCGGCGCCTTGCAGGTGGGACAGACATCGGCATCGGGCACGGCGGCATGGCCAGTGGCGAGCGTGTCGCGGCGCGCGTCGAACTGGTCGGCCAGCCGCAATGCGTCAGGATTGTAACCAAGCGTGTAGCGCCAGCTTGCCAGCCGGATCGGGCCGTCGGCCAGCTCCAGCGTGCCCACGCCGGCGTGGTCGCCATGGGTCAGGGTCAGGCCGGGGCCGATTTCCCAGCTTCGCAGGTCTTTTTCACCCGGGGCGCGAGAGATCAGACGACGATCCGTCACAACCAGCCACCCTTGGGTAAAATGCAGCCTTGCGTCCAGGTCCAGCATCAGCCCGGCCAGGACGGTTTCCCCGGGCAGCAGGCCGGCGCCGAGTTCGGCAGCCCAGGGACCATGCGGGCCGGGTTGGGTGGAAGCAGACGGGGAGGACTGGGTCATTGTTGGCGCAAAAAGCGATAAAAGCGCGTCCGCAAGCCCAAAAATGGATCAAATACGGACATAACTTGAAACAATTTAAGCGGTCAGCCAGGCTGGCGGCCCGCAATTTTGCCCGCAAGTATACATAACGCAAACAAGCGGGCGTCTTGGTGCGCTGCACAATGCGTTACCCGTCTCAAAAGGGATAACCGAGGGTCAACCCTGAGGCTACAGTAACGTTATTGAAAGGTTAGGCTTCCATTTCTCGGGCACTCGCCCACTGCCTCAAGCAAATGCAATGAAAAAGAAGGACATTGAGATTTTCGATGTCATGTCGCTGCGCGGCCCGAATATGTGGACATATCGGCCGGTGCTGGAGGCATGGGTCGACATCGGCGAACTGGAGGACTTTCCGTCCAACAAGATTCCCGGTTTCTACGAACGCCTGTCGGCCTGGCTGCCCACGCTGATCGAGCACCGCTGCAGCCCTGGCGTGCGCGGCGGCTTCCTGATGCGGCTGAAGGAAGGCACCTGGCCGGGCCACATCCTGGAACACGTCACGCTCGAACTGCAGAACCTGGCCGGCATGCCCGGCGGGTTTGGCAAGGCGCGCGAGACGCCGGTACGCGGCGTCTACAAGGTCATCGTGCGCGCCTGGCATGAAGAGGTCACGCGCGCGGCGCTGTTCACCGCGCGCGACCTGGTCATGGCCGCCATCGAGGACCGGCCGTTCGACGTCCCCGCGGCCGTGGACCACCTGCGCCGCCTGGTCGACGAACACTGCCTGGGCCCCAGCACGGCCTGCATCGTCGACGCCGCCGACGACCGCGACATCCCGTCGATCCGGCTGTCCGACGGCAACCTGGTGCAGCTTGGCTACGGCGCGCGCCAGCGCCGCATCTGGACGGCCGAGACCGACCGCACGAGCGCCATCGCCGAATCGATCTCGCGCGACAAGGACCTGACCAAGACGCTGCTGGAATCGTGCGGCGTGCCGGTGCCGGAAGGCCGCATGGTCGAAAGCCCCGAGGACGCCTGGGACGCCGCCGAAAGCATCGGCGTGCCCGTGGTGGTCAAGCCCTACGACGGCAACCACGGCCGCGGCGTGTTCACGAACCTGATGACGCGCGAGGAAGTGGAAACCGCCTACGGCGTTGCCATCGAGGAAGGCAACGGCGTGATCGTCGAGCGCTTCGTGCCCGGCAACGAGCACCGCCTGCTGATCGTCGGCGGCCGCATGGTCGCCTGCGCGATGGGCGAGACCGCGTCGGTCGTGGGTGACGGCCGCCAGACCATCGACGAGCTGATCGAATCGCAGATCAACTCCGATCCGCGCCGTGGCAGCACCGAGGACCACCCGCTGAACCGCGTGCGGCTGGATTCGGCCGCGCGGCTGGAACTGAAGCGCCAGGGCTATGCCGATGGCAGCGCCGTGCCGCCCGAGGGCCGCACCGTGCTGATCCAGCGCAACGGCAACGTGGCGTTCGACGTGACCGACCGCGTGCACCCCAGCGTGGCCGCGCATGCGGCGCTGGCCGCCCGCATCGTCGGGCTGGACATCGCCGGCGTGGACCTGGTGGCCGAGGACATCTCGCGTCCGCTGGCCGACCAGCGCGGCGCCATCGTCGAGGTCAACGCCGGCCCCGGCCTGCTGATGCACATCAAACCCGCCGACGGCGAGCCGCGCCCCGTGGGCCGCGCCATCGTCGACCACCTGTTCCCGTCGCGCAACGGCGTGGACGATGACGGCCGCATCCCGGTGGTGGGCATCACCGGCACCAACGGCAAGACCGTGGTGGCCAAGCTCGTGGCGCGGCTGCTGCAGCTATCGGGCAAGCACACCGGCCTGGCCTGCAGCGACGGCCTGTTCCTGGACCGCCGCCAGGTGGAGAAAGGCGACCTGGGCGAGCGCGCGAGCTGGGAAGCCGGCCACCGCATCCTGATGAACCGCGCGGTGGAAGCCGCGGTGTTCGAGAACGACAGCGGCATGATCCTGTCGCAGGGCCTGCCCTACGACCGCTGCCAGGTGGGCGTGGTGACCAACTTCGGCCAGCCCGACCACCTGGGCGACTACTACGTCGAGGACGCGGACCGCATGTACAGCGTGCTGCGTACCCAGGTGGACGTGGTGCTGAAGACCGGCGCCGCCGTGCTGAACGCCGCCGACGCGCGCCTGGTCGAGATGGCCGAGCTGTGCGATGGCGACGTGATCTTCTTCGGCCTGTCCGCCGACCTGCCCGCCATCGTCGCCCATCGCGCGGCCGGCAAGCGCGCCGTATTCGTGCGCGAAGGCAAGGTGGTCATGGCCACCGGCGGCAGCGAGACCGCGCTGACCGACGTGTCGGCCATTCCGCTGACCTACGCGGGCCGCGTCGCCTTCCAGATCGACAACGTGCTGGCCGCCGTGGCCACGGGCTGGGCGCTCGGCATCTCCAACGACCTCATCCGCGCCGGCATCGTCACGTTCGACGTGGGCCAGGTGGACGTGCCGGGCCGCTTCACGATGTTCGAGCGCCAGGGCGCCATGGTGATCGTCGACGACGCCCACAACGCCCCCGCGCTGGAAGCGCTGGCCGCCGCGCTGGACCGCTTTCCGGCCGAGCGCCGCATGCTGGTGTTCGGCGCCGGCGTGCAGCGCCGCGACGAAGACCTGGTGCAGCAGGGCAAGGTCATCGGCAAGTCGTTCGATCGCGTGTTCCTGTGCGAGGACCACAGCGTGCGCCGCGACCTGCCCGACGCCGAGGCCCGCGCGCTGGTCAAGAAGGGCCTCTACGAAGGCCGCCGCGTGACCAAGATCATCGACGAAGGCGCGCGCCGCGCCGCGGTGGAAGCCGCGCTGTCGCAGCTTGTGGCGGGCGACCTGCTGGTCCTGCAGTGCGACGAGGGCTCCCCGGAGTCCACCGTCGAGCAGGTGCACCAGTGGATGGGCCGCAGCGGACGCCGCGCCTGATCCCGGCCCGAAGAACAACGGACAAACGATTCTATGGAAGTCTCTCGTATCCGGGCTCTGCGTGGCCCGAATCTCTGGTGCCGGCATACCGCCATCGAAGCCATCGTGGCCTGTTCGGACCAATCGCACCTGCTGGCCGAACTGCCCGGCTTCGAGGATCGCCTGCGGGCGCGCTTTCCGGCCATTCCGCCGATGCGCCCCGACGACGAAGCCGGCTCGCCCTCGATGGCCCACGCGCTGGAAGCCGCCGCGCTGGGCCTGCAGGCCGCCGCCGGCTGCCCGGTAACGTTCAGCCACGCCGCGCCGACGCTGGAACCGGGCACCTACCAGGTGGTGGTGCAGTACAGCGAGGAAGAAGTGGGCCGGCTGGCCTTCGAGCTGGCCGAGCAGCTTTGCCTGGCCGCGCGCGACGACAAGCCGTTCGACCTGGACGATGCGCTGCACCGCCTGCGCGAGCTGGACGAGGACGTGCGCCTGGGGCCCAGCACCGGCTCTATCGTCTACGCCGCCGTGGCGCGCGGCATCCCGTACCGGCGCCTGACGCAGGGCTCGATGGTCCAGTTTGGCTGGGGCAGCAAGCAGCGCCGCATCCAGGCCGCCGAGACCGACATGACCAGCGCGGTCTCGGAATCGATCGCGCAGGACAAGGAACTGACCAAGAGCCTGCTGCACGCGGCCGGCGTGCCGGTGCCACTGGGCCGGTCGGTGACCAGCGCAGAGGAAGCCTGGGCCGCCGCGCAGGAAATCAACGGCCCGGTGGTGGTCAAGCCGCGCGACGGCAACCAGGGCAAGGGCGTGGCGGTGCGCATCCGCACGCGCGAGGAAGTGATGACGGCCTATGAAGTGGCGGCCGACATCTCGTCGGACGTGCTGGTCGAGCGCTACATCCCCGGCCACGACTTCCGGCTGCTGGTCGTCGGCAAGCACCTGGTGGCCGCGGCCCGCCGCGACCCGCCGCAGGTGATTGGCGATGGCACGCACACGGTGCGCCAGCTCGTGGAGGAAGTGAACCGCGACCCGCGCCGGGGCGAGGGCCATGCCACGTCGCTGACCAAGATCCGCTTCGACGACATCGCGCTGGCCACGCTGGCCAAGCAGGGCCTGTCCGCCGACGCCGTGCCGGCCAAGGGCGTGCGCGTGGTGCTGCGGAACAACGCCAACCTGTCGACGGGCGGCAGCGCCACCGACGTGACCGACGACGTCCACCCGGACATCGCCGCGCGCGCCGTGGCGGCGGCCCAGATGGTGGGGCTGGACATCTGCGGCGTGGACGCCGTGTGCGAGACGATGCTCAAGCCGTTCGAGGAACAGGCCGGCGGCATCGTCGAGGTGAACGCCGCGCCGGGGCTGCGCATGCACCTGCAGCCGTCGTACGGCAAGGGCCGCGCCGTGGGCGAGGCCATCATCTCGACCATGTTTGCCGATGGCGACGATGGCCGCATCCCCGTGGTGGCCGTCTCGGGCACCAACGGCAAGACCACGACCGTGCGGCTGATCACCCATATCCTGGCCTCCAACGGCCTGCGCATGGGCATGACCGGCACCGACGGCGTGTACATCCAGGGTCAGCGGATCGACACCGGCGACTGCAGCGGCCCGCGCAGCGCCCGCAACGTGCTGCTGCATCCCGACGTGGACGCCGCCGTGTTCGAGACGGCCCGTGGCGGCCTGCTGCGCGAGGGCCTGGCCTTCGACCGCTGCGACGTGGCCGTGGTGACCAACGTGGGCGAAGGCGACCACCTGGGCCTGTCGTTCATCAGCACCGTCGAGGACCTGGCCGTGCTGAAGAGCGTGATCGTCCAGAACGTGGCGCCGCACGGCATGGCCGTGCTGAACGCCGCCGACCCGATGGTCGCCCGCATGGCCGACGCCTGCCCGGGGTCAGTCACGTTCTTCGCCCATGACGCCGGCCTGCCGACGATGGCGCTGCACCGCGCCCAGGGCAAGCGCGTGGTGTTCGTGGAAGGCGCCGAGATCGTGGCCACCGAAGGCGAGACCAGCGTGCGGTTTGCGCTGGCCGACATTCCGCTCACGCGCAATGGCTCGATCGGCTTCCAGGTGGAAAACGCGATGTCGTCGATCGCCGCCGCCTGGGCACTGGGCATCGACTGGAACGTGATCCGCCGCGCGCTGGCCACGTTCGTGAGCGACGCCGCCACGGCGCCGGGCCGCTTCAACGTGTTCGACTACAAGGGCGCCACGCTGATTGCCGACTACGGCCACAACCCCGACGCGATCCAGGCGCTGTGCAACGCCGTGCAGACCATGCGCTCGAACAAGCGCGTGGTGGTGATCAGCGGCGCCGGCGACCGCCGCGACGAGGACATCCGCAAGCAGACGCAGATCCTGGGCGGCGTGTTCGACGAGGTCGTGCTGTACCAGGACCAGTGCCAGCGCGGCCGCGAGGACGGCGAAGTGCTGGCGCTGCTGCGCGAGGGGCTGGTGGGCGCGCAACGCACTCGCCACACCGAGGAAATCCGCGGCGAGTACCTGGCCATCGACACGGCCCTGGCCCGCCTGCAGCCCGGCGACCTGTGCCTGATCCTGATCGACCAGGTGGAAGACGCGCTGGACCACATCGCCAGGCGCATTGCCGAAACCTCGCAGGCCTGAGGACGTTCGCTACCTCTGGTTTGCGCCCCTCTCCCGCCCGCGGGAGAGGGGCCGCGGAAGCGCGCCAGCGCACCAAATCGCGCGCCAAACCCCGCATCCTGCCGGTATCACCCCCTCCCCCACACCCCCCGCCAAGCGCATAATAGGCGCCACCTTCCACGCAGGGAGACGCCTCCATGACCACCCCGCAGACCATCGTCGTCACCTATATCGCCGCCACGCCGGAACAGGTCTGGCAGGCGCTGACCGACCCGGCCCAGAGCGTACGCTACTTCTTTGGGCGCCGCGTGGAATCGGACTGGCAGCCGGGCAGCCCGTTCGTGCTGCGGATGGAGGACGGCAAGGTGGATTCGCAGGGCGTGGTGCTGGCCGCCGAGCCGCCCTACCGGCTGTCGGTGACGTGGCGCGTGGAATGGCTGGAGGCGTTCCGCCAGCTACCCGAGGTCGTGGTCACATGGCAGGTCGACGCGCTGGGCGACGAGGCGGTGCGGCTGACGGTCAGCGAGCTGCATCAGGAGCCCGTGGACGCGCAGATCCTGCAAGGCGGCCGCAACGGCTGGCCGCTGATCCTGGCCGGGCTCAAGACGCTGCTCGAAACGGGCCGCCCGCTCAACGTCGAGGCGCCCAAGCCGCCGCCCGCGCCCCAGCCCGCTCAGTGACGCGACGGCAGCGACAGGCGCCGCTCCATCACGTGCTGCACGGCCGATAGCGCCGTGCTCAGGATCCAGTAGATCGCGGCGGCCGCCAGGTACAGCGGCAGCGGCTGGTAGGTCGCGGCGATGATTTCCTGCGAGGTCCGCAGCAGTTCCGTCACCGTGATCACCGACACCAGCGACGTGTCCTTGATCAGGCTGATCAGGCTGTTCGACAGGCTCGGCACCGCCAGCCGCAGCGCCTGCGGACCCACCACGAGGCGCAGCGTCTGCACGGGCGTCATCCCCAGGCTGTAGGCTGCCAGCCACTGGCCGCGCGCCACGCCCAGGATGGCGCCGCGCATGCTTTCCGACAGATACGCCCCCACGTTGAGGCTCAGCGTCAGCACGCCGGCCGGCGTGGGCTCCAGCGCGATGCCGATGCCCGGCAGCCCGTAGTAGACGACGAAGATCTGCACCAGCAGCGGCGTGCCGCGCATGATGCTGACGTACACCCAGGCAATCCCTTTCAGAATCCTCTGATGGCCAATGCCCATCAGCGCGACCACCATACCGATCGGGAGACCGAACGCCATCGACAGCACGGCAAACTTCAGCGTGAGCAGCGTGCCCTGCAGCAAGACGGGCAGCGAATCGATGACGAGTTGGAGCGCGGACATGGGGCGGTTCGAATTCGACTGGGCGTGGAATGCCGCGATCATACGTGATCGGGAGCGCGGGCGGCGGCGCGGGGATAGCGCGTGGATGGGCGCAGGAAGGGGGTGATGGGCAGGCTGCGGGAAAAACATTGGCCGGGACGCGCCCGGCCATCGGGCCAGAAGCGGCCGGACCAAGGTCCGGCGCCCCTGGCCAGGGAGGAAACGACGCGCCAGAGGCGCCAGAGGCGCCGGACGCGCTTGAGCGTGTTACTTGGCCGGCTTGGTCACGTCCGAGCCGAACCACTTGTTCGACAGCTTGGCCAGCGTGCCGTCGCGGCGCAGGTCGTCCAGCGCCTTGTCGATCGCGGCGGCGAACTTGGGGTTGTCCTTGCGGAACGGGATGGCGACCTCGCTGTTGGCGCCCGGCAACACCGCGCCCGGACGCAGCGGCAGGTTGGCCTGCTTGATCAGGTAGTTGACCATCAGGCGGTCGTTCAGCGCCGCGTCCACGCGCTGGGCGGCCAGGTCGCGCAGGTACTCGGGGGCACCCGGGTAGGTCTTGACGTCGATGCCGGGCACCGACTTGGCGAGGTCGTTGTAGTTGCTGCCCAGGCTGACGCCGAGCTTGTGGCCCTTCAGCGCGTCCAGCGACGCGAATTCGCGCTTGTCGTCCTTGCGCTGGATAAGCTGGGCGGCCGAGTAGACGTACGGCGTCGAGAAGTCGAGCACCTGCTTGCGCTGCGGGGTGACCGACACCTGGTTGACGATGATGTCGAACTTGCCGGCCTGCAGCCCGGCGATGATCGCACTCCATTCGGTGGTCACGAACTCGGGCTTCACGCCGAGCTTGCCGGCCACGGCGCGGGCCACGTCGACGTCAAAGCCGTCCAGCTCGTTGTTGGCGCCGCGATAGCCGAACGGCGGGTAGGTTCCTTCGAGCCCGACCTTGAGCACGCCGGCCTGCTTGACGGTGTCCAGCAGGTCAGCGGCATGGGCGGCCGTGGCGGCCATGCCGGTGGCGCCGGCCACCAGTGCGGTAGCCAGCAGGGACTTGAACCAACCCGATCGAATCGTTCGCATATCTTCTCCAGTGGAATGCGGTGGCGTTGCCGGTGCCCCTTTTGAGGGAATGCCGGCGGCTCTAGGAGCCTATAACGGGCTCAAAGGTACCGCAAATACTATCGAGGACGAAATAACGATTGGATATGGTTATATAACTGGTTCTGCACTGCAGCCTCCGCCCGCTGGCAGGCGGAGGACGGCCGCGGCGTCAGGGACAGCGGCTTACTGGAACGCCTTGTCGTTCGGCTCGGCGAACAGTTGCTTCATTTCCGGCGACAGCGCGTAGTTCATGTTGATGTTGCGCGGCGGAATCGGCTGCAGGAACCACTTGGTGTACAGCTTCTCGGCCCGGCCGCTCTTCTGGATGTCGGCCACCACGCCGTCCACGAGTTGCTTGAACGACGGATCGTCCTTGCGGAACATGCAGGCGTAGTTCTCGGTCTGCAGCGGCGTGCCCGCCACCACCCAGTCGCCGGCGTTCTTGGCCTTGGTGCGCTCGCCGTACAGCAGCGGCTCGTCCATCACGAACGCGGCGGCGCGGCCCGATTCCAGGATCAGGAACGCCTGGCCATGGTCCTTGGCGCTGGTCAGGTTCATGTTCCAGCCCTCGCCGTTCATCTTCACCAGCAGGCGCTCGCCGGTGGTGCCGGCCGTGGTGACCACGTTCTTGCCCTTGAGCTGCGGGAAGTCCGTCACGCCCGAGTCCTTCTTGGTCAGCATGCGGATGCCGTAAATGAACAGGCTGTTGGAGAAGGCCACCTGCTTCTGGCGCTCGGTGTTGTTGGTGGTGCTGCCGCACTCGATGTCGAGCGTGCCGTTCTGCATCAGCGGGATGCGGTTCTGCGACGTGATCGGCGTCATCTTGACCTGCAGGTTCGGCATGTTCAGCGTCGACTTCACCTTGTCGACGATGGCCAGCAGGTAGTCATGGGAATAGCCCATGACCTGGTTGCCGTCCGAGTACGAAAACGGGATCGACGATTCGCGGTAGCCCAGCGAAATCACGCCGCTGTCCTTGATCTTCTTGAGCGTGTCGCCATCGGCGGCGTGGGCGCCGGCGGCCGCGCCAGCCAGCAGGGCTGCGGCGGCCAGGCGATGGAGGGGGGTTGAACGGACAGACAGTGACTTCATGGTTCGCTCCTTCAAGGGGCTTGGTTTAATAGCTATCGATATCGAGGCAATCTCACTACCCAACGTACTGCGCACTTCCAGCACTTCCAGCACTTCCAGCACAACCCGTATTGCGCCGGCCCGGTCAGGCCGACACTGCACTGAAATCTTCCGTCCCGATGGCCGGCGTGCGGCCCGCCAGCCGGTCGGCCAGCAGGCCCGCGCTGCCCATGGCCAGCGTGAACCCCAGCGCGCCGTGGCCCAGGTTCAGCCAGAGCCCCGGCAGCCGCGACGGGCCGATCATCGGCAGCCCGGTCGGCGTGGCGGGGCGCAGGCCGGCCCAGGGCTGCAGCGCGTCCAGGCCGGCGCCGTTCGTCACGTTGCCGAACACGGCCCGCGTCTGCGTGACCAGCGTCTGGGCGCGCTCGCGGTCCACCACGGCCCCGCCGCGCACGATGTCGGCCATGCCCGCCACGCGCAGCGTATTGCCGATGCGGGCGTAGACGATCTTGTTCGCGAAGTCCGTCACGCTGATGTGCGGCGCCCGCGCCCCGTCGGCAATCGGCACCGTGATGCTGTAGCCCTTGAGCGGCCACAGCATCGGCCGGATGCCGGCGGGCCGCAGCAACGGCACGCTGCCGATGCCGCCGGAGACGATCACCACGTCGGCCGCGACATCGCCCTGGTCGGTGCGCAGGCCGGTCACGCGCTCGCCCTGCCGCCTCAGCGCCGTCACCCGCGTGCCGAACCGCAGCGTCACGGCCCGGTTGCCTTCCAACAGGTGGGCCAGCGACACGCAGAAGCGATGGCAATCGCCCACTTCCTCGCTGGGCGTGTAGATCGCGCCGGCGATGTCGTCGCGGATGCCGGCCAGCGCCGGCTCCAGCGCCACCGTCGCGTCGCGGTCCAGCGCCTGCTGCTCGCAGCCCAGGCTCGCCTGGTAGTCCAGCAAGCGGCATGCCGAGTCGTAGGCCGCCGCGTCGCGGTGCACCACCAGCTTGCCGCGCCGCGCGAAATCAAAGCCGCCGCCCTCCTCGCGCGCCTCGGGGCGGTTCACGAAAGCCTGCATCAGGTCCCGCGAATAGAACGCCAGCCGCAGCAGCTTGCGCGTGGTGGCTTCGCTCGTCGTGGCATTGCACGCCAGCATGAACGCCATCAGCCAGCGCCACTGCCCGGCGTCCATCGACGGGCGGAAGCGCATCGGCGAGTCGCGGTCCAGCAGCCAGCCCGGCACCTTCGACAGCACGCCCGGCCCGGCCAGCGGCGCCACGTAGCTGTAGCTGAGCTGCCCGCCGTTGGCGAAACTGGTTTCCTCCCCCGGGCCGTCGTGACGCTCCACCACCGTCACCTCATGGCCGTCGTTGGCCAACCGCCACGCGGTAGTCATGCCGACCACGCCGGCGCCCACGATCGCTACCCGCATCTGACTTGCCTTGCCTTCCCGTTTCGACGATGGGCCAGAGCGTAGAGCACCGGACGCGGCTTGCCCAATGCCAATACGTGCCAGAATATGTCCCCAGGCTATGGGCGCCGCCACCCGGGTCTACCCGTAGTGCAGAGCACCATTTTTTCGCCCCATCCCCGCCCCCTTCCGCACCACAACGATGCGCCTGCGCCAGATCGAGGTTTTCCGTGCCGTCATGCTGACCGGCACCGTCAGCGAGGCCGCCCGCCTGCTCCACGTCTCCCAGCCGGTGGTGACGCGGGTGCTGCAGCACGCCGAGGCGTCGCTCGGCTTTCGCCTGTTCGACCGCCAGCGCGGCAGGCTGCAGCCCACGCCCGAGGCGCAGGCGCTCTATGGCGATGTCGAAAGGCTATATGGCGAGATCGAGCGCGTGCGGCGCGTGTCCGAAAGCCTGCGCCACAAGGGCGCGGGACGGCTGCGCGTGGCCGCCACGCCCAGCCTGGCCAACCCGCTGCTGGTGCCCGCGGTGCGCCGCTTCTGCGCGCGCCATCCCGAGACGCAGGTGCAGGTGCTGACGCACCACACCAACGAGATCATGGCGGCGCTGCTGGCCAACCAGATCGACGTCGGATTCGCGTTCTCGCCGCCGCGCCACGAGGCAATCACCAGCGCGCCGGTGGCCGCCGGCCGGATGCTGCTGGCCGTGCCGCGCACCCAGCCGCTGCCCTCGGGCGGCCGGCGCGGCACGGTGGCCATCCGCAAGGTTCTGGAGCGGCCGTTCATTGGCTATGACGACGACAGCTCGCTGGGGCTGCTGGTGCGCCAGACGCTGGCGCGCCACGCGCTGGAGCCGCATTCGACGCTGGAGGTGCAGACCTACTCGCTGGCGCTGGCGCTGGTCGATGCCGGGCTGGGCCTGACGCTGCTGGACCAGTACACGGCGCTCAGCGCCAACCCGGCGCACGTGGCGCTGCACGACCTGCAGCCGGAACTGGCGTTCGAGATCCACATGCTGCGCGCCAGCCATCGCGGGGCGTCGAGCCTGGTCGACGACATGCAGGCCCAGTTCGCCGCCGCCGCGGCGGCGCTGGCCGCCACGCTTGGCGACCGCCTGGAGGTGCCGGCCGTGCAGTTCGAGCCGGCGCCGCGCTGATCCGCCCGGCGGCAGGCCCGGCGTTGCGCAGACAATTGACAGCCCACCACGCTGTGCACCATCATCGACACGCCCCGACCGGCGCGTGAGCTTCTTTATGTTCGTCCTGACCCTAGTTCTCCTGGTGCTGGCGAGCGCGTTCTTCTCGATCTCCGAGATCGCCCTGACCGCGGCCCGGCGCACCAAGCTCCAAGTCCTCTCCGAACGCGGCGACCGCCGCGCCACCAAGGTATTGCTGCTCAAGGAAGAGCCCGGCAATTTCTTCACCGTCGTCCAGATCGGCGTGAACAGCGTGGCGATCCTGGCCGGTATCCTCGGCGAGAAGCACGTCTCCGACCTGCTGTTCGACGCCCTGCTGCCATGGCTGAGCCCCGACGTGGCCCAGCGGACGGCCAACATCGGCTCGTTCCTGGTCGTGACGCTGCTGTTCATCCAGTTTGCCGACCTGATTCCCAAGCGGGTGGCGATGACCTTCCCGGAAGCGTGCGCGGTCAACGTGATCGGTCCGATGCTGACGCTGCTGAAGGTCTTCAAGCCCGTGGTGTGGGTGTTCAACGCGGCGGCCGACGCGATGCTGAAGCTGCTGGGCATCCCGACCAAGCCCGTGGACCAGATCACCACCGAGGACATTGCCGCGATGGTCGACGCCGGCGCCGAGGCCGGCGTGCTGCACAAGCACGAGCTGCATTTGATCGAGAACGTGTTCGAGCTGGATTCCAAGCCGATCACCGCGATCATGGCGCCGCGCGACGACGTGGTGTTCCTGACGCTCGACGAGTCCGCCGACAGCGTGCGGCGCAAGCTGGTCAACCAGCCCCACGCGCAGTACCCGGTCTGCGGCAAGACCATCGACGACGTGCTGGGCTACATGGATTCGAAAGACATCCTGCAGTTGCTGCTGGCCAACGAGAATGCGTCGGTGCTGGGCGACATCGGCAAGCACTACGACAAGAACGTGCTGGTGATTCCGGACACGCTGACGCTGTCGGAGTCACTGACACGCTTCCGCGAGATGCACGAGAGCTTTGCGGTGGTGATGAACGAGTACGGGCTGGTGGTGGGCATCGTCACGCTGGACGACATCGTCGGGGCGCTGATGGGCGACATCCTGTACTCGGCCGAGGACGAGCAGATCGTGCGGCGCGACGCCACGTCGTGGCTGGTCGACGGCCTGACGCCGCTGGTGGACCTGAAGAAGGCGCTGGAACTGGACACGATCCCCGGCGACGACTACGTCGACACGGCCGCCGGGCTGGTCATCTACGCGCTGAAGCGGATTCCGAAGAAATCGGAGTCGATCACCGTGGCAGGCTTTCGCTTCGAGGTGCTGGACATCGACCACCACAAGATCGACCAGTTGCTGGTGTCGCGCCTGGAGCCTGCCGGCACGGGGACGGCAAGTGGGGCGTGAGCCTTTGAATCCGTAAGCCCGCCAGCCGGGCGACGCCCAAAACAAAACCGACGCCTGTTTTCACAGTGCGTCGGTTCGAGTTTTACTACGCTGTTTTTATCCGCCGGTGGTCGAATCAATCGGCAGCTTTTTGTTTTGGCGGAGAGGGTGGGATTCGAACCCACGGTACCGTTGCCGGTACGCCTGATTTCGAGTCAGGTACATTCGACCACTCTGCCACCTCTCCGGTAACTGGGTCGTTGCGTAAGCAGCGAAACCAAGATTATAGGGACACTGCCACGCCGAGCGCAAGCCCCTTTTCGGAAAATTTTTATGCTTCCGGTTCCAGGCGCTCGATGCCGCCCATGTACGGCTGCAGCGCCTTGGGCACGGTCACGGAGCCGTCGGCGTTCTGGTAGTTCTCCAGGATCGCCACCAGCGTCCGGCCCACGGCCAGGCCCGAGCCGTTCAGCGTGTGCACCAGTTCCGGCTTGCCCTGCCCGGCCCGCGCGCGGGCCTGCATGCGGCGCGCCTGGAAATCGCCCATGTTCGAGCAAGAGCTGATCTCGCGGTACGTGTTCTGGGCCGGGATCCACACCTCGATGTCGTAGGTCTTGGTGCTGCCAAAGCCCATGTCGCCCGTGCACAGCACGACGGTGCGGAACGGCAGCTCCAGCTTCTTCAGGATGGCCTCGGCGTGGCCGGTCATCTGCTCCAGCGCGTCCATCGACTGCTCGGCCGGCACCACCTGCACCATCTCGACCTTGTCGAACTGGTGCTGGCGGATCATGCCGCGCGTGTCCTTGCCGTACGAGCCTGCTTCCGAGCGGAAGCACGGCGTATGGGCCACGAAGCGCAGCGGCAGCTTCTCGGCCGCGACAATCGCGTCGCGCACCATGTTCGTCAGCGGCACCTCGGCGGTCGGGATCAGGTAGAAGTTCTCGATCGTGTCCTGGCCGTCGTCGCCACCCACCTTGCGCGGCACCTTGAACAGGTCGTCCTCGAACTTCGGCAACTGGCCGGTGCCCCGCATCGACGCGGCATTGACGATGTACGGCACGTACATCTCGGTGTAGCCGTGCTCCAGCGTGTGCGTATCGACCATGAGCTGCACCAGCGCGCGGTGCATCCGCGCCACGCCGCCGCGCAGGAACGCAAAGCGCGACCCGGTGACCTTGGACGCCGTCTCGAAGTCCAGCCCCAGGCGGGCGCCGACGTCGACATGGTCCTTGACCTCGAAATCGAACGCCCGCGGCGTGCCCACACGGCGCACCTCGACATTCTGGGTCTCGTCCTTGCCCACCGGCACGCTCTCGTGCGGCAGGTTCGGGATCGACATCATCGCGTCGCCAAGCTGGCCCTGGATCTGCGCCAGCCGCTCGGCCGACGCCTTCAGCATATCGCCAATCCCGGCCACCTCGGCCATCGGCGCCGAAGCGTCCTCGCCCTTGCCCTTGAGCATGCCGATCTGCTTGCTGAGCGCATTGCGGCGCGCCTGCAGGTCCTCGGTCTGCGTCTGCAGTTGCTTGCGTTCGGCCTCCAGGGCCTGGAACGTGGCCACGTCGAGTTGAAAGCCGCGCGTAGCCAGGCGCTGGGCCACGGCGTCGATGTCTTTGCGGAACAGCTGGATGTCGAGCATGTTGCTTGGGAGTCGTGTGCAGTACCGGCGACATGCCGGCGAACGCGACATTTTACTGCACCGGCATGACCCCACGGGACCGAATCTGGCGGGTTTTCGGGGTCTTGTTCCGGGGAGAGCGGCCTCCGTCAGCCGCCGGCGGGTCGGGGAGGCACTTCGGCATTGTCCCCCGCGGGTTCCGGGTCTTCCGGCTGCACAAGGAATAGCCAGTCCGCCCAATCCTCATCCGACATATACGAACGCGTCCGTCCCCGCCACGTCTCCAGGAATTGCCGCTTCTCGACCGAACTCAGGCTTTTCCAGTACGGATCCCAGACATGAGCAACCCAGAATTCGGGATTGCCTTGGGTATAGGGAACCGGCCCCACGTCATACCAGACCACCCAGGGCGGAGGCGGGCCGAGCTTTGCCACGGCCAGTGCCTTGATCAACGAAAAGTCATTGGTCAGCAGGCGAATATTCCTGCCGCCGAACTCATCGTCATGCGCGAAGAAGGTATGGGCGCCGTCCCTCTCGTAGCGATAGGGCAAGATCTCCGTCCGCCCCTGCCTGATCAGATTGACACAACGGGGAAAGGCGTCGATCTCGATATGCAGTGTCACAAGGAAAGCTTCGAGCCCGTGGCTGCGCAGCAATTCCACCACCGGATAATCGACAAAGGAACTACCGACGGGCTGCCGGAATAGGCCCTTCAGGGTGTCCACCGGAACCCCGAACACGCGAGAAAGCGCCTCCAGCCGCCCTTTCTCGTAGTCCGACAGAAACCGAGCCTCCCGCCTTTCCCTCGCGATTTTCTCGATGGCACGCATCAAGGAGAACATGGACTTTACTTATCCGGAATCTGGTCGGCGACGACACCACCGCCGAAGTAACCAATGGAGCCAAAGATGATGCCACCAATCAGCCCCGTAATGATTGCGCCGGGCCCGGTTTCGATTCCGGCCAGAGCGCCGTAAGCGGCGCCAATCTTCATTCCTGCAATCGCCCCTCCCCATCCGCCGACCTGCTGCACAACTTCCTTGCTGATGGGCCGGATACTCTTGGTCTCGAAAGACTTCTCGGTGGCATTCCCAAGGTCATACGCAGTGAAGCCGATCCCGATCACCTGAACCACACGGGCGTACTTAACGATGGCGAGTGAAGTTGCCAGCCCGTTCTTGGTAAAAACGCCGGAGGCAGGCACGTCGGGATTCGGCCGAACCAATACCTCCTTGTCGAGATTCTCGGCGTAGTTCATGATCTTTTCGACGCGTTTCTTGAGATGGGGATTCTGGCGGGAATACTCCTGCAGCGCGTGTCGAATCTCCTGCGTGGTCACAAGCTGGGCGCCGGCTCGCTTGGCCTTGGCTATATCGACATAAACCATCTTGCCGCGCATGCGGCTGGCCCCCTCGGGGAATTCCGTACTGGCGGAGGCATAACTCGTGATCTTCTCGAATCCCATAACATGCTCGGCAATGGATGCTGTGGAGTATTGATTCTTGCCCCAAAGGCCGAACTTCTCGGGAAAAACCTCCCGCTGGACCTGCAAAGGAGAAAGCTCCAGTTTCTTCAGGTAAGGATCATCGATTGACGCATAGACGCGGCGGACCAGGAAACCCTGCGCACCCGGTTCATCCACAACGACAAAGACAAACATGCGAGCGGGCATCAAATGCCCGAGCACGTCGTACTGAGAGTCCTTTCTGTCGTTGGTGAGAATTTGGTAGAGGTAGCTGCTCATGCGTGCCACCTTTTCACTGCCTCGATGCCGATTGCGATCTCGAGGTGTTCGCAGCTTCCCGTGCATACACGCGGACAATGACCGTTCTCGTCCGTCACGCCTTTGTGAATAGTCCCGCTTTTCGTCTGGATATGGAAAGGGACACCGCAAAGAGAACGACCGTCGCCGTCCACCACCCTTACGAGTTCGTCGAAATCCCCCCTCGACTCCTCCTTCAATGGCATGCCATTGGCGGCAAATCCCATACTCGCGAGTTCGTGCGTTTCGAACGTTTGGGACATGGTGCTTTGCGAGGCAACCATGACGGGAGGAGGCGAGCAGCGGCACGCACACAAATCACCGCTCAGGGCAGCTTCCTTGCCCATCATGTTGTATGGTCTCCTTGGACCGGCCGGAACGATTCGGCCGATACTTCGGCAAGCCGGGCACACAACCTGAGCACCTAGGAATGTCAAGGCGGTTCCCATATGGGTACAGAGGGGTAGTTCGTCTACAGCCGTGCCACCACTCGTGGACTTGTCGCCTACTTTCAGAAAGAAACGCTGCATATCACTCTACTGTCGGAATAGAGAAACGCGACAGTTATCACGGCAGCGCCAGCCCCGCCAGTCGGCAGGGACTTTGTTATTCATCTGATTGCGTTGGCTTAAAAATCGGCTCGGGCAGAACCTTATTTCCCCCCCGCCTCCTCGTCCCACTTCCGCAGCAAGGCGAGTTTCTCCCCGATCTTGAGCTCCAGCCCACGGGGCACCGGTTGATACCAGTTCGGCGCGGTCATGCCGTCCGGGAGATAGGTTTCCCCGGCGGCGTAGGCATTGGGCTCGTCATGCGCATATCGGTAGGCATGGCCATATCCCAGTTCCTTCATGAGCTTGGTCGGTGCGTTCCGGAGATGGACTGGAACCGCCCGGCTCTTGTCCTGCTTGACGAACGCGCGCGCCTGGTTATAGGCGTTATAGCCGGCGTTGCTCTTGGGGGCGACGGCCAGATAGATCACCGCCTGACCCAGCGCCAGTTCGCCCTCCGGGCTGCCCAGCCGCTCGTAGGTCAGGGCTGCGTCGTTGGCGATCTGCATGGCTCGCGGATCGGCGAGGCCGATATCCTCCCAGGCCATGCGGACGATGCGCCGGGCCAGATACCGGGGGTCGGCGCCTCCGTCCAGCATGCGCGTCAACCAGTAGAGGGCGGCGTCCGGATGCGAACCTCGCACCGACTTGTGCAACGCACTGATCTGGTCATAAAACGCGTCGCCGCCCTTGTCGAAGCGGCGCAGGTTCTCGGACAGCGCGCTGCCCAGCAGGGCCGTGTCGATGGTTGCCACGCCGGCATTGCGCGCGGCGCGCACCACGATCTCGATGTTGTTGAGCAGCTTGCGGCCGTCGCCGTCGGCCGAGCCGACGATCAGGCCCAGGGCCTCGTCGTCCCACTGCACGCCGCCCAGTTCCTCGCTGGCGCGCAGCACGAGCTGCCGCAGTTCGGCCTCGTCCAGGCTCTTGAGCACGTAGACCGCCGCGCGCGACAGCAGCGCGCCGTTGACCTCGAACGACGGGTTCTCCGTGGTGGCGCCGATGAACACGAACAGCCCGCTTTCCACGTGCGGCAGGAAGGCGTCCTGCTGGCTCTTGTTGAACCGGTGCACCTCGTCCACGAACACCAGCGTGCGGCGGCCATGGGCGCGGTATTGCTCGGCGCGCTCCACGGCCTCGCGGATGTCCTTGACGCCCGACAGCACGGCCGACAGCGCGATGAACTCGGCATCGAACGCGCTGGCCATCAGCCGGGCCAGCGTGGTCTTGCCCACGCCGGGCGGGCCCCAGAGGATCATCGAATGGGGTTCGCCCGATTCGAATGCCACGCGCAGCGGCTTGCCGGCGCCCAGCAGGTGCTGCTGGCCGATGACTTCGTCGATATTGCGCGGGCGCAGCCGCTCCGCCAGCGGTTGCCGGGAACGTTCGGGAGGGTCGGAGAACAACGAATCCGCCACGGTCTGGAGCCTTTCAGTCTGGTTGCGGCCGCCGCAGCGGCGCGGAACGCCACAGTGTAGACCATCGGCCGGCGGTCACTTTTTTTGGCGTGCGGCCCTAAAGCCCGCTCCGGTTGCGCCGATAACGTCCAATGGCCCGCGTTTCATGCCCGCGGGAAGCGTCGACGCCGGCACCACGACCGGCGGCCCACTTCAGAACCATTGTTTGCGAATTTCGGGGATTTGTATGCTGCGATACCGCATGCTGATGTTCAAGCTGAACCGGCTGGCGAGCAAGAACAAGCTCAACGGCGTGGAGGAAATCTCGCTGGCCGGGCAGTTTGCCGAACTGATTGCATCGCAGGAGGAGGCCGACCAGGTCATCACGGACCTGTTCGAGCACGAGAACCCGCACGTGCGCCGTATCGGCCTGGCCGCCATCCGCCGCACGCGCCGCTACGGCGGCCGGCTGCTCCAGCCCGCGCTGCTGCGCCGGATGATGGACGTGGAAGGCTGGATCCGCCACGACGCCGTCTGGATCGTCCAGGAGGCGGACCTCGACGGCGCCGAAGTGCGCGCCGCGCTGCGCCGCATTGCCGCCAACGTGCGGCTGCCGCAGGACGCCGTGCGCGCCAAGCAGAACCCGGCCGACGGCATGCTCCACGCCGCCGTGCGCGCCCGCCAGTATCTGGATGTGCTGATCGCCCGCTCGGCAGCGGCCCACAACGCCGCGCTGGCCGCCGGTGGCGGGCTGGCCGGCGCCACCGACGGCAAGCCGTACGCGCAGGATTCCGTGGGCCATATCCGGGCCGTCCATCGGCAACTCCAGCGCAAGCTGGCCGGGCGCAAGCTCAAGAGCAGCACCAAGCTGAAGTTCCGGAAGGTGGAGCCGCGCTATGCGGAGAACGACAACCGGCGCTTCCTGCTCTGAGCCGGGCGCTCGATACATCACATAATGTGGCGCGCGCCGCACTGCTCCCCTGCAACGCTTTGCGGTGCGATATGAATTCTTTCGGAATTGGGGCAACCGGGCGGCCGGCGCGCCGTACCATGGCTGACGGCCGGCGCTGGTGCCGGCCTGCTACCAGAGGAGCGTCACTGCCATGGCCATCACGACCCGGATGCGGAAGAAGAAGCAGTACAAGAAAGCCGTGCTGAAACTGCGCACCGCCATCAAGCGCGGCGATGCGGAAGCGATCCGCATCCGGCGCGAGAAGTTGCAGGCGCTACCCAAGCCGCGCCAGCGCTACGCGCGCGAGTCGCTGGCGTCGTCGTAACGCCACGGGCCGGGCCTGCGGGCCCGGCATGACTCAGCCCTTGGCGCGATCGGTCAACGTCTGCATCGCATCGGCCGGCAACGGGCCGTGACAGCTGCGGTCGCCGTTGGGCTGGCCCACAATCAGCCAGACCTTGTCCGGCGTGGCCTTGGGATGCAGGATCCAGGCCGGGCCGCGCGTCGTGTTGCTGGCCGGCAGGTCTTCCAGCACGCCGTTGTGTGGCGATTGCAGCAGCGTCGCGCAATCGTTCTGCGCCAGCCGGGTTGCCTTCAGGAAGTCGGTGTTGCCCAGCACCTCGGGCAGCGCCGTGTCGGAGCCACGCAGGAACGCGTCGACATCGAAGCGGGCCGCGTGGTTGTGCGCGCAGGCGGACAGCACCAGCGCGGCAGCCAGCGCCCCGCCCGGCGCGGCGGCACGGCCCAGCGCGCGCAGGGTGGGCATGGCGGAAATGGCGGAAATACGGTGGAAAGCGGGGGCGTCTTTCATGGCGTGGGCGTCGGTGTCTTATTGCTTCATCACGTCGGCGCCCTTGGGCACCGTGAAGCGGAAGGCGTCCGCCGGCAGCGACGGGTTCTTCTGGATCCCCGTGAACGTCAGCAGCGTCGTGTTGCCAAACGCGTCGCGCAGCTCCATGGCCTCCAGGTTACCGCCCTTGAAGCCGATGCCGATGCGCTCGAACTGCGTGTCCTTCGACTTGGGCGTCAGTTCCAGCCATTCCACGCCGTCGCGCGTGGCGCCGTTCTTCACGTCGAAGTTCTTCGACAGGTCGTTGCTGCCGAACAGGATGGCCGCCGGGCTGGAACCCAGCGCGTTGTCCAGCTTGCGCTCGGTCACCTGGTTCAGGTCCTTGTCGTAGATGTACAGCGTCTGGCCGTCGGCCTGGAGCAACTGGTCGTAGGGCTTGACGTAGCGCCACGTGAACTTGCCCGGCCGCGAGAACGCGAACGTGCCGCTGGACGTGCCGGCCACCTTGGCGTCCCCCCCCTGCCCCTTGATCTGCTTCTGCGTGAATTCGCCGCGCGCGGTCTTCACGCTGGTCACGAAGGTCTGCAACTGGTCGGTGGCGGCAGCGTGCGCGGCCGGCACGGCGGCCAGCAGCGCCAGCGACGCGCACAGCGGCGCGAGAATGCGATGTCGCATGGAATCGATCCTTGTTTTTGGCGAATATCTGATAAGAGCCGACGGCCTGCCCGCAATTCCGCGACAGGCTGTGACCGGCGTAACGGTATATTACCCGTCACTTCCGGCCGCGCGCGAGGGGGCCGCGCGCGTCAGTCGTCGGCCGTGGCGCTGCTGCCGGCCGGCACCAGGATGTCGCGGTTGCCGTTGCCCGACATCGCCGAGACCAGCCCGGCCTTTTCCATGTCCTCCAGCAACCGCGCCGCGCGGTTGTAGCCGATGCGCAGGTGCCGCTGCACCAGCGAGATCGACGCCCGGCGGTTCTTGACCACCACCTCCACGGCCTGGTCGTAGAGCGGATCGGCCTCGCCGCCGCCCCCGCCGATGCCGGCACCGCCGCCCACGCTGTCGCCGGCGCCGTCGCCATCCACCAGCCCGCCTTCGAGGATGCCCTCGATGTAGTTGGCCTCGCCGCCCTCCTTGAGCTTCTCGACCACCCGGTGCACCTCGTCGTCAGACACGAACGCGCCATGCACGCGCACCGGCAGCCCGGTACCGGGCGCCAGGTAGAGCATGTCGCCCATGCCCAGCAGCGCCTCGGCGCCCTGCTGGTCCAGGATCGTGCGGGAATCGATCTTGCTGCTCACCTGGAACGCAATCCGCGTCGGCACGTTGGCCTTGATCAGGCCCGTGATGACGTCGACCGACGGCCGCTGCGTGGCCAGCACCAGGTGCAGGCCGGCGGCACGCGCCTTCTGCGCGATCCGGGCGATCAGTTCCTCGACCTTCTTGCCCACCACCATCATCAGGTCGGCCAGTTCGTCGATCACGATCACGATCGTCGGCAGCTTTTCCAGCGGCTCGGGCGCGTCGGGCGTCAGGCTGAACGGGTTCGGGATCTTTTCCTCGCGGGCGGCGGCCTCGTCGATCTTCTTGTTGTAGCCGGCCAGGTTGCGCACGCCCAGCTTGCTCATGAGCTTGTAGCGCCGCTCCATCTCGCCCACGGCCCAGTTCAGCGCGTTGCCGGCCTGGCGCATGTCCGTCACCACCGGGCACAGCAGGTGCGGGATGCCCTCGTAGACGCTCATTTCCAGCATCTTCGGGTCGATCAGGATCAGCCGTACCTGGTCAGCCTTGGCCTTGTAGAGCAGCGACAGGATCATCGCGTTGATGCCCACCGACTTGCCCGAGCCCGTGGTGCCGGCCACCATGCAGTGCGGCATCTTGGCCAGGTCGGCCACCATCGGCTTGCCGGCGATGTCCTTGCCCAGCGCCATGGTCAGGCTGGACGCGCTCTCGTTGTAGACGTGCGAGCCCAGGATCTCGCCCAGCCGCACCGTCTGGCGCTTCGGGTTCGGCAGCTCCAGGCCCATGTAGTTCTTGCCGGGGATGGTCTCCACCACCCGGATCGACACCAGCGACAGGCTGCGCGCCAGGTCGCGCGCCAGGTTCACCACCTGGCTGCCCTTGACGCCGGTGGCCGGCTCGATCTCGTAGCGCGTGATCACGGGGCCCGGGTAGGCGGCCACCACCTTGACCTCGACGCCGAAGTCCTTGAGCTTCTTCTCGATCAGGCGCGACGTGTATTCGAGCGTCTCGGCGCTGACCGTTTCCTGGTGGGCCGGCACCGGGTCCAGCAGCGACAGCGGGGGCAGGTCGGAGTCCTGGATATCGGCAAACAGCGGCTGCTGCTTCTCGCGCTCCACGCGCTCGTGCTTGGGCACGGCCTGCGGGCGCACGATCTGCACCGGCGCGGCTTCTTCCTGCTTCACGCGCTGGACCTCGACGGTCTCGGTGCGCTCCACCTTGGCCGCGGCGCCGATGATGCGGTCCTGCTTCTTCTCGCGGCGGGCCTTGAAGCCCATGAACAGCGTCTCGACGAACCCGCCGACATGCTCGGCCACCGACAGCCACGAGAAATGGAAGAACAGCGACAGGCCGATGGCGAACATCAGCAGCAACAGCAGCGTGGCGCCCGAGAACCCAAGCGCCACCTGGAGCCAGCCGCCGAGCAGGTCGCCCAGCACGCCGCCCGGCGCGCGGGGCAGCGCGGCGCGCAGCGGGTACATCCGCACCGCTTCCAGCCCCATGCTGGACATCAGCGTCAGCGCAAAGCCGATCCAGCTCACCGCGGTGCTGTGCTGGGGGTCCGGCATGCGCTCGGGCAGCTCGGCGGTCAGCACGCGCCAGCCGCGCCAGCAGCGGCGCATCAGCAGCACGCTCCACCAGTACGCGGAAAAGCCGAAGACGAAGAACAGCACGTCCGCCACCCAGGCGCCCACGCGGCCGCCAAGATTATGGATATCGGACACCTGGCTGGCATGCGACCAGCCCGGGTCGGCCTTGCTGTAGCTGGCCAGCACGCACAGGAAGCCGAGCGTCACGGCAAGCAGCAGGAACCAGCGTACCTCGCCAAGCAGCTTGCCGATGCGCGATGGAAGTGCCGAGGGGTCGGTCCGGGTAGTCGTGGTTGCGCGAGCCATGCGTCAGGGTCTGTACGATCGTGCGGAGTGGACGATGGCGGCCATTTTAACCTCGCCGGCCCCTATCGCCTCCATTGGAATTTGCAACAGTCGGCAAACGCCGCGCCACATATAATGGCGGTTTCGCATGACGCCGGCACGAATACCGCGCCGGGTCATTTGCTGCCTACAGGAACGCATCATGTCTGCAAAACACGCAAAAGTGCTGATTCTCGGGTCCGGCCCGGCCGGCTACACCGCCGCCGTCTACGCCGCGCGCGCCAACCTGAACCCGGTGCTGATCACCGGGCTGGCCCAGGGCGGCCAGCTCATGACCACGACCGACGTGGAGAACTGGCCCGCCGATCCTAACGGCGTGCAGGGCCCGGACTTGATGCAGCGTTTCCTGGCGCATGCCGAGCGGTTCAACACCGAAATCATCTTCGATCACATCCACACGGCCAAGCTGACCGAAAAGCCGATCCGGCTGGTGGGCGACGCGGGCGAGTACACCTGCGACGCGCTGATCATCGCCACCGGCGCCTCGGCCCAGTACCTGGGCCTGCCGTCGGAGGAGAGCTTCATGGGCCGCGGCGTGTCGGCCTGCGCTACCTGCGACGGCTTTTTCTACAAGAACCAGGAAGTGGCCGTGATCGGCGGCGGCAACACGGCCGTGGAAGAAGCGCTGTACCTGTCGCACATCGCCAGCAAGGTCACCGTGATCCACCGCCGCGACAAGTTCCGCGCCGAGCCGATCCTGGTGGACCGCCTGCTCCAGCGCGTCAAGGAAGGCCGCGTGGAACTGCGCTACGACCATACGCTGGACGAGGTGCTGGGCGACCAGTCGGGCGTGACCGGCCTGCGCATCCGCAGCACCAAGGACACGGCGCAGACCGAGGACCTGAAGGTCTCCGGCCTGTTCGTGGCGATCGGCCACAAGCCGAACACGGACCTGTTCGTCGGCCAACTGGAGATGAACAACGGCTATATCGTCACCAAGAGCGGCCTGACGGGCGACGCCACGGCCACCAACATCCCGGGCGTGTTCGCCGCCGGCGACGTGCAGGACCACGTCTACCGCCAGGCCATCACCAGCGCCGGCACGGGCTGCATGGCCGCGCTGGACGCCCAGCGCTACGTGGAAGCGTTGCAGTAAGCCTGTCGACCACTGCCGGCCGGCACTGTTGCCGGCCCGGTACGCCATGCCCATCGGGGACGCCCGCCTCGACCAGCGGCCGTCCCCGATTTCCTTATAATCAAGCCGAGCGTTTTTTGAGGTTTTTGCCATGCCGCACGGCGCCAAGCCCCCTTCCAAGCGATTCGGCCTGCACGACCTGGCCACGCTGCGTGACGACCTGAAGGCCGACGCCGAGCGCCGCGAGGCCGCGCGCGTGGCCGCCGAGGCCGCCGCCCGGCGCGCCGAGGAAGAAGCCAACGTGTTCCGCGCCAGCATCGGCACGGTCAGCACCCTGCGCGACCGCAACCGCGTGCAGCCCCCGGCCAAGCGCCCGGCACCCGTCGCCATCCAGACCCAGCTCAACGACAAGGCCGTGCTGGAGGCATCGCTGTCCGACGAATTCGACGTCGAGAACCTGCTCGACATCGACGAGACCATGTCGTTCCGCCGGCCCGGCATTGGCGAGGATGTGATCAAGAAACTGCGTCGCGGCGAATGGGTGCCGCAGGACAAGGTGGACCTGCACGGCCTGCGCAGCGACGAGGCCCGCGAGGCGCTGGCCACCTTCCTGCGCCGGTCGGTGCGCAACGGGGTGCGCTGCGTGCGGGTGATCCACGGCAAGGGCATCGGCTCGCCCGACAAGTTGCCCGTGCTCAAGGGCAAGGTCCGTAGCTGGCTGGTACAGAAAGAGGAAGTGATTGCCTTCGTCCAGGCCCGCGAGTCGCAAGGCGGCGCGGGTGCCCTGATGGTGTTGCTGCGCCAGCCCAAACCTTGAACCCATGCACCTGCCGTTCGATCTGCTGATGGGGCGGCTGCCCCTGATCCTCCATGTCATGGAGATCACCGGGGTCCTTGCCTTTGCCGTGTCGGGCGTGGTGGACGCGCGCAAGCAGCGGCTGGACGCGGTGGGCACGTTCATCGTCGCCTTTGCCACCGCGTTTGGCGGCGGCACCGTCCGCGACGTGCTGCTGGACCGCCGCCCGTTCTACTGGGTCGAGCACGAGTACTACGTGCTGCTGATCTTTGCGATGTCGATCGGCGCCGCCATCGTGTTCCGCGTGGTCAGCACGGTCGCCTCGGACCGCGCCATGCTGGTGGCCGACGCCATCGGCCTGGGCCTGTTCTCCGTCACCGGCACCTCGCTGGCGCTGGTGGCGCAGATGACGCCCACCGTGGCGGTCATGATGGGCATCATCTCGGCCGTCTTTGGCGGCGTGCTGCGCGACGTGCTCTGCAACGAGCTGCCGATGATCCTGCGCGACCGCTCGCCCTACGCCACCTGCTCGTTCGTCGGCTGCTGGGTCTACGTGGGCCTGACGTGGCTGCGCGCCGACCAGGAAGTGGCCCTGCTGTCCGGCGCCCTGGTCACGATGGGCATGCGGCTGCTGTCGGTGCAGTTTGGATGGAAGTTGCCAAGCTGAGTCTCCGGATGGCGGCCGGCGTAAAAACGAGAAAACCGGCCCGCAGGCCGGTTTTTTCTCTCAAGCCACCACTTACACCGCCGCTTCGTCCTGCTCGCCGGTGCGGATGCGGATGACGCGTTCGATCTCGGTGACGAAGATCTTGCCGTCGCCGATCTTGCCCGTGTGGGCGGCCTTGACGATGGCGTCGAGCACGGTGTCGAGCTGGTTCTCGGCCACCACAACCTCGATCTTGATCTTCGGCAGGAAGTCGACCACGTACTCGGCGCCGCGGTACAGCTCGGTATGACCCTTCTGGCGGCCAAACCCCTTTACCTCGGTCACCGTCAGACCGGTCACGCCCACGTCGGCCAGTGCTTCGCGCACTTCGTCGAGCTTGAACGGTTTGATGATGGCGGTAATCTGCTTCATGGCTGGCCTCTGTCTCTAAAGGTGTCGGAAGATGTCAGATTCTAGCCCGAAACACCACATGCCAGTCAGCCGGCCTCGTCCGGAATGCGGTCCAGGTCGCGCATCCAGACCGCCGATTCGCCGTCGCTGGGCGCCCGCCAATCGCCGCGCGGCGACAGCGATCCGCCCGATCCCACCTTTGGTGCGTTGGGGATGCACGACCGCTTGAACTGGCTGGTGCGGAAGAACCGGTCGACAAAGATCCCGAGGATGCGCTTGATTTCCGGCAGTTGGTAGCTGTTGCGGGCCACATGGGGCCCGTTGGGCCACGTGCCGCGCGCCACGTCGCCCCAGGCGTGCAGCGCCAGGAATGCCACCTTGGACGGCGTGTAGCCGTAGCGCAGCGTGTAGTACAGGTTGAAATCCTGCAGCTCGTACGGGCCGATGATCTGCTCGGTCTTCTGCCCGGGGGCCTCATCCTGCCCATCCTCGGCCGTGCCGGCCGGCACCAGTTCGGGGCTGATATCGGTGTCCAGCACCGCCAGCAGCACATCCTTGCCGGTGTCCAGCACCTGGCCCGTGTCGGCCACCCAGCGCACCAGATGGCTGATCAGCGTCTTGGGCACGCTGGCGTTGACGTTGTAGTGGGACATATGGTCGCCCACGCCGTACGTGCACCAGCCCAGCGCCAGTTCGCTGAGGTCGCCGGTGCCGATCACGATGGCGCCGTTGTGGTTGGCCAGCCGGAACAGGTGGTTCGTGCGCTCGCCGGCCTGCACGTTCTCGAACGTCACGTCGTAGACAGCCTCGCCGCGCGCGTAGGGGTGGTCCAGGTCCTTGAGCATCGCCAGGCAGCTCGGCCGGATGTCGATCTCGCGCGCCGTGCAGCCCACCACCTCCATCAGCTCGCGCGCCTGCTTCAGCGTGCGGTCGCTGGTGGCAAAGCCCGGCATCGTGTAGGCCAGGATGTTGGCGCGCGGCAGGCCCAGGCGGTCCATCGCCTTGGCGCAGACCAGCAGCGCGTGGGTGGAATCGAGCCCGCCCGACACGCCGATCACCACCTTCTGCATCCGGCTCGACGACAGCCGCTGCACCAGCGCCTGGACCTGGATGTTGTAGACCTCCATGCAACGCTCGTCGCGGCGGCGCGGGTCGGCCGGCACGTACGGGAAGCGCTCGACCTTGCGCTCCAGCGGCAGGTCCTGCCCGGTCGGCAGCTCCATGCGGAACGCGACCACGTCGAACTTTTCCACCTCGTCCTTGTGGCGGCGGACCGACTGGCCGAACGACGTCTGGTGCATGCGCTCGCGCGACAGGCGCTCCAGGTCCACGTCGGCGAACAGCAGGTGCGACGTATCGGCAAACCGTTCCGATTCGCCCAGCAGCTCGCCGTTCTCGTAGATCAGCGCCTGGCCGTCCCAGGCCAGGTCGGTCGTCGACTCGCCCTTGCCGGCCGACGTGTACAGGTAGGCCGCCAGGCACCGCGCCGACTGCTGCGAGACAAGCTGGTGCCGGTATCCCGACTTGCCGATGACGATGTTCGACGCCGACAGGTTCACCAGCACCGTCGCCCCGGCCAGCGCCGCGAACGACGACGGCGGGATCGGCACCCACACGTCCTCGCAGATTTCCGCATGGAAGCGGAAGAACGGAATGTTCTCGATGTCGAACAGCAGGTTGGCCCCGAACGGCACCTCGGCGCCCAGCAGCGACACCGTGTCGACGGCCGCGCAGTCGCCGCTGCTGAACTGGCGGGCTTCGTAGAATTCCCAGTAGTTCGGCAGGTAGGACTTCGGCACCACGCCCTGCACCACGCCGTTGGCCACCACTACGGCGCAGTTGAACAACTGGTGCTCCACCAGCACCGGCATGCCGACCAGGATCGCGGCCCGGATGCCGGTGGATGCCTCCACAATCCGCTGCAGCGCCAGCTCGCACTCGCGCAGCAGCGCGCGCTGGTGGAACAGGTCGTCGCAGGTATAGGCCGGCAGGCCCAGTTCGGGAAAGACCACCAGCACCGCGCCTCGATCGGCAGCCTGGCGGGCCAGTTCGATGGTCTGCGTGGCGTTGTAGGCGGGATCGGCCACGCGGCACTCGGGTACGCCAACGGCCACGCGCGCAAAGCCGTGGGAATAGAGATTGTGAAAGGGGTGCGTCATGTCGGGGGCCGCGGGGGCGGCAGTGGACATCGGGAAACGGATAGGCGCATTCTACGACGCCCCGCCGCGACCCGGCGTCCGCGTCACGCTGACAACGCCAGCATCACAATGCCAATTCCGGTAGACTCGCCCGGCACCCAAGCCAACCCGTTTATGAGCGATCCGCGCCCCCCATACCGCACGGACATCGTGCTGGACCTTGCCGACATCGACGCCGCCGACTGGGATGCCCTGCTGGCCGCCCAGCCCGAGCCCACCCCGTTCCTGCGCCACGCCTTCCTGCACGCGCTGCACGCCAGCGGCAGCGCCACCGAAGACACGGGCTGGATGCCCCGCTTCCTGACGCTCTGGGTGCCCGACGGCCACGGCCCCGGCCGCGACCGGCTGGCGGCGGCCATGCCGCTCTACGCCAAGACCCACTCCTACGGCGAATACGTGTTCGACTGGGCCTGGGCCGACGCCTATCGGCAGCACGGGCTCGATTACTACCCGAAGTGGCTCGCAGCCGTGCCGTTCACGCCGGTGCGCGGCACGCGGCTGCTGGCCGAGGACGATGCCGCGCGCGCCGTGCTGCTGCGCGTGGCGCTGGCGCTGGCGGCCGAGAGCGAGCTGTCGTCGCTGCACATCCTGTTTCCGTCCGATCACGAGGCAGACCTGATGCAGGCGGCCGGCATGATGATGCGGCACGGCGTGCAGTTCCACTGGAGCAACCCCGGCTACGCCAGCTTCGACGCGTTCCTGGCCACGCTGTCCCAGAAGAAGCGCAAGAACATCCGCGCCGAACGCCGCCGCGTGGCCGAGGCCGGCATCACGTTCCGCCAGTTCAAGGGCCCGGCCATCGACGACGACGCCTGGAAGTTCTTCAACCGCTGCTACCGGCAGACGTACCGCGAGCATCATTCGTCGCCGTACCTGAACCTGGACTTCTTCCGCCGCATCGGCCAGGCGATGCCCGACAACCTGCTGCTGGTGGTGGCCACGCGCGACGGCCGGGACATCGCCAGCTCGCTGCTGGTCTACGACGCCACCCCCGGCGTCAGCACGCTCTACGGCCGCTACTGGGGCGCGCTGGAGCACCACCCCTGCCTGCATTTCGAGACGGCCTACTACCAGCCGCTGGAGTTCTGCATCGCCGAGGGCATCGCCACGTTCGAAGGCGGTGCCCAGGGCGAGCACAAGATGGCGCGCGGCTTTCTGCCCGTGGCCACGCGCTCGGCGCACTGGCTCGCCCACCCGTCCTTTGCCGATGCCGTGGAGCGCTTTCTGGAGCGCGAGCGCCACGGCATGGACGCCTATCTCGACGAACTCAACGACCGCAACCCGTTCGCCCGCACCGCGGAATAACCCGGCTCAGCGCCGCGGCAGGATCCGGCGCAGCGTGTTGTCGCCCAGCATGTAGTGGTGGAACAGCGCCGCCATGGCGTGCAGGCCGATGACCAGGTAGAACGCCTTGCCGACCATCTCGTGGATGCCGGCCAGCACGTCGCGCAGCGCCGGGTCCGGCCCGATCAGCGGCGGCACGCCGAAATGGAGCCCCGGCAGCGTCACCACGCGCCCGGCGGCATTCGACATCAGCAGGCCCAGGATCGGCTGGGCGAACAGGAACAGGTACAGCAGCCCGTGCACGGCCGCGCCGGCAAGCTGGCCGGCGCGAGGGCCGGGCTCGGGCGGCGGCGCGCCCATGATCAGGCGCCACAGCACCCGGGGAATCGCCAGCAGCAGCACCAGCACGCCCGACCACTTGTGCAGCTCCATGACGATCATCCGCGCCGCCGTGCCGCGCTCGGCAAAGCCGCGCAGCTCGATCGTGGCGTAGGCCACGGCGACCAGCACGAACATCAGCCAGTGGAACAGGATGGCGGTGGATTCGTAGCGGGCAAAGGCGGCCGGCGCCTGCCCGGCCGCCGGCAGGACGGCGGCGCGCGGTGGAACGGACATCGGAACTCCAGGTGGGTGGGGAACGGCGCACAGCTTACCGGCGGCGCCGGCCGCCCGGCCTTGCCGGAGATCATTGGCGCCAATAAAAAACCCCGCCGGGCGGCGGGGCTTGCGGGTCCGCGACAGCGGCGCGATTACTTCTTGAAGTTCGCCACGCCGTCGGTGATTTCCTTGTGGGCTTCCTCGATGCCGGCCCAGCCTTCCACCTTGACCCACTTGCCTGCTTCGAGTGCCTTGTAGTTCTCAAAGAAGTGCTTGATCTGGTCCAGCAGGTTCTGCGGCACGTCCGACAGGCCCTTCATGTGCGCCGTGGCCGGGCAAAGCTTGTCCACGGGCACGGCCACCAGCTTGGCGTCCACGCCCGACTCGTCGGTCATCTTCAGCATGCCGAGCGCACGGCAGCGCACCACGGCGCCGGCCAGGATCGGGAACGGCGTCAGCACCAGCACGTCCACCGGGTCGCCGTCGCCCGACAGCGTCTGCGGGATGAAGCCGTAGTTGGCCGGATAGCGCATGCCGGTGCCGATGAAACGGTCGACGAACAGCAGGCCGGTTTCCTTGTCGGCCTCGTACTTCACCGGATCGCTCTGGGCGGAGATCTCGATGATGACGTTGAAATCGTTGGGCAGATCCTTGCCCGGGGAGACGAGGTTGAAGCTCATGCGAGTTCTCCGAATACTTGTAGGAATGGGATGGCCGGCATTATAGCGGGTCGGCCCTGACCCCGGCCTGACAAACGGCGTGGCGCCGTGTGCCGTGCAATGCCTTGCGCGCGCGGCGGGCTGGGTGATAATGCGGCATTCCCGATTTCAGCATTTGCTCCATAACCGGAGCCGTGGAGACCCGCATGCATGCCCAGCACTTCGTGGCCAACCGCCTGATCGCGCCGGATTCCGGCCTGCGCATCAAGGTGTTCGATCCGTCCAGCGGCGAGCCGTTCGCCGAGATCGCCCGCGGCAATGCCACCGACGTCAGCGTGGCCGTGCGCGCCGCGCGCCAGGCCTTCGAGGGCGAATGGGGCGCCATGGCCCCCGCCAGCCGCGTGCGTCTGCTGAACCGCCTGGCGCTCAAGCTGATCGAGCACGAGGACGAGCTGGCCGCGCTGGAAGCGCGCGACACCGGCAAGCCGCTGCGCCAGGCCCGCGCCGACGCACGCGCCGTGGCCCGCTATTTCGAGTTCTACGCCGGCGCGGCCGACAAGCTGCACGGCGAGACCATCCCCTACCAGACCGGCTACACCGTGCTGACCGTGCGCGAGCCGCACGGCGTGACCGGCCACATCATCCCCTGGAACTACCCGCTGCAGATCTTCGGCCGCAGCGTGGGCGCGGCGCTGGCCACCGGCAACGCCTGCGTGGTCAAGCCGGCCGAGGACGCCTGCCTGTCGATCCTGCGCGTGGCCGAGCTGGCCGCCGAGGTGGGGCTGCCCGAAGGCGCCTTGAACATCGTCACCGGCTATGGCCACGAGGCCGGCTCCGCGCTGGCACGGCACCCCGGCATCAACCACGTGTCGTTCACGGGCTCGCCGCAGACCGGCAAGCTCGTGGCGCAGCTTGCCGCCGAGAACCACGTGCCCGTGACGCTGGAACTGGGCGGCAAGTCGCCGCAGGTGGTCTTTGCCGATGCCGACCTAGACGCGCTGCTGCCGGTCGTCGTCAACGGCATCGTCCAGAACGCGGGCCAGACCTGCTCGGCCGGCAGCCGGCTGCTGGTGGAGCGCCCGGTCTACGAGGCGCTGCTGGACCGCCTGTCGGGCGTGTTCGAGGCGCTGCGCGTGGGCCCGTCGGAACTCGATCTCGAATGTGGCCCGCTGATCAGCCGCAAGCAGCAGCAGCGCGTCTGGGACTTCGTGTCCGACGCCCAGCACGCCGGCATCGCGGTGATGGCGCAGGGCCAGATCGTCGGCGAGGCGCCGGAGTCTGGCTACTACCAGGTGCCGATGCTGTTCCGCGACGTGCCGCCCCAGCACCGGCTGGCGCAGGAAGAAGTCTTCGGCCCGCTGCTGGCCGCCATGCCGTTCGACGACGAGGACGAGGCCGTGCGCCTGGCCAACGGCACGCCGTACGGCCTGGTGGCGGGCGTGTGGACGCGCGACGGGGGCCGCCAGATGCGGCTGGCGCGCAAGCTGCGCGCGGGCCAGGTGTTCATCAACAACTACGGCGCCGGCGGCGGCGTCGAGCTGCCGTTCGGCGGCACCGGCCAGTCGGGTCATGGCCGCGAGAAGGGCTTCGAGGCCCTGTACGGATTCACCACTCTAAAAACCATCGCCATTCAACATGGGTAGCATCAACTTTCTCTCGGTCGCCTTCGCGATCTTCTTTTTCTGGATGGCGTGGCATGTGCGGCACAAGCGCGCGACCAACCCGTCGGGCATGCCCCGGCTGCAGGTGTTCAAGCGCAAGTGGGGCGACACCGTGGGCGACCGCGTGCACTGGTGCCTGTACGTGGCGCTGCCGTTCCTGCTCGGGATCATGATGGTTGCCAACGCGCTGCAAAACAAGGGCCCCTTCCACTGACAAGCAGTTCCGACGTTCCGCCCGCAGCGCGGCAACGAGACCGCGCCGGGCCTCACCAACAGGAGACAGGCAATGACCAGGCTGGCTGGCAAGGTAGCGGTAGTCACGGGCGGCGGCTCGGGCTTTGGCGAAGGCATCGCGCAGACGTTTGCGCGCGAGGGCGCCGCCGTGATGGTGGCGGACCTGAACGCTGACGCCGCCGAGCGCGTGGCGGCGGCCATCCGCGACGCGGGCGGCAAGGCGGCGGCGGTGCGCGCCGACGTGTCGCGCGGCGACGATGTGGCGGCCATGCGCGACGCCACGCTGGCCGCGTTCGGCGACGTCCACTGCGTGGTCAACAACGCCGGCACCACCCATCGCAACAAGCCCATCCTCGACATCACCGAGGACGAGTTCGACCGCGTCTACGCGGTCAACGTCAAGAGCATCTACTGGGCGGCCCACCACTTCATCCCGCACTTCCGCCAGCGCGGCGGCGGCAACTTCGTCAACATCGCGTCCACGGCCGGCGTCCGGCCCCGCCCGGGACTGGTCTGGTACAACGGCAGCAAGGGCGCGGTCATCGTCGCCAGCAAGGCCATGGCGGCCGAGCTGGGCCCGGACAACATCCGCGTCAACTGCGTGAACCCGGTGATCGGCGCCACGGGGCTGCTGGAGCAGTTCATGGGCGTGCCCGACACACCCGAGAACCGCGCCCGCTTCCTGGCGACCATCCCGATGGGCCGCATGTCCACGCCTCAGGACGTGGCCAACGCCTGCCTGTACCTGGCGTCCGACGAGGCCGCGTTCATCACCGGCACCTGCATCGAGGTGGACGGCGGACGCTGCGTCTGACCCGCCCTGGCGCGTGCCCCCGGGCGTGCGCCCCCCTGCAGTACCACAACGACAACCATCCCAATGAGGAGACACCGATGACTTCCACCGCGGTCAACGCCGGCGCACGCGACGCCGGCTTCGAGGACGCCGTCTACCGAAAGGTCAGCTGGCGCCTGGTGCCGTTCCTGCTGCTGTGCTACGTCGTGGCCTACCTGGACCGCGTGAACGTGGGCTTTGCCAAGCTGCAGATGCTCAACGACCTGCAGTTCAGCGAGACCGTCTACGGCCTGGGCGCCGGCATCTTCTTCATCGGCTACTTCCTGTTCGAGGTGCCGAGCAACGTCATCCTGCACAAGGTGGGCGCCCGCATCTGGATCGCCCGCATCATGATCACCTGGGGCCTGATCTCGGCGGCGATGATGTTCGTCACCACGCCGACCATGTTCTACGTGCTGCGCTTCCTGCTGGGCATTGCGGAAGCCGGCTTCTTCCCGGGCATCATCCTGTACCTGACCTACTGGTACCCGGCCAGCCGGCGCGGGCGCACCACCACGTTCTTCATGACGGCCATCGCGCTGTCGGGGGTGATCGGCGGGCCGCTGTCGGGCTGGATCATGCAGTCGTTCGACGGCCACAACGGCTGGGCCGGCTGGCAGTGGATGTTCCTGATCGAAGGCATTCCGTCGATTCTCGTTGGCATCTGGGTGCTGCTGTACCTGGACGACCGCATCGCCCACGCCAAATGGCTGACCCCCGACGAACGCGCGCTGCTGGCGCGCAACATCGAGGCCGAGGACCAGCACAAGGAAGACCCGCCCGTGCGGCAGGTGCTGTCCAGCCCGCGCGTCTGGCTGATGAGCGCGATCTACTTCAGCTTCGTCATGGGGCTGTACGGCGTGAGCTTCTGGCTGCCAACGATCATCAAGCAGACCGGCGTCAAGGGCACGCTGGAGGTGGGGATGCTGACGGCCATCCCCTACGGCTGCGCCGTGATCGGCATGATCCTGTTCGCCCACAGCGCCGACCGCCGCGGCGAGCGCCGCTGGCACATCGCCGTGCCCGCGCTGCTGGGCGCCCTGGGCCTGGTGCTGTCCGTGCAGTGGCACGCCGACACGACGCTGGCAATGATCGCGCTGACGCTGGCCACCATCGGCATCCTGACCACGCTGCCACTGTTCTGGAGCCTGCCCACCGCCTTCCTGGCCGGCACGGGCGCGGCCGCCGGCATCGCGCTGATCAACTCGCTGGGCAACCTGGCGGGATTCATCAGCCCCTACGCGGTCGGCTGGCTCAAGGACCTGACCCAGAGCACCGAGTCGGGCATGTACCTGCTGGCAGCCTGCATGGTGGTGGGCGCGGCGCTGGCACTGTCGGTGCCGGCGAAGATGGTGAGTCGGCAGGGCTAGCGGGAGACCTGCGGCATAGCGCAGGTTTGCGCCCCTCTCCCGCAACGCGGGAGAGGGGCGCGAAAACCTGCCGGTGCGCTGGTCCTCTGAGACCATCCACATGCCCCATGTTTTCTCCCCTCTCCCGCAGCGCGGGAGAGGGGTCGGGAGTGAGGGCCCGGCGGTTCAACCTGCGATCCGTCGCGCATCACGCGCCTGCCCTCTCCCCCAGCCCCTCTCCCGCAACGCGGGAGAGGGGAGCGAAAACCTGCCGGTGCGCTGGCCCTCTGGGACCATCCACATGCCCCATGTTTCTCCCCTCTCGCGCAACGCGGGAGAGGGGTCGGGGGAGAGGGCCCGGCGGTTCAACCTGCGATCCGTCGCGCATCACGCGCTGGCCCTCTCCCCCAGCCCCTCTCCCGCAAGCGGGAGAGGGGAGCGAAAGCCGGGGTCTACCCCTCCCCCAGCATCTGCGCCACTGATCCGGCGGTGCCGGCGGCTTTATCGCCGATCAGTTGCTGCAGTGTGCGCAGCAGTTCGTCCTCGTTGAATGGCTTGCCCAGGTACACGTTGACGCCGATCTCGGCGGCGTAGCGGCGGTGTTTTTCCGCTGTGCGCGACGTGATCATGACCAGCGGCATGCGGCTGGTGCGAGCGTCGGCGCGGACGTTGCGGGTCAGGTCGAAGCCGTCCATGTTCGGCATCTCGATGTCGACCAGCATCGCGTCGGGCATCACTTCCTGCAGTTGACGCAGCGCGTCCACGCCGTCGCGGGCCAGCACCACCTGGTAGCCGGCGCGGGTCAGCAGGCGCTGGCTGGCCTTGCGCACCGTCAGCGAGTCGTCCACCACCATCACGGTCGGCTGCGTCATCAGGCCGGGCACCGGCACCGGCGCGCCGGCGTCGACGAACTCGGCCACCGCGCCCACCTGTCCGGCCGGCTGCGGGGCCGGCAGTGCCGGTGCGGCCGTGCCGCGCTCGCGCACCCAGCGCTGCGCCAGCACCACGGGGTTGTAGATCAGCACGATTTCCCCGTCGCCCAGCGTGGTGGCGCCGGCAATGCCTTCCAGGCGGGCCAGGTGCGGGCCGATGTGCTTGACCACCACTTCGCGGTTGCCCTGCACCTCGTCCACGTGCACGGCCACGCGCTCGGCGCCCGAGCGCACCACCACCACCGGCGAATACTTGCGGCCCGACGCCATCCCGGCCGTTTCCTCCAGCAGCGCGCCGAAGTAGTAGAACGGCACCTCGGCGCCCGCCGCCGCGAAGCGGCCCGAGTTGTACGCCTCCAGCAGCGGCTTCTCGCGCAGCTGGTGGACCTGGTCGATCATGCCGCTCGGCATGGCGAACAGGCGCCCGCCCAGCGATACCAGCAGCACCTGCGTGATGGCCGTGGTCAGCGGCAGGTGCACGGTGAAGCTGGTGCCCCGGCCCGGCTCGGTCGACAGGGTGATCCGGCCGCCCAGCGCCACGGTCTCGGCGCGCACCACGTCCATGCCCACGCCGCGCCCGGCCAGTTCCGACACCGCGTCCGCCGTCGAGAAGCCCGGCGCGAAGATCATCTCGGTCAGCCGTGCGTCGCTGGCGTCCTCGTCGGGCGCCATCAACTGGCGCGCCACGGCGCGTTCGCGGATGCGCTGCAGGTTCAGCCCGCCGCCGTCGTCAAAGAACGTCAGCACCACCTCGTTGCCTTCCTGCTGCACTTCCAGCGTCAGCGCGCCCGTGGCCGACTTGCCCGCCGCGCGCCGCACGTCCGCCGGCTCGATGCCGTGCACCACGGCGTTGCGGATCAGGTGCTCGATCGGGCCGGCCATGCGGTCCAGCACCGAGCGGTCGATCTCCACCGTGCCGCCCTTGATCAGCAGCCGCACTTCCTTGCCGGTCTCGGTGGCCGACTGGCGCGCCACGCGGTACAGCCGCTCGGCCAGCGCGTCGAACTGCACCATGCGCGCCTGCATCAGCCCGCGCTGCAGTCCGCGCGTCAGCCGCGCCTGCGCCGCGAGGTCGCCCGACGCGCGGTCGAAGCCGCGCTGCAGGTTCTGCTCCACGGTCGCCACGTCGTTGACCGACTCCGCCATCATCCGCGTCAGTTCCTGAAAGCGCGTGAAGCGGTCGAATTCCAGCGGATCGAATTCCTGGTTGTGCTGCTGGTCGGCAATGCGCGACGCCATCTGCGTCTCGGCCTGGATCTCGATCTCGCGCAGCTGCATGCGCAGACGCGCGACGTTGTCGTTCAGTTCGCCCAGGTAGCTGCGCAGCGCGTCCAGCTCGCTGTCCAGCCGCGCGCGCGTGGCGCTGACTTCGCCCGCGTCGTTGATCAGCGTGTCCAGCGTGCGGGCCTGCACGCGCACCAGCGCGCGCTGGCGCTCGGCGTCGGTCTGCAGCGCGGCGGGGGCGGCCGGCATCAGCGGCGCCGACGGCACCAGCGCCTGGCCCGGTGCCGCCGGCGTCGCCAGCGCGGCGGTGCCGGGTGCTGCCGCATCGCGCGGCAACGCAGGGACGGCCGGGGCGGCCACCAGCCCGTTGACGACGTCCGCGTCGTCCAGCGGCAGCAGGCGACCGTTCTGCAGCGCGTCCACGTGCGCCAGGATGCGGTCGTACCAGGCGTACAGCCGGCCGAACAGCTCTGGCGTCACGCGCTGGCCACGTACGCTTGATTCCAGCAGCGTTTCCATCTCGTGCGCCGCCTGGCCCAGCGCCATCGCGCCGGCCATCCGCGCACTGCCCTTGAGCGTGTGCAGCCCGCGCAGGATCAGGCCGCCGTGCTGCGCCTCGTCGGGCGCCGCCTCCCACGTCCGCACCAGCTTGCCGATATCGGGCAGCGCGCCGTGTGCCTCTTCCAGGAAAATCTCGACCAGCGCCGGATCGAGCGACGATGCGTCGGTCGACACGGCCTCCGGCACGTCTTCCGGATCGGGCGCGCCGGGCACGACGTGCGCCACGGCGATGCCATCGTGGCGCACGGGCGTCGGCAGCGAGATGACCACCGCGTCGTGCACCGGCGTCAGCGGCGTGACCGGCGTCAGCACCGGGCCGGCCGGCGCCGACACCGGCGGCAGCGACGTGATCGGCGTCAGCTTCACGGGCGGCAGCGCCGCCGGCGGCGGCTGCACGCCCTCGTCGATCTCGGGCAGCGGCTCGGCCGCCTGGGCCTGGGTGCCGAAGAGCTGCGACACCGAGCCTTCCTGGCCCGCCGACTGCCCGGCCGGCACCACGGCGCGCGGACGCACCAGCGCCCGTTCGCCAAACGCATTCAGTTCGCGGCACAGCGCCGCGTCGCCATCGGGCCAGATGCCGGCGGCAAACTGGTGCAGCATCGCGCGCAGCCGGTCCACGGCCTGGTCCAGCAGCTTGAAATCGGCCGGATGCATGACCACCGGATGGCGGCCGAGCAGCAACAGCAAATGTTCCAGCGCCTCGGCAATCTCGCGCACCGGCTCCAGCCCCACCGTCGACGCGCTGCCCTGCAGCGTGTGCGCCACGCGCAGCGCCAGTTCGCTCGGGCACGGATGGTTCTCGTGCTTCCACTCCGACAGGTCGGTGGCAAACTGCCGCAGCAGGTCGTCGGCCTCCTGCAGGTAGACGTTGTAGAGCGCCAGCCCGATGCGGACCGGGCCGATCACCTTGTAGCCCTCGTCCTCGTCGGCCAGCCCGCCGGCCAGCCGGAACGGCAGTACGTTGCTTTCGTCGTCCGGGGCGGCTTCGGCTTCGGCTTCGGCCACGGGTGCCGCCACGGCTTCCGCCGCTTCCGGCGCCGCCGCCTGCGCCAGCAGCGCGTCGAGCGGATCGACCTCGGTCGCCGATACCACCCCGCCCGGATCGCGCACCGCCTGGGCGGCGGCCATCAGCGGCGCGATGTCGCGCAGCGTCGACGGGTCGTCGCGCAGCGCCAGCGCCCATTCGCGCAGCAGGTCGTGCGCCTGCCCCAGCAGCGCCGGCAGTTCCGGCACCGGCGCGCGGCCTTCGGCGATCCACAGGTTCATCACCTGTTCCACGGCCCAGGCGGCCTCGCCGTAGCGGTTCAGGCCGACCATGCGGCTCGACCCCTTGAGCGTGTGGAACCCGCGCCGCATGCGGCTCAGCACGTCGGCGTCGGCCAGCGCGTCCAGGCCGCCGGACAGGTCGGCGGCGATATTGCCGAGCACTTCCTCGGCCTCGGACAGGAAGATGTCGAGCAGTTCGGCGTCGATGGCGGCGGCATCGGCCGGCATCGGCGCGGCGGACGGCACGGTGGCCGGCATGGCCACCGGCATCGGCTCGGCCAGCGCCACGACCATGCGCTCGGCGGCGGATTCGCTACCAGCCAGCCACGCGTGCAGCTGCGTGGTGGCCTCGCTGGCCTGCCGGCGCAGCCCGGCGTCGTCGTCGATGGCGGCCTGGTCCGACACAGCCTGCAGCGCGGCGCGCAGCCGCTGGATCTCGGGCGAATCGGCGGTGGCGGCCACGCGGATGGCGTCCATCGCGGCGCTGCGCGCCAGGCCCAGCGCGCCTTGCGGCGCCGCGTCGTGGCGGCCGGCGTCGGTCGCGTACGGGTTCTCGCTGGCCACGTCGCGCGCCTTGCGGCCGAATTCGAGCAGGTCTGCAAACGCATGCACGGCGCCCAGTTCGGCGGCGATATCGGACAGGTGCGCGATGCGCGCGCCATGGTCGACCGTCTCGCGCAGCACGCCCAGCCGCGCCAGCACCGCGCGGACGGCGGCCAGTGCCGCATCGGTCTCGCGCTCCAGGCCCTCGGGCAGCGCGGGGCTGCCGTGTACCCGTTCGATGGTGGCCAGCAGCGCGCCAAACGCCTGCGCGGCATCGTCCAGCGCGGCGCCGGCATCGGCCCGCGCCGCGTTGCGGTCATAGGTGTCCAGCCACGATTCGCCGCTATCCAGGTGCGCGCGGAGCTGCGTGACGGCCTCGGCGCGCTGCGCCTGGGCGCCCGCCGACTGGACCATTTCGGCCAGCCAGCCCGGCGCGGCGGCGTCGGGGTCCGCCACGGCGGCGGCCAGCGTCTCGCATCGCGCGGCAAACGCTGCCGCCGAGGCATGGCCCGAGCGGCCGTGCACGCGCCACGGCATGGCCAGCGCGCGCGACAGGAACAGCGCCACGCCGCCCCGGCCCAGCGCGTCACTGGCCGGCCGCTGGCCCGCGTAGGCCGCGGCGGCGGTCAGGCACTGCTGCAGGGCGGGCTGCGCCAGCGGCATCGCCGCCTCGGCCAGCGACGCCAGCGCCAGTTCCCAGCCGGCCTGGTCGTCGGCGGCTGCCCGCTCGATGGCGGTGGCGGCGTGCTGGAGGTTGCGGGTATCGATCGGATCGAGCCAGCCGTAGTAGCGCTGGCGATAGTCGGCGCGCGCGACGATGTGCGCGGCGTCCACGCGATAAGCCTGCAGCGTGCGCGCGATATCCACGCGCAGCACCTGCACGGCGGCCTGCGTGGCGGGCGGCAGCGTGGCGTCGGCATCGGCGGTCAGCCCGGTGCTGACCAGCAAAAAGACGGCGTCGTTCAGCAGCGCCTGCGGCACGCGCACCTGCCCTTGCAGGTACTGGCGCACCAGCAGGTGGGCGCGCGCGGCAAAGCGCTTGGCCAGCAGGTCGGACGGCAGCAGCCCGTGCGCCAGCGCGCGGAACACCATGGCCAGCGTGTGCCAGATGCCGCGGTCGGGCGTGTCAGCGGTGCGGCGCGCGTCCTGCTCGTGGTTGCGGACTTCGTCCAGCGCCACCTGCAGCGGCAGCCATGCCTCGCGCAGCAGCGACGCATCGGTGCATGGCGTAGGCAGGCGCAGCGCCTTCAACAGCGCGGCCTCGAAGCGCTGGCGCGCGCGCGTGACGGCCGTGGCCGAGCGCGTCGGCAGCACGATGCCGGGCAGCATCTGCAGCTCGTCGAGCCACAGGTCGGCCGGGTGTACGCGCTCCTCCTTCATCAGCGCCAGCGCGGCGGCATAGGGCTGGAACAGGCGCAGCGGGTCTTCGGCGTCGCCGGCCATCAGGTCGTCGACATATTCGGCCAGCGCCTGCACGCCGGTGCGGAACACGGCCAGCGCGGGCGCGTCGGCGGCGACGGTGCCGGCGTCGATGGCCTCCAGCAGCCGGCGCAGTGCCTGGCAGTAGGCGTCCACGCCGCGCAGCCCGACGATGTGCACGGCCCCGGCGGCCTGGTGCAGGTGCTGCCCCGCCAGGCGCAGCGACGTGGTGTCGCGCGCGCCCAGCGCCTCCGGAGTCTGGCGGATTTCGTCGACGTAGTGGCCCAGTTCGGCCGCGGCGTCGTCCAGCGCGGTGCGCAGGCTCGGCGCCAGCCAGGCCAGCACGGACAGGTCGCGCTGCGGCGCGGCCGGTACGTCGGGCGCGGCCGCTTCCGGCGTGGCATGCGTGGGCGGCGCGGCCGGATCGGCCTCGTCGCTGGTGAGGATGGAATTCAGGGACATGACCAGTTCCGGTGCAGCCGTCAACGTCGGGCCGGGCGTCAGGCGATCTTGAATCGCGACACCGAGTTACGCAGTTCCTCGGTCAGCGCGGTCAGCTGGCGCACCGACGTGGCCGTCTGGCGCGTACCGGCCGTGGTCTGCGCGGTGACCTGCAGGATGCCTTCGATGTGGTGCGCCACGTTGGTGGCCAGCCCCGCCTCGTGCGACGTCGTCTGCGCGATCTGCTCGATCAGTTCGGCAAGCTGGCGGGACACGCGGCCGATCTCGACCAGTGCCGTACCGGCGTTGTCCGACAGCCGCGCGCCTTCCACCACGCCCGCCGTGCTCTGCTCCATGGCGTGCACGGCGTCCTGGGTATCGGTCTGGATCGTGCGGATCAGCGCGCCGATCTGCTTGGTGGCCTCGCCCGAGCGTTCGGCCAGGCGCTGCACTTCTTCCGCCACCACCGAGAAGCCCCGGCCCGCCTCGCCAGCCGACGCGGCCTGGATGGCGGCGTTCAGTGCCAGCACGTTGGTCTGCTCGGTAATGTCCGAGATCAGCTCGACGATTTCGCCAATCTCCTGCGACGACTCGCCCAGGCGCTTGATCCGCTTGGACGTTTCCTGGATCTGGTCGCGGATGTCGTTCATGCCCGCGATGGCGTTTTGCACGGCCTGCTGGCCCTGCTCGGCCGCCGCCAGCGACGCGCGCGCCACGTTGGCCGACTCCGCCGCGCCGCGCGACACCTGGGTGATGCGGTCTGCCATCTCCACCACCGACTCGCCGGTCTGGCGGATCTGGCGCGACTGCTCCTCGGTGGTCGACGCCAGCTGCACCGACGTGTCCTGCACCTGCGACGACGCCTGCTGCACCTGCCCGGCGGTCTGCTGCACGCGGCCCACCAGTTCCTTCAGTTCTTCCACGGTGTAGTTCACCGAGTCGGCGATGGCGCCGGTGATGTCCTCGGTCACGGTGGCCTGGCGCGTCAGGTCGCCATCGGCGATGTCCTGCAGCTCGTTCATCAACTGCAGAATGGCCTTCTGGGTGGCGTCGTTGTTGCGCTTTTCCTCCAGCCGGCGCGCCTCGGCCTCGCGCTCGCGCGCCTCGGCTTCCAGCGCCCGCACGCGGGAATCGCGCAGGTACAGCGCCGCCAGCCCGGCCAGGCACAGCAGCGTGGCGATGGCCGACACGACCATGGCGCCAAACGTCCACGGGCGGTAGCGCGCGCCGTCGGCGTACATGCCCTGCAGCTGCTCCAGCTCGCCGCGCAGCGCCTCGTTGTCGTTGAAGATCTGCTGCTGGGCGCGCTTGGCGGCGATCAGGCCGGGCAGGTTCTGCAGGATCGTCTGCGTGGTCTTCTGCACCGCCTCGAAGCGCTGCGACAGCTGCTGCAGGTAGCTGCGCGTCTCGGCGTCGGACGCCGGCGCCAGGCGCAGCGCCTCGGAGCCGTTGGTCAGGCCGTCCAGCGTCTCGCGGAACGTGTTGGTGTCCTTGCCCAGCAGGAACGCGGTCTCGGGGTTCACGCCCTCGCCGGACAGGAACTCGTTCAGGTTCTTGCCCAGCCGCTGCGTCAGCATCACCAGCTGCGCGGACGCCGCCACCTCGCGGGTGTTCGATCCCGCCTGCAGCTTGATCGCCGCCACCTGTTCGGCCGCTTCGAGCAGTTCCGGGTTCGACGCGTTGAAGATCTGCAGCGTCTGGCCGATGGTGGTCAGGATGGGCTGCTGGGCCAGCACGTCCGCCGCGCTCTTCTCCGACCGCTTCCACGACGCAAACGCCTTTTCCAGCAGCGGCTGCGCGGCGCCCGTGGTGGCGCGCACGTGCATCTCGTCGCTGCCGTTCTGCAGCGCCAGCATGTCGGCGGTGAGCTGTTCCTTGGACTGCCGGAGCTGCTTGAACGCCTGCGCGTTGCCCAGCAGCGCCACCGGCACCGCCTTGCCCAGGCGCTGCGAGTGCATCAGCATGCTGCCGGCGATCTCGATCTGCGCCGCGCCGTTGTTGGCCTGCCGGTTATCCAGGTAGACCGAGACCAGCAGCGCCAGCAGCGACACCACCACGCCGCCGGTCAGCGCCCGCTGCTGCGCCGCGAACGGCATGCGCGCGAGCCAGCCCGTCATGCGTTCCGCCGGCGCCCGGGCGGGACCGTTGCCCGCGCCGCGTCCGAAGAGCGACGCGCGCGGCGCGGCCGCATCGGCCGTGGCGCCGGCCGTGGCGGGGCGACGGCCCAGGCTGATCTTCTTGATACCCATAGCAACCCTCTGTTCGTTTCGTTGTTCTGTATGGTTGGCGTGGCGCCGCTCAGGCGCCGCCGCGGCCGGCCTGCAGGAATGCCGGGGCGTCCAGCAACTGGCGGATGTCCAGCACCTGCCAGTCGCGCCCCTCCCGGTCCGCAAAGCCGGCGCCGCGCCAGCCCTCGGGCTCGGCGCCGCCGGCCGGCGTCAGGTCCACCGCGTGGCGCAGACCCACCACGCGCGTGGCGATGATCCCGCACGCCCGTTCCACCTGGCGCGACAGCACCACGATCTTGCTGCCCGGCTGCACCGGCGTCGGGCCGTCGCCGCAGAACATGCCGAAGTCGATCACGCCGATCAGGTTGCCGCGCGCGTTGACCAGGCCGCGGTACCACGGCTGCGTCAGCGGCACGGCGGCGGGCGGGCGCATCTCCAGCACCTCGCCCGTTTCCATCAGCGGCAGCAGCCAGCCGCGCTGGCCCACCAGCACCCCCAGGTAACTGTCGACGGCGGGCAGGTTGCGCGCCTCGCGCAGGCGACGGGCCAGCATGGCCTGGTAGTCGTGCAGGCGGGTCTGGCGGGCTCGGATGTCTTGGCGCGGCGCGTTCATGTTCGGATACCAGTGAAACGTGAAACCTGTGATGTCAGCCTCTGCGGGCCGTGCGCGGGCGCCGCCGGCGTGTTGCCGCCCGCGGCGTCCACGGCGCGCCCCGTGGCGCGGCGCCCGGCGCTCAATGCGCCAGCGCGGCGATCTTCGACAGCAGTTCCTCGCCGTCCACCGGCTTGACGATGTAGTCCGAGGCGCCCTGGCGGATGCCCCAGATGCGGTCCGTCTCCAGGCCCTTGCTGGTGCACATGATCACGGGGATGTCCTTGAAGCGGTCGTCGCGCTTGATGGCGCGGGTGGCCTGGTAGCCGTTCTGGCCCGGCATCACCACGTCCATCAGGATCAGGTCGAAGGCTTCGGCGTCGAGCCGGGCCATGGCCTGCTCGCTGTTGCCGGCCACGGAGACCTTGAAGCCCTTCTTGCCGAGCAGGTCGGACATGAACAGGGCTTCGGTGGGCGAATCGTCGACGATTAGGATTTTGCTGATGGTCATTGTGTGGTTCCTGGATACTTCGGCGGCCCGGTCAGGCCGCCACGGCCGCGCCGGCCTCGTGCGCGCAGCCGGCCATGCAGGCGTGCACCGCCTGCAGCAGCGCTTCGCGCGAGAACGGCTTGGCCAGATGGTCATGGGCGCCGACGAGCTTGCCGCGCGACCGGTCGAACACGCCGTCGCGGGACGACAGCATGATCACGGGGATGGCGTGGAAGCGCGGGCTTTTCTTGATCAGGGAACAGGTCTGGTAGCCGTCGAGCCGCGGCATGAGGATGTCGCAGAAGATCACGTCGGGATGGAGGTCGCCCACCTTGGCAAGCGCCTCGAAGCCGTCCTCGGCCAGCATGACCTGGAATCCGGCCTGCGCGAGGAAGATCTCCGCCGTGCGGCGGATGGTGCTGGAGTCGTCGATCACGAGCACCTTCACCGCGGCCGTGGCCGCCGTGGATGCCCCGCTGGCACCGGCGTGGCCGCCGGCGTTGACCCCATCGACAGACGTGTCTTGTTCTGTTTGAGTGACCCGCATCTTGTTCCCGCGACCCACGTCCTGCGTGACACAACAGGCGTCGGCATTCACTTGAGAACTTCCGCACGGCGCCGCGCATGGCGGACCGGCGGCCCCCGATTTCCTATTCCCAGTCAAAAAAATCCCGGCTACCCAAGCCGGTGGCGGCGCGCTTCTGTTTGCACGCCTGCCGTTCTACTGCCTACTGCCAGTGCCGCGGCACCCCGTCTTCGGCGCGCCTGCCTTGGGCGGCGCGGCCGGACGGATGTTCAGTTTTGCCGCAGAGTGTGACAACTCGTGGGGGGGCCGTCAATCCGCAGACCCCGGCGCCACCGGCCGGTCTGTCGCTTTGGCGCGACGGGCGGCCGTTTTCCGAGGATGGACTCAGATCGCCACCATCTCGAAATCTTCCTTGCGTGCCCCGCATTCCGGGCAGGTCCAGTTGATGGGCACGTCCTCCCATTTGGTACCCGGGGCGATGCCGTCTTCCGGCGCGCCGGTGGCCTCGTCGTAGATCCAGCCACAAATCAGGCACATCCAAGTCTTGTATTCCATATGCAGGCTCTTGCCAGTCTCCATTAAAATCCAGCGCATGATGGTACCCAATCGGCGCCGATGACGCCACCCATGGGCCGGCACGAACGGCCCAATATCGCCGCGTTCGTGCAATTTGGCGTGCAGATGCCGTCCGAACGGCACGCTTTCGGTCGCGATTGCCCGGTTTTCCGGCAACCGTGGCCGCCCGGGCCCCGCCAGCGCCCCCGCACCGGACGCCTGTCTCCTCCCCGACCCTCTTTTTGGCCAGATTCCCATGTCCCGTAACCAGCAGCTCTTCGACCGCGCCCAGCAGACCATTCCCGGCGGCGTCAATTCGCCCGTGCGCGCCTTCCGTTCCGTCGGCGGCACGCCGCGCTTCATCACCCGGGCCCAGGGCGCGTACATGTGGGACGCCGACGGCCAGCAGTACATCGACTACATCGGCTCCTGGGGCCCGATGATCGTCGGCCACGCCCACCCGGACGTGGTACGCGCCGTGCAGGAAACCGCCGCGCACAGCTTTTCGTTCGGCGCCCCGACCGAGGCCGAGATCGTGATGGCCGAGGAAATCTGCAAGCTCGTGCCGTCGATCGAGCAGGTGCGGCTGGTGTCGTCGGGCACCGAGGCCACCATGAGCGCGCTGCGGCTGGCGCGCGGCTTCACGGGCCGGGACCTGATCATCAAGTTCGAGGGCTGCTACCACGGCCACGCCGACAGCCTGCTGGTCAAGGCCGGCTCGGGCCTGCTGACCTTTGCCGATACCACGCAGAACGCGCCGTCGTCGGCCGGCGTGCCCGCCGACGTCACGCGCCACACGATGGTGCTGGAGTACAACAACGTCGCCCAGCTCGAAGAAGCGTTCGCGCGCCACAAGGGCGAGATCGCGGCGGTCATCGTCGAGGTCGTGGCCGGCAACATGAACCTGGTGCGCGCCAGCCAGGCGTTCCTGCAGACCATGCGCAACCTGTGCAGCGAGCACGGCAGCGTGCTGATCTTTGACGAAGTGATGACCGGCTTCCGCGTGGCGCTGGGCGGCGCGCAGGCGCACTACGGCATCCGCCCGGACATGACCTGCCTGGGCAAGGTGATTGGCGGCGGCATGCCGGCGGCGGCGTTCGGCGGCCGGCGCGACATCATGGCCAAGCTGGCGCCGCTGGGCGGCGTCTACCAGGCTGGCACGCTGTCCGGCAACCCGCTGGCCGTGGCGGCCGGCCTGGCCACGCTGAAGCTGATCCAGGCGCCGGGCTTCTACGACCGGCTGGCCGCCCAGACCCGCAAGCTGGCCGACGGCCTCACCGCCGCCGCCCGCGCGGCCGGCGTGCCGTTCTGCGCCGACGCCATCGGCGGCATGTTCGGCCTGTACTTCACCCACGACGTGCCGGCCAGCTTTGCCGAGGTCACCCAGGCCGACGTCGGCCGCTTCAACCGCTTCTTCCACGCCATGCTGGCCGAAGGCGTCTACCTGGCCCCGTCGGCGTTCGAGGCCGGCTTTGTCTCGGCCTGCCACGACGACGCGATCATCGACCAGACGATCCGGGCAGCCGAGACGGCGTTCCGCGCCGGGTGACGGTTGCGCCCTCCCCGCGCGTTCCTAATATGCGCGAGGGAGGGCCCGCCGCGCCGGCCGCCCCCGGGCCGGTCAACCCGCCCGCACTTTGCCCGGCAGGCGGACGACGCTGCGCTACACTCCAGCCTTGTGATGCCGGAGACCGAGGAGCCCCTTGATGCGCACCATTCCTACCCCCGCCCTGTTCCGCTGGTTCGTGCTCGCCCTGCTGGCCAGCCTGCTTTCCGCCTGCGGCTACAACGACTTCCAGAAAAAGGACGAGGCCGTCAAGGCGGCCTGGGGCGAGGTGGTCAACCAGTACCAGCGCCGCGCGGACCTGATTCCGAACCTGGTGGCGACGGTCAAGGGCTACGCCAGCCACGAGCGCGAGACGCTGGAGGCGGTGACCAAGGCCCGGGCGCAGGCCACCAGCATCCAGGTCACGCCCGAGACGCTCAACGATCCGGAGGCGTTCGCACGCTTCCAGCAGGCGCAGGGCCAGTTGACCAGCGCGCTGTCGCGGCTGCTGGCGGTGGCCGAAAACTATCCGAACCTCAAGGCCGACGCGGCGTTCCGTGACCTCCAGTCGCAACTGGAAGGCACCGAGAACCGCATCACTGTGGCCCGCCAGCGCTACATCGCGGCGGTGCAGGACTACAACGTGCTGGCGCGCAGCTTCCCGACCAACCTGACCGCGATGGTGTTCAAGTACCCGGTCAAGCCGTCGTTCACGGTGGAGAACGAGAAGGCGATCTCCACGCCGCCGGCCGTGAAGTTCTGATCGACCGGCCGCCCCGGGGACGCCACCATGCGCAGGCTCGCCACGCTCTGGTTCCTGGCCATCGCCCTGGCGCTGCCGGCGTGGGCGGCCGATGGCTTCGTGGTCGTGCCGCCGCTCAACGCGCGCGTGACCGACCTGACCGGCACGCTGAGCGCCGACCAGCGCAACGCGCTGGAAAACGTGCTGGCCGACTACGAGCAGCAGCGCGGCAGCCAGATCTTCGTGCTGATGGTGCCCACCACGGAGCCCGAGACCATCGACGCCTACAGCATCCGCGTGGCCGACGCCTGGCGCGCCGGCCGCAAGGGCGTGGACGACGGCGTGATCGTGCTGATCGCCAAGGACAACCCGCCGGGGCTGCGCAAGATGCGGCTGGAGGTAGGGCGCGGGGTGCAGGGGTCGCTGACCGACGCCATGTCGGCCCGCATCCTGCGCGACGTCATGGCGCCGCACTTTCGCCAGAACGACTTCTACGGCGGGCTGGCCGCCGGCATCTCGGCCATCCAGGCAACCATCGACAAGGAAGGACTGGCCGCGCCCGACCGGCGGCGCCAGGGCAATGTGGCGATGGACGACTGGCTGCCCGTGCTGTTGCCGCTGGCGATCATCGTGTTCTTCTTCCTGTCGGCAATGATGCGGCGCGGCGGACGGCCGCACGTCGTGACCACGCGGCGCGGCTGGCCCACGGGGACGGCGGGCGGGCTCGGCGGCATGACCGGCTACGAGATCGGGCGACGCTGGGGCGGCGGTGGCGGCTTTGGCGGCGGCGGTTTCGGGGGCGGTGGCGGCGGCGGATTCGGCGGCGGCGGCGGGGGTGGCTTCGACGGCGGCGGCGCCTCGGGCAACTGGTAAGGGGGACAGCAATGCACAAACCGAAGCCTGCCCGACCGGCCCTGAACCATTCGATCCAGCGCGCGCTGCGCCACCTGGGCACCGGCCCCAGCCTGGCGCGCCGGGCGTTTCCCGACGCCGCGCGCCACCAGATCCAGGTGGCCGTGCACAAGGGCGAGCAGCATCACCGGGGCGAGGTGCGCGTGGTTATCGAAGCCAGCCTGCCGCTGGGGCTGGCGTGGCGCGGCGTGACCCCGCGCGAGCGCGCCCGCGCGCTGTTCGGCGCGCTGGAGGTCTGGAACACCGAGGACCATTCCGGCGTGCTGCTCTATATCAACCTGGCCGACCACGCCGTGGAGCTGCTGGCCGACCGGGGCATCGACGCCTGCGTCAGCCCGCAAGCGTGGCAGGCGTTGTGCGAGCAACTGACCCACGGGCTGAAGAAGGACCTGTCGGTCAAACCCGTGCTCGACGCCATCGCGCAGATCCACGGCCTGCTGACCGAGCACTTTCCGGCCGAGGCGGGCCGCAATCCGAACGAACTCGACGACCGGCCGATCATCCTGTGACGCGGCGTGGCCGCGCACCCGCTCAGCGCCCCGCCGCCTCCGGCTCCCGCTTCTCCATCAGGTACCAGACCGCAGCCAGCACCTGCACCACCACCAGCGCGCCCCAGACCCACAGGTGGGCCGCCACGGGGTAGTGGCCGTCCACGGCCGGGAAGAAGTCGAGCACGAAGCCGATGCCGATCTGGAACAGGAACGTGGCCAGGAACACGGTCAGCGTCATGGCCGTGGTGGCGCGGCCAATCAGCGCGTCCGGGAACCGGCGGGCCAGCAGCGCGTAGGTCAGGATGCCGCTGGAGCCGAACACGCCGTAGGCCGCCCACAACACGCCCAGCGGCACGAACGGCAGGTGGGCCATCAGCAGGAGCTGGACGACGATGAACGCCATCATGCCGAACCCCGCGAACGCATAGAGGCTGATGCCGCGCCGCTCCAGATGGCGGGCGGCCCAGCCGGCGCCCACGCAGCCGGCCATCATCGCGATACCGATCACCGACACGAGCCGCGCGCCTTCGCCGGCGGACAGGCCCTGCACGTCGCGCATGAAGGCGCTGACCCACAGCGTCTGCACGGCCAGGAAGATGCCCTGGTTCAGCAGCGTCAGCGGCACCACGCGCCAGAAGCGCTCGCTGCTCAGGATCAGCCGCGTGCCGCGCAACTGCTCGGCAAAGCTTTCCTTGCCGGCGCGCCGCGCGTCGGGCACGCCAAACCAGAGCAGCACGGCCATGCCGAACGAGATGGCGGCCAGCCCGGCGCTGACCGTGCGCCAGTCCGTCCACGACAGCAGCCACGACAGCGGTGCCCCCACCACCACCGCGCCCAGCCCGCCGATGGCCATCACCAGCCCGTTCAGCAGCGGCATGCGCGACAGCGGAAACCACATCGACAGGGCCTGGATGGCGGCGCCCAGGCAGACGGAGACGCCCACGCCGATCATCGCGCGTCCGGCGGCCAGCCCGATCATGCCCGGCGCCCACGCAAAGACCAGCGATCCGGCCACGGCCAGCATCAGCAGCGCCGCCTCGGTCCGGCGCGGGCCAAAGCGGTCCAGCAGGATGCCGGCCGGCAGTTGCGCGCAGGCAAACCCCAGGAAGTAGAAGCTCGTGAGCAGGCCCAGGTCGCCGGCGGTCAGGCCCAGTTCGCGCGTCAGGTACGGCGCAAAGCCCAGGTTGACGCCACGGAAGATGTACGAGACCAGGAAGCCGAGCGAGAAAAACGCCAGCACGCGCCAGCGGGCGGGCGAGGCATGGGGCGAAGCGGGGCGCAGCGCATCGGCGGTGGGGGCCCGCCCGGTATCGGCAGTGGAAGAGTTCATGCCTGCCATTGTGATCACCACCATGGTGCAAGGCCAGTGAAAGATACCCGCGTCAATTGTGAGTAGAATTTGACGACTTTCCGCCCCCGCCATGGTCACCAACCGCCCCCCTCACCTGCCCCCGCTCCAGGCCCTGCGCGCCCTCGAAGCCGCCGCGCGGCACCGCAGCTTCTCGCGCGCCGCCGAGGAACTGGCGCTCACGCACAGCGCCATCAGCCACCATATCCGCGGGCTGGAGGACAACCTCGGCACCAAGCTGTTCCGGCGCACGGGGCTGACCATGACGCCGACCAGCGCCGGCGCCCGGCTGGCCGAACAGGTGCGCGGCGCGCTGGACCAGCTCGAAGCAGCGCTGCGCGAGGCCAGCGATGTGGCCGGCGACGTGGCCAGCCCGCCTGTCGTCCGGCTCCAGGTCAGCGTCATGGCCGACCTGGCCAATGCGTGGCTGATCCAGCGGCTGCCAAGCCTGCACGCGCAGGCGCCGGAACTGGACCTGCACCTGCGGCTGCATGCCGAGATCTCGCCGCCCGACCCCTATTCGGTCGATGTCGGCATCTGGCACCAGCGCGTGGACCTGCCCGGCTTTGAATGCCACAACCTCATCGAGGACCACGTGATCGCCGTGGCCAGCCCGGCATTGCTGGCGCGCTACCCCGGTTTCACGGTGGCGGACCTGCCCCGGCTGCCGATGCTCCGCTTTGCGCTGCGGCCCTGGCGCGACTGGCTGCTGCTGGCCGGCCTGCCGCCGGTGGAGCCCGAGCGCGGGCCGATCTTCCAGGACGCCGGGCTGATGCTGCAGTCGGCCGTGGCCGGGCTGGGCGTGGCCACGGCGCGCGCGCAACTGGCGCACGACTATCTGGCCAGCGGCCAGCTCGTGCAGATCGGCACCACGCGCATTCCGTCGAGCCTGCACTACTGGGTCACGTGGCGCGAAGGCAACCCGCGCGAGAAAGCCATCGTGCGCTTTCATGCCTGGCTGCGCGAGCAGGTGGAAGAATCTGCATGGCCGTCTCCCGGCTGAAACACTTCTCGTTTCGACGCCCCGTTGTGTGGGCCAACGTACGCTTCATACACGTAACAACATCGATCACATTCCTCCATAGGTTTCAAGAACGAAACACTTTGGCCGCAGCCTGTCCGCGCGGCCATGATGACCCCGCCCTCGTACTTCAGGACGAGGGCCAGGTGCCCCAGACGATCCTTTCCGCGCTGGCGTCGGCTGAACGGATGAGCCACGGATCGTACAGAGTGCGCGCCGGCACCCCTCGCCCGCGAGCCGGCGCGTTTTGCGCCACATAGCCATTCGGCGTAGCCCCACCACCCCTGCGCGCTGTCTACACCGCCTACCTTCGATTCATGGCGTATCAGGCGCTTCACGATTGATACGTTTTTGGTCGCCAGGCCACCCTTCGCGCTTTCCCGCAGCGTGCGCCGCTTACGAGACTTCCGTGTGCGTTTGAAGCGTCGCTGTCCGCACCTTCCGTTGTAATTCCTTAATGTTCCCGAAATTTGTGATGTATCCGGCCTGCACAGTTTTCGAAACATCCGGTTACAACGTCTCGCAAACGACGCAGCGGCCAAAACCCACTCCCTTGTAAATCAACGACTTGCGTCCAGTGGCACGCTCGTCGCTCCATGTCCCGCAACCACGGCAGGTTCGCAGGCTTCGCAACAGACGATGCCGGGACCACAGACCAACACAGTGGGACGGGGGGCCGAAAGGTCCGAAACAGGGAGCGAACAGGGCCGGCACGCTGCAGTGCCGCCCGGGTGGGCAAGGCCGATCAACAGGCCGGACCGCCGCAGGTTTTGCAGCAATTCAGGCGCGAGACGATCCCTGGAGAGCAGTAAGGATCGGCTCGCGGCGCCCTCCCCCAGGATGCCGGTGCCGCGTCAGGCGGCCAGGCAACAGGGTGACCGGGCCACGCCGGATGTTTCCGGCGCACCCGGACTGAGCCAGGTGGAATCGTACGGACGCCACGTCAGTGATGGCCTTGCGGTTTGGCCTCGGCCGGCAGTATCGGCCGAAACCTTGTGCCCGATCTCCAGCGGGCGCTTTTTTCCACAAACCATGACGTCAAAGGAGAAGGACATGACCTCCATGTTCGAAGGTTTCAAGCGTTTTGTTCGTGAAGAAGACGGCGCAGCGGGCGTGGAGTATGCCCTTCTGCTCGCCTTCGTGGCGCTGGTGATGGTCACGTACGGCACGACCGTCAAGACCGCCGTCGGCACCATCTGGAACTCGATCGCGACGGCCCTTTCCGCCGCCTGATCGACATGCTGCAAGCGGACCGGCGACGTTGCGCCAGCGGCGCCGGTTCGATTGCAGCGCAACACCACTCGAATTCGGACGGCTGCGCCGGGCCACGCGCCCCGCGCAACCGGCGCCCACCGCCACCGGACACTGCCATGACCACCACGATTACCGCGCTCGCCAACCTGAGCCTGGCCGCCATGGTCACGGTGGCCGCCATCGGCGACGCCCGCACGCGCCGCATCCCGAACTGGCTGGTTGCCAGCGGGATGGTCCTGGCCCTGGCGGCGCAGATCGCCACGCTGGGCCCGCGCGACGGCAGCCTGCATTGGCTGGCCGGGCTGGCCACGGGTATGGGCATCTTTCTGGCCGTGTACCTGCTGGGCGGCATGGGCGCGGGCGACGTGAAGCTGATGGGTGCGGTGGGTGCGTTCATGGGGCCGCTGGGCGGCGCGCACGTGGCCGTGGTCAGCTTTCTGGTGGGTGGCGTGCTGGCCCTGGCGGCGATGGCGATCCATCGCGAGTCGCGCCGCACGCTTGCCAGCCTGTCGGGCCTGCTGCTGGCGCTGCCGTTCGGGCGGCTGGCCGCGGCGGCGGCACGGCGCGGCCCGGCAGCGGGCGCCACCGCGCAACAGGACAAGGCCGATGGCGCCAAGCACGCCGCGCCGGCATCGCAAACATCAACGGGCAAGGCGGCCAGGTTGCCGTATGCCGTCGCCATCGCGGCCGGCACCTTGCTCGTGAAATGGGAAGTGCTCTGACGGCGGCGGCGTCACCTTCGCCACGCTAGTCAGACGGGGTCCGCGCAGCCACGTGCTGCGCCTGAGAAAGCAGGCAGTTCGAAGCAAACGGCCGAAACCGCCCGCAGGGGCTGGCGAACGGTCAGGAACGGGGGAGACGGCCATGCACGCAAGCAGCCGCACACACGCGCAACCGGGCACACGGCCCAGCGCCGCGCCACATCGCCACAGCAGCACGCCCGCGCACGGCGTGCACCACGCAACCCGTACCCGCCGGCGCACCGGTGGCGACGTCCGGCACGCCGGCGGCGCCGCGCGCCCCGTGGCCTGCCCCATCGTGCGGGCGCACCGGCCGTACCTCTTCTGATCGCGGAGACCGAGATGAAAAACCTGCGCATCCTCTTCATGTTGCTGGTGGCAACGATTGCGGGCCTGACGGCCGTGGTGCTGGCGTCGCGCTGGCTCATGCAGCAAGGCACCAGCGGCATCACCAAGGTGGCCGTGGCCAGTGCCGACATCGACCTGGGCCAGCAGCTCACGCCCGACGCCATCAAGCTCGTTGACTGGCCGTCCGCCAGCCTGCCGCCGGGCGTGGCCAGCGACGTCCAGTCGCTCGATGGCCGCGTCACCAAGGCCAGCCTGGCGCGCGGCGAGCCGATCCTGGACTCCAAGCTGACGCCGGTGGGCACCAAGGGCGGTCTGTCGGCGGTGATTGCCAGCGGCAAGCGCGCCATCACGGTGCGCGTGAACGATGTGGTGGGCGTGGCCGGCTTTGCGCTGCCGGGCAGCTTCGTCGACATCATCGTCAACACGCAGCGCGACAAGGACGGCAAGCCCGGCACCGCCGCGGCGGACCGCAACGACCAGTCGATCTCGAAGATCGTGCTGGAGAAGATCCTGGTGCTGGCCGTGGCGCAGGAGGTGAACCGCGACGAGACCAAGCCCAAGGTGGTGAACGCCGTGACGCTGGAGGTCTCGCCCGAGGAAGCCGAGAAGATCGACCTGGCACGCAGCGTGGGCACGCTCTCGCTGGTGCTGCGCAACCAGGTGGACCCGCGCCCGGTGGACACCGCCGGCGCCACCAAGGATTCGCTGCTCAAGGTACCCGTGATCGCCGCCGCCGCGCCGGTGGTCAAGACCGTGCAGGTGGTGAGGCAAGTGGCCCAGCGCCAGGCGCCCGCCGACTGCATCGGCGTCATCAGCGGCAACCAGCAACGGCAAGAGTGCTTCTGACACATCGGTGCCCGCCAGCCGGCAAGAAGCAGGCCGCAAGGTAACTGCTCCAGCAGGCGGGCCAACCATCCGGGGGAACATCATGGAACGTCATCAACAGCCACGCGGCGCCGCGCGCCGCACCAGCAGCCTTGCCACGCAGCTCCGGGCACCGGCCCTCACGCTCGCGGTCATGGCCGCGCTCTGGAGCAGCCACGCCAACAGCCAGGCCGGCGTGGAAGCGGCCATCGCCACGTCGGGCGCCGCCACCCAGGCCCGCCCGCTGCAACTGGCCGGTCCGGTCCAGCCCGGCGGCGCAGCGGGAGCCGCCGCGCAGCGCGACGCGCAGATCCAGACCCAGACCGTGCGCGGGCCCAACTGCACCGGCACCGTGCGCGAACGCCGCGAGGTGGCCGTGCCCGTGGGCAAGTCGACGATGATCGACATGCCCGAGCCCGTGCGCAGCCGCACGCTGGGCAACCCGAACGTGGCCCAGGCGATGCTGGTGTCGCCGCAGACGCTGTACGTGCTGGGCCAGGAAGTGGGCTCGACCAACATGATCGTGCAGGGCCGCAGCGGCTCCTGCAGCGTGATTGACCTGACGGTCGGCGCCGATCCGGGCGGCCTGCAGTCGGCGCTGCGCGAGCTGGTGCCGGAGGCGCGCCGCGTGCGTGTGTCGTCGGCGGCCGACAGCCTCGTGCTGACCGGCAGCGTGGCCGACGCCGTGCAGGCGCAGAAGATCCTCGACATCGCCAACGCGTTCGTGATCCGCCAGACGCGCGGCCCGGCGCAGGCCGCCAACGGCCAGGCCACCCAGGCCCCGCAGCAGCAGCAGACCAGCATGACGCAGCTCACCAACCCGGCCACGGCCGGCATGCCGGTGCGCAGCCCGCGCATCATCAACATGATGGTGGTGGAGGCGCCGCAGCAGGTGATGCTGGAGGTCAAGGTGGCCGAGGTGTCCAAGACGCTGATCGACCAGATGGGCTCCGCCGTGAACCTGCAGGGCGCGTTCGGCAGCTGGAGCTTCGGGCTGCTGGCCAACTTCCTGTCGTCGGGCGCCAGCGACCTGCTCAGCTTCAGCAAGGCCAACAACCTGCCGCTGAAGTTCGCGCTCGATGCCCAGCGCGGCGACGGCCTGGTCAAGATCCTGGCCGAGCCGAACCTGATGGCCATCAGCGGCCAGGAGGCCAGCTTCCTGGCCGGCGGCAAGGTGTTCATCCCGGTGCCGCAGAGCTTTGGCGGCAACACCACGACGATCATCCTGCAGGAGGAAACGTTCGGCGTCGGCCTGCGCTTCACGCCGACGGTGATGGAGAACGGCCGCATCAACCTCAAGGTGGCGCCCGAGGTGTCCGAACTGTCGCCCACCGGGGTGGCGCTGACCGCGCCGAACGTGTCCGGCGCGACGATCCTGCCGCTGATCAACACGCGCCGCGCGTCCACCACGCTGCAGGTCTACGACGGCCAGAGCTTCGCCATCGGCGGCCTGATCAAGAACAACATCACGGGCAGCCTCAAGGCGCTGCCGGGCGTGGGCGAACTGCCGGTGGTGGGCGCGCTGATGCGCAGCACCAACTTCCAGCAGGACCGCACCGAGCTGCTGTTCGTGGTGACGCCGCGCCTGGTCAAGCCGCTGCCGGCCACCTATCCGCTGCCCACCGACAGCTTCGGCACGGTCAATCGCGGCGAGGTCTACGCCACCGGCAACATGGAAGGCCGCCCGCAGCCGCCGGCGCCGATGCCCGGCGTACAGCCGGCCGCGATGCCGAATGCCGCGCCCGCCACGGCCCCGGCCGCCCCCGCCACGCCGATGCCCGTGCCCGGCAGCGCCCCGGCGCCCGTGACCGCCATCCCGGTACCGGCCGCGACCGCGCTGGCCGCCGCGGATGCCCCGGCCCCGGCCCAACAGTAAGCCCCGTCGCCCGGATCAAGGAGCCCATCATGTCTCAAGCCTTCGTGCCGGCGCCGCTGCGCCGCCCCCTCCTCCTCGCCGCCGTGCTGGCCATGGCGGCCGGCCTCACCGGCTGCATGTCGACGTCACCGGTCTACGACCAGCACTTCGGCGAATCGGTCCGCATCGTGCGGGCGATGCAGACGCTGAACCCCGACGCGCCGAACAACGCCGACCCCGGCATCAACGTCAACGCCCGGGCGTCCACGGCCGCGATGGACCGCTTCAACGGCCTGTACCAGGCGCCGCCGTCGGACGGCAATGCCTTCCGCATCGGCGTGGGTGCCGCGCAGGGCGGCGGCCTGTCCAACATGGGCCGCTAGCGCGCCGCCCCCAAACGTCAGCCTTCAGGAGCCGGCCATGGCCAAGATCGTCGCAGTCTCCGCCGATGACTCGCAACTGCAGCACGTTGCCGGGTTGATCGCCCAAAGCGCCAGCCACGTGGTGCAGCGCACGCTGGCCGCGCCCGGCGTGGCGCTGTCACAGCCGGGCCTGACGCTCGGCACCGACCTGCTGATCGTGGCCGCGCCCGACTTCAGCGCCGACGACATCGCGCAGCTTCGCCGCCTGCGCACCGAGGCGCCGGACACGCTCTGCATGCTGCTGACCGGCAACCCGTCGGCGGACCTGCTGATGCGCGCGATGCGGGCCGGCGTGCAGTGCGTGCTGCCGTGGCCGCCCGACGCGGCCGAGTTCCGCGACGAGCTGCAGCGCTGCACCAGCCACGCGCTCAGCGGTGGGCGCGCCGAGGGCCAGGTGCTGTCGTTCGTGTCGTGCAAGGGCGGCAGCGGCACCACGTTTCTGGCGGCCAACACGGCGCACATGCTGGCCACCCAGCACCGCAAGCACGTGCTGCTGCTGGACCTGAACCAGCAGTACGGCGACGCCGCGTTCGTGCTGACCGACCAGACGCCGCCCGCCACGCTGACCGACGTGTGCCGCCAGATCGACCGGCTCGACGCCGCGCTGCTCGATGCCTGCGTGACCCACGTGGGCCCCGGCTTCGACGTGGTGCCGGCCGCCGGCGACCCGGTCAAGGCCGGCGAGATCAAGGCCGCGCAGATCGAGCGGCTGCTCGACGTGGCGCGCCAGCAGTACGACGTGGTGGTGCTCGACGTGGGGCAGGACATCAACCCGATGTCGCTCGTCGTGCTGGACCACAGCAACCTGATCTACCCGGTGCTGCAGCCCAGCCTGTCGCACCTGCGCGCGGGGCGCCGGCTGCTGGACCTGTGCCATTCGCTCGGCTACCACACCGACCGCCTGCGCCTGGTGCTGAACCGGCAGGACAAGCACGCGCCGATCGACCCGCGCACGATGGAGAACGCCTTCGGCATGCGGTTCGCGCACCTGCTGCCCAACGACACGGCGCCCGTGCGCGAGGCCAGCAGCCAGGGGCTGCCGCTGCTGCAGGTGGCGCCCAAGGGCGCGCTGACGCGCGCGCTGCTGGCGCTGGCGGCCGACATCTATCCCGGGGCCGCGCCGCAGCGCGACGGCCTGTTGCGCAAGCTGTTCGGCCACGGCACGCAGGTGCCGGCCGCGGCGCGCGCCTGACCCGCACGCACGGAGACCATCATGTCCTTGCGAGAACAACTCTTCCAGCAGGCCGGCGAGGCCATGCCGCAGCGCGTGGCGCGTGCCAACGGCAACGGCGCGGTCAGCCCGGCCTACCAGCAACTGGCCATGGAGATCCACCAGACCATCGTCGACCGCGTGGAACTGAGCCGCCTGCAGCAGATGACGCCCGAGCAGGTGCGGCGCGAACTGGCCCAGGTGGTCGAGCGCATCGTCGACGAAGGCAACCATCCGCTCAACGAGGCCGAACGGCGCCGGCTGGTGTCCGACGTCCAGGACGAGATGCTGGGCTACGGCCCGCTGGAACCGCTGCTGGCCGACCCGACGATCTCCGACATCCTGGTCAACACGGCCCGGCGCGTCTACGTGGAGCGGCGCGGCAAGCTGGAGCTGACCGACATCACGTTCCTCGACGACGCCCACCTGCTGCGCGTGATCGAGAAGATGGTGTCGCGCATGGGCCGGCGCATCGACGAGTCGAGCCCGATGGTGGACGCCCGGCTGCCCGACGGCTCGCGCATCAACGCGATCATCCCGCCGTCGGCCATCGACGGCCCGCTGCTGTCGATCCGCCGCTTCGCGGTCAATCCGCTGCAGGTGAAGGACCTGGTGGAGCTGTCGACGCTGACCCCGCAGATGGCCCAGCTGCTGGAGGCCATGGTGCAGGCCAAGCTCAACGTGCTGATCTCCGGCGGCACGGGCAGCGGCAAGACCACGCTGCTGAACATCCTGTCCGGCTACATCCCGGCCGACGAGCGCATCGTCACGATCGAGGACGCCGCCGAGCTGCAGCTGCGCCAGGCCCACGTGCTGCGGCTGGAAACCCGGCCGCCCAACATCGAGGGCCGTGGCGAGATCACGCAGCGCGCGCTGGTCAAGAACGCGCTGCGGATGCGCCCGGACCGCATCATCCTGGGCGAAGTGCGCGGCGCCGAGGCGCTGGACATGCTCCACGCGATGAACACGGGCCACGAGGGCTCGCTGGCGACGATCCACGCCAACACGCCGCGCGACGCGCTGACGCGGCTGGAAAACATGATCAGCACGGCCGGGCTGAACCTGCCGATCCGCACCATGCGCCAGCAGATCACGTCGGCGCTGTCGGTGGTGGTGCAGGTGACGCGCCTGACCGACGGCCGGCGCAAGCTGGTCAGCGTCAGCGAGATCACCGGCATGGAGGGCGAGGTCGTCAACATGCAGGAAATCTTCACGTTCCGCCGCAAGGGCGTGGACCGCGACGGCCGCATCCGGGGCCACTTCTGCGCCACGGGCGTGCGCCCGAAGTTCTGCGAGCGCCTGCAGGCGTTCGGCATCCACCTGCCCGAGACGCTGTTCGATCCCTCGGCGATGCACGAGGTCTAGCGCGGCGGGGCCGCCACAAGAACAAGGAATCGGGGATACGGGGATACGAGGATACGGGGATACGGGGGAGCACATCATGAACGGGACGATGATCGGATTCGCGGTGTCGGTGTTCCTGGCCTGCGTGCTGGGCGCCGCCGGCGCGTGGCAGTGGTGGCACCAGACACGCAGCCAGCGCGCGCGGCGCTTCAGCCATCGCGTGGAGGCGGCCATGCTCAACAGCGCCAGCCACGCGGCGGATGCCAGCATCCTCAAGCAGCGGGTGCTCAGCGAATCCCCGGAGATGGCGCAGCTGCTGCGCCGGCTGCCTCGCGTGGACAAGCTCGACCTGATGCTGCTGCAGTCGGGCCTGAACTGGTCGGTGGGCCGCCTGCTGGCGCTCTGCGCGATGGCCGGGCTGCTGGCCGTGGCGGGGCTGGTGCCGTTCCACCCGCCGTGGTTCGCGCTGGTGCCGCTGACCGCATGCGCGGCGGCGCTGCCGCTGCTGTACCTGCTGCGCCGCCGCGCCCGGCGGCTGGCCACGCTGGAGGCCCAGCTACCCGAGGCGGCGGACCTGCTGGCGCGCGCGCTGCGGGCCGGCCACTCGCTGCCCAGCGCGCTGGACATGGCCGGGCAGGAGCTGCCCGCGCCCATCGGCACGGAACTGGCGCTGGTGTTCGGCGAGATCAACTACGGCATTCCGCTGGCCGACGCGCTGGCTGGGCTGAACGACCGCGTGCCGCTGGAAGACCTGCGCTACCTGGTCATCGCGATCCTGATCCAGCGCGAATCGGGCGGCAACCTGGCCGAGATCCTGGACAACGTCGGCAGCCTGATCCGCAAGCGGCTGCAGCTCATGGACAAGATCCGCGTGCTGTCGGCCGAAGGACGGCTTGGCGGCTGGATCCTGACCGCGCTGCCGGTCATCGTCGGCGGCATCGTGTACCAGATCAACCCGGACCTGATGGCCACGCTCTGGACCGATCCGGCCGGCATCAAGATGCTCTGGTACGCCGTGGCGATGACGTGCGTGGGCATCGTCTGGATGCGCCAGATCGTGCGCATCCACGTCTGACGCCCTTCACCCCAAGCGAGGCCCATCATGCCTACATCCACGATCCTCCTGCTGGCCGCCACGTTCGTCATCGTGTTCGGCGTGTCCTGCGTGGCGATGGTGCTGCTGCGGCCCGGCGCCGTGGACCGGCGCGTCAGCCAGATCCGCCGCGAAACCCCGGGCGTGGCCGAGCCCGACGACGCCCGCGCATGGCTGCGCCAGGTGGAGCGGCTGGCCAAGCCGCTCGCGCGGCTGTCGGTGCCGCGCGAGGGCTGGGAAAACTCCGCGCTGCGCACACGCTTCATCCACGCCGGCTGGCGCCAGGCCGAAGCCATCCCGCTCTACTTCGCGATCAAGACCGTGCTCGCGTTCGGGCTGCCGCTGGCGCTCTGGCTCGCGCTGTCCGGCCAGCTCGACGCCGAGGCCCACGCCCGGCTGCCGGTGCTGCTGTTCCTGGTGGCGCTGACCGGCTTCTACCTGCCCGACGTGGTGCTGCGCCAGAAGGTGAAGCGCCGCCAGCGCGAGATCTTCGAATCGTTCCCGGACAGCCTGGACCTGATCATGGTCTGCGTGGAAGCGGGCCTGGGGCTGGACGCCGCGATCCTGCGCGTGGTGGAGGAAATGCGCAACGCGCGGCCGGCCATGGCCGAGGAATACGAACTGCTGACGCTGGAACTGCGCGCCGGGCTGCCGCGCGAGAAAGCCATGCGCAACCTGGCCGCCCGCACCGGCGTGGACGACGTGAGCATGCTGGTGGCGATGCTGATCCAGTCGGACCGCTTTGGCACCAGCGTGGCCGATTCGCTGCGCGTGCATTCGGACATGCTCCGCACCAAGCGCCACATGCTGGCCGAGGAGCGCGCGGCCAAGATCGGCACCAAGATCCTGTTCCCGCTGATCTTCTGCATCTTCCCGTCGCTGTTCGTGGTGCTGCTGGGCCCGGCGGCCATCCAGGTCGTGGCGGCGCTGCAGAGCGTGGCCAACAACTAGCCCTTCCGAGGAGACCATCATGCGCGCACGTCCTGCCCCTTCCCGCTGCCGCCGCCCGCGCCGCGCGGCCGGCACCGCCGCGGTGGAGTTCGCCCTTGTCTTCCCGCTGCTGATGTTCATCGTGTTCGGCGTGATCGAGTTCGGCACCGCCCTCTACGACAAGGCCGTGATCACCAACGCCAGCCGCGAGGCCGCGCGCGCCGGCGTGGTGCTGAAGTCCCCGCCCATGACCAGCACGCAGATCAAGGCCGTGGCCGCCAATTACTGCCAGAACAAGCTGGTCACCTACGGCGCGGCGGCCACGTGCACCTACCCCGGCACGGTCACCGCCTGCGCCACGAGCGGCAACCCGCTGACGGTGCAGGTCTCCTACACGTTCAACGGCCTGCTGCTGGGGGCGATCATCCGCCCGTTCACGGGGCCGCTGACGATCAACGCGTCCACGACGATGCTGTGCGAATAGCCCGGAGGCATGCCATGAGACTTCACCGCCCCGATCCCCGCCGCCAGCGCGGCGCCGTCGGCATCATGATGCCGATGCTGATGATCTCGATCCTGTCCGTCGGCGCCGTCGCCATCGACGTGGCCCAGCTTGTGGTGGCGCGCAACGAGATCCAGAACGCCGCCGACGCCGCCGCGCTGGCTGGCGCCGCGGGCCTGTACCCGGCCAACCCCACGCCGCAGTGGTCGGCCGGCGTGACCAAGGGCACCAACGCGATCTCGCTGAACAAGGTGGGCGGCACCACCCTGGCCAACGGCACGGTACAGGCCGGCTACTGGAACCTGACCGGCACGCCGGCCGGGCTGCAGGCGCAGACCATCACGCCCGGCAGCAATGACGTGGCCGCCGTGCAGGTGACGATCACGCGCGGCCCCGGCAACAACGGCGGCCCGGTCACGATGCTGCTGGCGCAGGTCTTTGGCGGCACCGCGGCCAGCACGTCGGCCACGGCCGTGGCGGTCATCGCCGCGCCGGGCACAGTCAACAACGGCGGGCTGTTCCCGGTGGCGCTGAGCCAGTGCCTGTACGACTACTACTGGGACAAGGCGACCAACCTGCCGAAGATCGACCCGGCCACCGGCAAGGCGTACGTGTTCCGGATCGGGTCGGCATACCACTACGGCGTGTGCGAATCGGGCCAGTGGACGACGTTCACGTCGACCGACAACAGCGCCACGGCCACGCGCGACCTGATCGAGGGCGGCAACCCGGCGCCGGTGTCGATCGGGGACCAGATCTGGATGCAGGACGGCACCAAGACGTCGAACTACGGCTATGTTGGCGTCGGCCAGGACTACGTGATGCCGGTGACGTCGAACCTGTCGCCGGGGCAGCTGGGGCCGGTCACGGCGTTCGCCGGCTTCCACATCACGGCCTCGGTGGGCGGCAGCGGCAAGTACATCGAGGGCTACTTCATCCCCAACGTCAAGGTGACGGCCGGCGGCGGGGGCGTGGGGCCGTACTACGGGGCCTACGTTCCACCAAGGCTGGCCAGGTAACCCCCGTTTGGAGCCAATGGCCGATCCAGGCGCTCCCCAGGGGCGCGTACGCTCGCCAAGGCGTGATTGGCCCCTCGCGGCACGTTTCCATGACGGGTCGGCGAGGTCCCCCTTGGCTCCTTTTAGCGGCCCGGTCTTGACCGGGCCGTCTTTTTTTCGAAGAATCGACCGCAGTCCATCCCACCCCACGGGGGCCCAATGAAGCTGCGCATCCTCAGCGACATCCACCTGGAACACAACACGCCCGACGCGGTGCCCGGCTGCGACGCCGACGTCGTCATCCTGGCCGGCGACATCGCCAACGGGCGCGACGGCATCGACTGGGCCGCCCGCACGTTCGACGTGCCCGTGCTGTACGTGCCCGGCAACCACGAGTACTACGAAAGCGCGTTCGACCCGGTCGACCGGCTGATGGCCGAGGGCGCCGCGGCGTCTGGCAACGTGACGCTGCTCAACGGCGCGGTGGCCGAGTTCAGCGGCGCGCAGGGCGGGCCGGTGCGCGTGATCGGCACCACGTGGTGGACCGACTACGCGCTGTACGGCGAGAACCGCATCGACGAGGCCATGGCGGCCTGCGCGAAGGTCATGGTCGACCACCGGCTGATCGCCACCGCCGGCGACGACGGCCAGCCGCGCCCGTTCACCCCCTCCGACGCGCTGGCCCGCCATCGCGCCGCCACCGCGTGGCTGGCCGAGGAACTGGCCCGCCCGTTCGACGGCAAGACCGTGGTCGTCACCCACCACGGCCCCGACCTGGGCAGCCTCGACGCGCGCTACGCCCACGACATCGTGTCCGCCGGCTTCCTGTCACGCCGCCCGGACCTCGTGGCCCAGGCCGACCTCTGGGTCCACGGCCACACCCACACGAGCTTCGACTACTGGATCGACGACACCCGCGTGGTCTGCAACCCGCGCGGCTACATCTCGCGCCGCCGCAGCCAGCCGGAGAACCCGGTGTTCGACTGGGGGAAGGTGGTGGTGGTTTGACGTGCATTTCCTGCTCCCCTCTCCCGCTTGCGGGAGAGGGGTTGGGGGAGAGGGCGTCGAGGCTCTGCTTGCCGACCGGTTGCCATTTTGAACCGCCAGGCCCTCTCCCCCGGCCCCTCTCCCGCCTGCGGGAGAGGGGAGCCAACCACTTCCCAAAAAACCAAAAACCCCCAAGGGCTCGCACCCTTGGGGGTTTCCTGACAGTCAGGCCGTCGGGCCTGGCAGTCCGGCGCGATTTACATCATGCCGTCCATGCCGCCCATGCCGCCCATGCCGCCCGGCATTGCCGGAGCCGACTCTTCCTTCGGCGTTTCGGCCACGGCGCAGTCGGTCGTCAGCATCAGCGACGCCACCGAAGCGGCGTTCTGCAGCGCGGTGCGGGTCACCTTGGTCGGGTCCAGCACGCCCATTTCCACCAGGTCGCCGTACTCGCCCGAAGCAGCGTTGTAACCGTAGTTACCCTTGCCTTCGATGACCTTGGCCACCACGACCGAAGCCTCTTCACCGGCGTTCAGCACGATCTGGCGCAGCGGCTCTTCCATGGCGCGCAGCACGATCTTGATACCGGCGTTCTGGTCGGCGTTGTCGCCTTGCAGACCCGAGATGGCAGCACGGGCGCGCAGCAGGGCCACACCACCGCCGGGGACGATACCCTCTTCCACGGCAGCGCGGGTGGCGTGCAGCGCGTCTTCCACGCGTGCCTTCTTTTCCTTCATTTCGACTTCGGTGGCAGCGCCAACCTTGATCACGGCAACACCGCCGGCCAGCTTGGCCACGCGCTCTTGCAGCTTCTCGCGGTCGTAGTCCGAGGTGGCTTCCTCGATCTGGGCGCGGATCTGCTTGACGCGGCCTTCGATCGCCGAAGCGTCGCCGGCGCCGTCGATGATGATGGTGTTTTCCTTGCCGATCTCGATGCGCTTGGCCTGGCCCAGGTCCTGCAGCGTGGCCTTTTCCAGCGTCAGGCCCACTTCCTCGGCGATCACCGTGCCGCCCGTCAGGATGGCGATGTCTTCCAGCATGGCCTTGCGGCGGTCGCCGAAGCCCGGAGCCTTGACGGCGGCGGTCTTCAGGATGCCACGGATGTTGTTCACCACCAGCGTGGCCAGGGCTTCGCCTTCCACGTCTTCAGCGATGATCAGCAGCGGGCGGCCGGCCTTGGCCACTTGCTCCAGCACCGGCAGCAGGTCGCGGATGTTGCTGACCTTCTTGTCGAACAGCAGGACAAACGGGTTGTCCAGGGCAACAACCTGCTTTTCCGGGTTGTTGATGAAGTACGGCGACAGGTAGCCGCGGTCGAACTGCATGCCTTCCACGACTTCCAGCTCGTCGGCCAGCGACTTGCCGTCTTCCACGGTGATCACGCCTTCCTTGCCGACCTTGTCCATGGCTTCGGCAATGCGCTCGCCGATCGAGGCGTCGCTGTTGGCCGAGATGGCGCCAACCTGGGCGATTTCCTTGCTGGTCGTGGTCGGCTTGCTCAGCTTCTTCAGCTCTTCCACGGCCGAGGCCACGGCCTTGTCGATACCGCGCTTCAGGTCCATCGGGTTCATGCCGGCGGCCACGAACTTCATGCCTTCGCGGACGATCGACTGGGCCAGCACGGTTGCGGTGGTGGTACCGTCACCGGCGTTGTCGCTGGTCTTGGAAGCCACTTCCTTGACCATCTGGGCGCCCATGTTCTGCAGCTTGTCCTTCAGCTCGATTTCCTTGGCCACGGACACACCGTCCTTGGTCACGGTCGGGCCGCCGAAGCTGCGCTCCAGTACCACGTTGCGGCCCTTCGGGCCCAGGGTCACCTTGACTGCGTTGGCGAGGATGTTCACGCCTTCGACCATCTTGGCACGTGCGGCGTCGCCGAACACTACGTCTTTTGCTGCCATGTTCTCAATCTCCGAATCTGGGATGACCGTCCCGCGGTCATGGTGGGGACGGTCAGGGAATCTGGTGTGTTGCGGTCAGGCGGGTCGTCTTACTTGTTGACGACGGCCATGATGTCTTCTTCGCGCATGACCAGCAGTTCCTGGCCATCCACCTTCACGCCCTGGCCGGCATACTTGCCGAACAGCACGCGGTCGCCCACCTTCACGTCGAGGGCAATGTTGTTGCCCTTGTCATCCTTCTTGCCCGGGCCGATGGCGAGCACTTCGCCTTGGTCCGGCTTTTCGGCTGCATTGTCGGGAATCACGATGCCGGACGCGGTCTTGGTTTCGTTGTCCAGACGCTTCACGATCACACGGTCGTGCAGAGGACGCAGGTTCATACGGACTCCTAGATACAAAAAGTGAGTTTCTAATCACAAATGGCCGTTGTCGGCAACGGCCAGGGGGTTGGTACCGCAGGGGATGCTAACAGGTTGTTAGCACTCTCCCCCAGCGAGTGCTAATTATAGGGACGGGGTATTTCGATTTCAAGACGAGGGCTGAATGGGGGTTTTCCCGAAGGGCGATGGCGGGAGCCCTGGGCCGGCAAGGGGAAAGGGGCTAGTTCAGGCCGCTGCGGTCCACGTAGTCCAGCGCCTCGCGCACGGCCCGGCGGGCCTTGAGCACGTAGCAGACCTCACGGTCGCGGATGGCCAGCGCCAGCACCTCGGCCTGCACCATTTCCTGGAAATGATGGGCCGCGCGGCGCAGCGTGACGCCCGATGCCTTGGCCAGCACCACGGCCGGCAGGCCGTCGTCGCCTGCCTCCAGCAGCGCGCGGCAGATGGCGGCACGGGCCGGCACCGTCAGCAGTGCGAGGGTCAGGGTGCTTTCCTGCGTTTCCATGGTGTCCGCCTGATAGAGATGGGGCTGGCCGATCATGCCAGCGGCCATCGTACGCTGAAACGGCCGTGCGCTGCCGCACGACCCGGCGCGAGAAAACCCTAGCATCGCACGGCGCGGCACGCGGCATAGAATCTGCGAGTCGGCCGGACCCCCCGGCCCCACGGAGGGACCCCGCATGCGCTCCCCGTTCGACACCCGGGTGCTGCCCCATCTGGATGCCGCCTATAACTATGCGCGCTGGCTGTGCGGCAGCGACGCCGACGCCGCGCGCGTCACCGAGGCCGCCGTGCTGGCCGCCCGGCCCCTGGCCGACAGCCTGCCACCGGGCGATGCCCGCGCCTGGCTGCTGGCGATCGTGCGCCGCACCTGGTCGCAGGACGCCCCGGCATCGCCTGACACCCTGCCCGCCCCGCCCGACCGCCGCGCCACGTGGCCGGCGGGCGACATCGCCAGCATCGACGCCGCGCTGGCCCGGTTGCCCGTCGGCTATCGGGAAATGCTGGTGCTGCGCGACGTGGAGGCGCTGCACTACCGCGACATCGCCCAGATCGCCGGCATCGCCCCGGCCACGGTCATGACCCGGCTGGAGGCCGCCCGGCAGATGCTGGCAACCACGGTGGCCATGCTCGGCAAGGAGGCAGCATGAACTGCAAGGAAGCGATGACCCTGCTGGAAGCCACGGCCGACGGCGAAGTGGGCGGCGCGGACAGCGTCCGGCTGGAGCGGCACCTGGAGGATTGCGACACCTGCCTGGCCGCGCTGGCCCAGCTGCAGGCCGTCCACACCGCGGTCCGGCGCGGCGCGACGTACTACACGGCGCCGGCAGCGCTGCGGGAGCGGATCATGGGGATGGTTGGGGAGGGGTGAGGGGCGGTCGTCGCCGAGGCATGGCGCCAACGATTCCCCTCTCCCGCGCGCGGGAGAGGGGTTAGGGGAGAGGGCCGGCCGTTCAAGACGCGATATCGGCAACCGGAACCGCCTTGCCCTCTCCCCCGGCCCCTCTCCCGCAGGCGGGAGAGGGGAGCAACCCGGAGGCGGGCGCTAGCTTTCAGCCAGCACGGCTCAACCCACCACAAACGGCAACTGCCGCTGGCGCTTGCCCGTCAGGCGGAACAGCGCGTTGGCCACGGCCGGGGCGATGGTTGGCGTGCCCGGTTCGCCCAGCCCGGTGGGGTTGTCGTTGGACGGCACGAAGAACACGTCGACGACCGGTGCGTCGGGCATGCGCGGCGGCGGGTAGTCGGGGAAGTTGCTGTTCTTGACCACGCCGTTTTCCATCTCGATGGCAAAGCCCGGCCGGGTCATCGACAGCCCGAACACGCAGCCGCCCTGGATCTGCGCCTCGGCGGTCAGCGGGTTGACCACGCGGTTGGCGTGCACGCCGGCCGTCACGCGATGCACGCGCGGCTCGCCCTTCACCACCGACACGTCCACCACGTACGCCACCACCGAGCCGAACGACTCGTGCACGGCCACGCCCCAGGCATGGCCCCTGGGCAGCTTCTTCCTGCCGTAGCCCGACTTGTCGACGGCCAGTTGCAGCGCGGCGCGGTGGCGCGCGTGCTTCTTCTCGTCGAGCCGTGCCAGGCGCCAGGCCACCGGGTCCTGCTTTGCCGCCACCGCCATCTCGTCGGCCAGCGTCTCCTTGACGAACGCGGTGTGCGTATTGCCGACAGAGCGCCACCAGAGCACCGGCACGTCCACCTTGGGATGGTGCACGTGCAGTTGCAGCGGCAGGTCGTAGTCGTTCTCGACGATGCCTTCGGTCATCGTGGCGTCCACGCCGTTCTTGACCATCATCGGCTCGAACGGCGTGCCGCTGATGATCGACTGGCCGACGATGGTGTGCTGCCAGCCCACCACCTTGCCCTGGGCGTCCACGCCGATGCGCGCGCGATGCACGTGCAGCGGACGGTAGTAGCCGCCCTTGATGTCGTCCTCGCGGCTCCAGATCACCTTGAGCGGCCCGGTATGGCCCTTGGCCACCCAGGCGCGCAGCACGTTGGCCGCTTCCACCAGGTAGTCGGCGGTGGGCACCGCGCGGCGGCCAAACCCGCCGCCGGCCATCATCGTGTTCAGCGTGACCTTCTCGGGCGCCAGCTGCAGCGTACGCGCGATGGCGGCCTGGTCGATGGTCTGGAACTGCGAGCCCACCCACACCTTGACGGCCGACACCTTGCCGCCCGACACCTCGGGCTGCAGCGTGCAGTTCAGCGGCTCCATTGGCGCGTGGGCCAGGTACGGCACGCGGTACTCGGCCTCGATCACCTTTGCCGCGCCCGACAGCGCCGTGTCGATGCTGCCGCCTTCGAGCGGCCGGGCGACGATGCCGGGCTGGGCGGCCAGCTTGCTGTACTGGTCGAACAGCGCGGCCGTGCTGACCGTGGAACCGGTGTCTTCCCAGACGATCTCCAGCGCCTCGCGCGCGGTCTTGGCCGGCCAGTAGCCGTTGGCCACCACGGCCACGCCGGAGCCGCCGCGATCCACGTCCACCTGCATCACCTCGGCCACGCCCTTCACCTGGCGGGCCTTGTCGGCATTGAACGACTTGACCTTGCCGCCAAAGCGCGGCGGACGGGCCACCACGGCCACGGCCATGCCCTTCAGCTGGACGTCCATGCCGAACACCGGGTCGCCGTGCAGCTTCGACGCGGCGTCCAGCCGCGGCGTGGGCTTGCCGACGATGCGGAACTGGGCCGGGTCCTTGAGCCGCACCTGCGCCGGCACCGGCTGGCTCATCGCCGCCTGCGCCAGTTCGCCATAGGTGGCGCGGTGGCTGCCCGACGTGACCACGCCCATCGACGCGCTGCAGCTTGCCGGATCCACTTCCCACTGGCGCGCCGCCGCCGCGATCAGCATGGCACGCGCCCGCGCGCCCAGTTCGCGGTACTGCTCGAACGAGTGGTTCAGCGCCGTGGAGCCGCCGGTCATCTGGATGCCGAACGCCGGGTCCTTGTACGCGTCGCCGGCCGGCGCCAGGATCGCGCGCACGTTCTTCCAGTCGACGTCCAGCTCCTCGGCCAGCGCCATCGGCAGCGCCGTCTGCACGCCCTGGCCGAATTCCAGCCGGTTCACGGCGATGGTCACCGTGTTGTCCGGCGCGATGGTCAGGAACGCCTGCGGCGGCGACGCCGGCCGGGCGGCCTGCTGCGCCTGCGCGGCGTCCACGCCGGCAATGCCCAGCGCAAACCCGCCGCCGGCCAGGCCGGACAGCTTCAGGAACCCGCGCCGGCTCAATGTGCCCGGTGCGTCTGCTTGTGCCACGGGCGCGCCGCTGCCGCCCGCCAGGGCCTCGATGCCTCGAATTCGCATGACAGCCCCCTCAAGCCTTGACGGCGATGGTGCGCGCGGCATCGTGGATGGCCGCGCGGATCCGTTGATAGGTGCCGCAGCGGCAGACGTTGCCGGCCATGGCCTGGTCGATGTCGGCATCGGTCGGCCGCGGCTTGCTGCGCAGCAGCCCCACGGCGCTCATGACCTGCCCGTTCTGGCAGTAGCCGCACTGCGCCACGTCATGCTTGAGCCAGGCCGCGAGCACAGCCTTGCCGACCTTGTCGTTGCCCATGTTCTCGATCGTGTCGATCTTGCTGCCGGCCGTGGCCGAGATCGGCATCACGCAGCTCCGCGTGGCGGTGCCGTTGATGTGGACCGTGCAGGCGCCGCACGCGGCCATGCCGCAGCCGAACTTGGTACCGGTCATGCCGAGGTTGTCGCGCAAGGCCCACAGCAGTGGCGTGGACGGATCGGCGTCCACCTCCACGGTCTTGCCGTTGAGGGTGAGGGTGGTCATGTTGGGGGACTCCTTGGGTGCTTGGCCCATTGATTGTTCGCGTGTCACGCCGGGCTGATGGCGGCAAACGGTCCCTGGCCACCCGGCGAACCCGGGGAGCATAGTAGAAATCTGAAACCTTTGCGCAGCCGCGCTCACACGGGCCGCGCGCACCAGGAGGGGGATTATTTCTGGGTGAGGAACAGATAGAGCGCCTGCAGGTCGGTGTCGTTCATCTTGGCGAAAGCGCTGAACGGCATCACGCGGCTGACGTCGGTGCCATCGGGCCGCTTGCCGGTGCGCATCATGGTCACGAACTGGCCGGCCTGCGGGTACGCCTTCATGGCGCCGCCCGGCTGCAGGTTGGCCGCCGAGGGCCAGTCCGGCGGCGCGCCGGGGATATGGCCGCCGCGCAGGTCCGCGCCGTGGCAGCCCTTGCACGAATTGGCCACGTAGGCGCCGTACTGGGTGGTCACCGCTGCGGCCACCGGCGCGGCCGGCGGCAGGGTGTGGTCGATCTTCTGCGCCGCGTCCTGGATCACGCCCGCGCCGTACATGCCCTGCAGGTACCACGGGAAATGCACCTCGCCGCGCCGGCCCGGGCCGGGCGGCAGGCTCTGGACATAGGCCACCAGCGCGGCAAAGTCGTCGTTGGACAGCCGGTTGTAGTCCTCGCTGGGCATCACCAGCAGCGGCCGGCCCGACGGCGCCACGCCGTGCCGGATGGCGCGGTCCCAGTCAGCCGGCTGGTAGGCCGCCATGTCCGGATTGGCGCGGGTCAGGTCCGGAGCGAACACCCGGAAGCCGTTGGCCTCGTCGAACACCTGCTTGCCCGTGCCCCGGGCGCCGTGGCAGTCGGCGCAGCCGCGCGACTCATAGAGATAGCGGCCATGGGCGATGGCGCCCGCGTCGGTCGGTATCGGCACCGGCTGCACCGCCACGTCCACTTTGCGCACGAGCTTGCGCCCGCCCCACCAGTACGTACTGCCCACGGCCAGCACCACGAAGATGATGAAGGCGGCCAGCGCCGAGCTGGCAATGCGGAAGAATCGCCTGACGTCCATGAGTGCCCTCCGGGGAGCGTCGAACCAGGATGCGCAAACCGCGCCGCCCGATTGAATCGGCCCGGCGCCCTGCCTTCCGTGCGCGATCGTACAGAACCTGGGGCCGCCCGGCCACTTGCAGCGCGGCCCACCGCGTTCCCATACCAGATTGCCGCGCCCGGCGCCAGCCCCAACAGAGCCATGCAGTCGCCCCTATCTCCCCGGTCGGATTCCGCCTGGCGCGACTAAAGTGCCACCCACGCTGGGCACGGTGCGGCCATCGCATCCGCGCCGGCATGGCATTCGGCGCTCCACGCGCCAAGGGAATCCCGAAACAGATGACGCCTGACACGGCCGCACCCGTCCTACCCTCCCCGCCCCCGGCTACCGGCCGCGGGCGCCCGCTGCTGCTGGCGGCGGCGGGTTACTTCGTCCTGGCCCTGGTCGGCCTGTGGCTGGCCCGCATCCCCGGTCACGCCGCCGCCGTGTGGACGGCCAACGCGTTCGGCCTGGGCCTGCTGCTGCACCGCCCCCGCCGCGAGGCCCCCGCGCTGCTGGGGGTCATGCTGGCCGCCAACATCGCGGCGGACATGCTGGGCGCCGGCCACCCGCCGGGCGCCGCGCTGCTGCTGTCCATCGCCAACCTTGCCGAGCTGGCCGGTTCGGCGCTGCTGGTGCGCAGCATGGTCGGCCACCATGCGATGGCGCGCTCGGGCCAGCTGGCCACGTTCGCGCTGACGCTGGGCATCGCGTCCACGGTGGGCCCGGCGCTGAGCGGCCTGCTGGGCGCCTGGGTGATCTCGGCGCAGTACGGCACGGCGTTCCCCAAGGTCTGGTGGAACTGGTGGAACGCGGGCGCCATCGGCATGGTGCTGCTGTTGCCGCTGATGGTGTCGATCTCGCGCGAGCGCGTGCGCGCCACCCGCCAGCGGCCGATGCTGGCGCGGCTGGCCGGGCTCTACACGCTGTGCGTGGCCATTGGCGCCGGCGCGCTGCAGGCCGGGCACGACCCGTTCGTGGTGATGTCGCTGCCGCTGGTGATCGTCGCGCTGGCCAGCAACCCGTTTGCCACGGCGCTGCTGACGCTGCTGGCCGCCGTGGCCGCCGAATGCATCGGGCTGGTGTCGGGCATGGAATTCCTGGCGTCGCGGTCGGTGCCGCTGTCGGGCGCGCTGGTGATGGTCTTTCCGGTCTGCATCGCGTTCATGACCGAACAGAACCGCAAGGGCCGGCTGGAACTGCGCAGCAGCGAGCGGCGCTTCCGGCAGGCGCTGGAGCACTCGGCCATCGGCATGGCGCTGGTGGGCATGGACGGCCGCTGGCTCGTGGTCAACCACGCGCTGACCGACCAGCTTGGCTACACCGCCGACGAACTGCGCGACCTGCCGTTCCAGCTCATGACCCACCCCGACGACCTGGCCGCCGACCTGCGCAAGGTGGAGCAGCTGCTGGCCGGCGAGATCGATTCGTACCGGATGGAAAAGCGCTACCGGCACAAGGACGGCCACTACCGCTGGACGCTGCTGGCCGTGTCGCTGGACCGCGACGACGATACGGGCCGCCCCAACCACTTCATCGCCCAGGTGGAAGACATCCACGCCCGCAAGCTGGCGCAGGAACAGCTCGAACAGCTCACGCGCCGCACCCAGCTTGCCGTGGAAGCCGGTGGCGTGGGCATCTGGGAATGGGATTTCTCGCAGGCGGCCATCACCTGGGACACCCGTATGCACGCGCTGCACGGCACCCCGCCGGAGCTGGGCCCGCCCACGCTGGCGCAGTGGATCGCTATGGTCCACCCCGAAGACGTGAGCCGCGTGAGCACCGAGATGCGCCAGGCCATCCGCGGCGTGCGGCGCTTTGACACCGAATACCGCGTGGTGCGGCCCACGGGCGAGATCCGCCACGTGCGCGCCATGGCCACCATCTCGCGCCACGAGGACGACACCACGCGCGCGCTGGTGGGCACCAACTGGGACATCACCGAGCAGCGCAGCCTGCACCGCGCGCTGTTCGAGGAAAAGGAGCGGCTGCACATCACGCTGCGCTCCATCGGCGACGCCGTGATCTGCACGGACCGCGTCATGCGCGTGACGTTCATGAACCCGATCGCCGAGCAGCTGACCGGCTGGAGCATGGACGCCGCGATGGGCCAGCCGCTGGAACAGGTGTTCCGCATCGTCGACGAGGATACCGACCTGACCATCCCGAGCCCGGTGGAGCAGTGCCTGGAAACGCTGCGCCCGGCCTACCTGCAGGAAGGCGCCGTGCTGCAGAGCCTGACCGGCGAGCGCCACGACGTGCAGGATTCGGCCGCGCCGGTGCTGGCCAACGACGGCAGCGTGCTGGGCGCGGTGCTGGTGTTCCAGGACATCACCACGTCGCGCGCGCTGCAGCGCGAACTGGCCCACTCGGCCACGCACGACGCGCTGACCGGCCTGCCCAACCGCGCCTGGTTCGAGAAGCGGCTGCGCGAGTCGTGCGAGCAGGCGCGCGCGCAGGGCCATCGCGCGGCGCTCTGCTTTATCGACCTGGACCGCTTCAAGATCGTCAACGACACGGCCGGCCACGGCGCCGGCGACGTGCTGCTGCGCGAGCTGGGCTACGTGATCCGCCACCAGGTACGGCCCGACGACCTGCTGGCGCGGCTGGGCGGCGACGAATTCGCGCTGCTGCTCAAGGACTGCAGCGTCGACCACGCCGAGCAGGTCTGCCAGAAGGTCATCGACGCCGTGCGCGAGCGCCGCTTTCCGTGGGACGGCCGCGTCTACGACGTGGGCGCCAGCATCGGCATCGCGGCCATCGACGCCGACGTGCCGCCCGTGAGTGAACTGATGAGCCGCGCCGACGTGGCCTGCTACGCCGCCAAGGCGGCCGGCCGCAACCGCGTGTCGGTCTATCGCCGCGACGAGAGCGACGCCCGGCGCCACCACCGCGAGCTGGAAGTGGCCGCCGGCATCCATTCGGCGCTGGAAGCCAACCGCTTCCGGCTCTACGCGCAGGAAATCCGCTCGCTGCGCCCGGGCCAGGACGACTCGCGCCACGTGGAGATCCTGGTGCGCATGGTCGACGAGCAGGGCACGCTGATCATGCCCGGCGCGTTCATCCCGGCCGCCGAGCGCTACGACCTGATGGGCCACATCGACCGCTGGGTGATCCGCAACGTGCTGCAGCAGTACGGCACCCGGCTGGCCGGCGTGCCGGGGCTGTCGGTGTCGATCAACCTGTCGGCCAACTCGCTGGGCGAGCCGTTCCTGCTGCCGTTCCTGCACGCCGCGCTGGAAGACTCGGCGCTGCCGGCCAGCCGCATCCGCCTGGAAATCACCGAGACGGCGCTGATCAACAACATGACCGCCGCCGCCCGCGTGGTGGCCGACATGCGCAGCGCCGGCTGCACCGTGGCGCTGGACGACTTCGGCTCCGGGCTGTCGTCGTTCTCGTACCTGAAGCAGTTTCCGGTTGACTACCTCAAGATCGACGGCAGCTTCATCCGCAACCTGGCCCGCAACGCCGTGGACCGCGAGATCGTCAGCTCGATCAACGACATCGGCCACCGCCTGGGCGTGCGCACCGTGGCCGAATGGGTGGAAGACGAAGGCACGCTGCACACGCTGCGCGCCATCGGCGTGGACTACGCCCAGGGCTACGCCATCGGCAAGCCGATGCCGCTGGAGGCATTCCTGGATACCTGCGAGAGCGCGGAGGCCTAGTTCGTCGGCCCCGCCGGGGGTTGCTCCGCTCTGCCGCAACGCGGGAGGGGGGAGCAAACCGACGGAAGCCCAAGCGCCTGCCCCATTACCCGGCCCTCCCCGCCCGTTCGGATTCCCGAACACCCCTTCCCCGCCCCGGTTCGGCTTCCCGAACACCCCGTCCGCCGCACCCCAGAAAATCCCTTTGTATTCACGGCCTTACACCTGTATCCAGGCGCGAACAGGCTGGCACGGGACGTGCACACATGGCGCCGCCCCATAGGCAAGGCCGCCGGGACGTTGCCATAAGTGACGCCCGGTGCGCGTACAGGACAAAGGAGGAAGAACCCACGATGACAAAACGACTGCCAACCCTGATCTTCGTAGCGATGCTGCTTGGCGTGCTGGCCGGCACGGCCGCGCACAACATGGCGCCGGACGCGGCCGCCGCGAAGGCGATTGCCGACAAGCTGTCGATCCTGACCGACGTGTTCCTGCGGATGATCAAGATGATCATCGGCCCGCTGGTGTTCGCCACGTTGGTGTCCGGCATTGCCAGCATGGGCGACGGCAAGACCGTTGGCCGGATCGGCCTGAAGGCGATGGCGTGGTTCATGGCGGCGTCCATCACGTCGCTGCTGCTGGGCCTGGCGATGGCCAACCTGCTGGCCCCGGGCCACGGCATGAACCTGCCGCTGCCGGCCGCCGACGCCGCGTCGAACCTGAAGACCGGCGCGCTGAACCTGCGCGACTTCGTGGCTCACATGTTCCCGAAGAGCTTCGTCGAGGCCATGGCCACCAACGAGGTGCTGCAGATCGTGGTGTTCTCGCTGTTCTTCGGCTTTGCGCTGGGCACGCTCAAGGACGGCGTGGGCAAGCCCGTGCTGGCCGGCATCGACGGCCTGGGCCACATCATGCTCAAGGTGACCAACTACGTGATGGCGTTCGCCCCGGTGGGCGTGTTCGGCGCCGTGGCGGCCGTGATCACGTCGCAGGGCCTGGGCGTGCTGGTGGTCTACGCCAAGCTGCTGGGCAGCGTGTATGCCGCGCTGGCGCTGCTGTGGATCGCGCTGATCGCCGGGGGCTACTACTTCCTGGGCCGCGACATCTTCAAGCTGATCCGCCAGCTGCGCGCGCCGCTGATGATCGGCTTTGCCACAGCCAGCAGCGAATCGGCCTACCCGAAGGTGATCGACCAGTTGAGCCGCTTTGGCGTCAAGAGCCGCATCACCAATTTCGTGCTGCCGCTGGGCTACTCGTTCAACCTGGACGGGTCGATCATGTACACGTCGTTCGCCGCGCTGTTCGTGGCGCAGGTGTACGGCATCGAGCTGTCGCTGTCGCAGCAGATCACGATGCTGCTGGTGCTGCTGGTGACCAGCAAGGGCATTGCCGGCGTGCCGCGCGCATCGCTGGTGGTGGTGGCCGCCGTGCTGCCGATGTTCGGCCTGCCCGAGGCCGGCATCCTGCTGGTGCTGGGCATCGACCACGTCCTGGACATGGGCCGCACCGTGACCAATGTCCTGGGCAATGCCATTGCCACGACCGTTGTCGCCAAAAGCGAGAACGCGATTGGCGCGCCGGAGCTGGCGGACGAGGATGACACCTCGGCCGCCGATACCGGCCTGACACCCGTTCAGGCCATGGCCAGCAAGTAAGCTGACCCAGGCGTGCCAAGGGCCCGGCTGCCGATCAGGCTGCCGGGCCTTTTTGCGTCTGGCGCGCGCGGACGGGCCGCGCACCGCACCACCCGAACGGGGGAGCCGGCGGGCCCGGTTTGGGGTGGCCGCAGGCGCGGCTGTGGTAAAACGTCGCCTTGCCGATGGCGTCGGCGGCCCGCGATGGCAATTTCGACCACGCGAACTGCCTGATACGCCACCTCGCAGCCTCCGCATTCCCGAATCCGCATGATTTTGTCCCCCTCCGACGGTCTCCAGGCGTCTCCGGCCACGTCCGCGTGGCGCCGCGCCGCGCCCCTCATCGCCCTGCTGATGCTGGCCGTGCTGGTGGCGGTGGCCGGCTGGCTGGGCTACCGCTACACCTACGACGCCGCGCTGGCCCGCCAGGCTGAGCGCGGCCAGGTGCAGATGCGCCTGTACGCGCAGGCGCTGGAGAGCGAACTGGCGCGCTACGACTACGTGCCGAGCCTGCTGTCGCTGGACGCCCGCATCGACGCGCTGCTGCGCCAGCCGGCGTCCGCCACGCGCGTAGCCGATGCCAACGCCTACCTGGCCGCGCTGAACGGCCGCGCCGGCACGCGGGTCATCTACCTGCTCGACGCCCGCGGCAAGGTGCTGGCCACCAGCAACTACCAGCGCCCGGACAGCTACCTGGGCGAGGACCTGAGCTTCCGGCCCTACTTCCGCGCCGCCATCGAGGGCCAGCTTGGCCGCTTCTACGGCGTGGGCACCACGCGCAGCGAATCGGGCTACTACCTGTCGGCGCCGCTGGGCGACCGCGACCGCCCGGTGGGCGTGGCCGTGGTCAAGATCGGCCTGGAGCCGCTGGAAAACCGCTGGCAGGGCAACGACAGCCAGATGCTGCTGGCCGACGAGAACGGCGTGGTGATCCTGGCGTCCGACCCGTCGTGGAAGCTGGCCGCGCTGCGGCCGCTCAGCAGCGACCAGCGCAGCCGGCTGGACCGCAGCCTGCAGTACAACCGCGCGCCGCTGCCGCAACTGGCGCTGACCACCGTGCGGCCGCTGGCCAACGGCCCCGCGCAGGGCGGCGACGCGCTGGTGCGGCTGCGCCAGGGTCCGCCGATGCTGGCCCAGCACCTGGCGCTGCCAGGCACCGACTGGGACCTGACGCTGCTGACCAATACGTCGCAGGCGCGCGTGGCGGCGCTGAACAGTGCCGCGCTGGCCGGCGTGCTCACCGCCTTCGTGCTGCTGCTGGGCGCCGCGTGGAACGTGCGGCGGCGGATCATCGGCGAACGGCTGGCCGCGCGCGCCGCGCTGGAGGCCGCCAACAGCGAACTGGAACGCAAGGTGGCCGAGCGCACCGCCGATCTTTCCGCCACCAACCAGCAACTGCAGGCCGAAGTGGCCGAACGCATCCGCACGGAGGCCAACCTGCGCCAGGCGCAGGACGGGCTGCTGCAGGCCGGCAAGCTCGCCGCGGTGGGCCAGATGTCGGCCGGCATCGCGCACGAACTGAACCAGCCGCTGGCCGCGCTGCGCACGCTGTCCGGCAACGCGGGCAAGTTCATCGCGCACGGCGACTACGCCACCGCGCAGGGCAACCTTGAACGGATCATCAGCCTGGTCGAGCGCATGGGCCGCATTACCGGCGCGCTGAAGTCGTTCGCGCGCAACCCGGCGCCGGCGCAGCGCCAGTCGGCCCGGCTGGTCGAGGCCGTGGACAACGCGCTGTTCCTGCTGGAAACGCGCGTGGCGGCCGTGGCGCCGCGCATCGAGCGCGACATCGACCCGCACCTGGCCGTGGCCTGCGACCCGAACCGGCTGGAGCAGGTGCTGGTGAACCTGATCGGCAACGCGCTGGACGCGATGAAGGACAGCGCCAGCCCGGCGCTGTGGCTGCATGCGTATGCGTCGGGCGGCATGGTCCACCTGACCGTGCGCGACAACGGCCCGGGACTGTCCGAGGCGGCGTTCGCCAAACTGTTCGAGCCGTTCTTCACGACCAAGCCGGCTGGCGAGGGTCTGGGGCTGGGGCTGACGCTGTCGGCCGGCATCCTGAGCGAGAACGGCGGCGCGCTGACCGCCAGCAATCATCCCGACGGCGGCGCCTGCTTCACGGTGGCGCTGCCGCACGCACGCGAGGAGCGCCGCCATGTCGGCTGAACCGATCGACACGCTGGACGCCGCCGGCACGCCGGCCCCGCTGACGGTGCTGATCGTCGAGGACGACGCCGACGTGCGGCTGGGCTGCGAACAGGCGCTGCGGCTCGAAGGCATCGCCACGCTCGCCGTCGCCAGCGCCGAGGCCGCGCTGCGCACGGTGCAGGCCGGCTTTGCGGGCATCGTGGTCAGCGACATTCACCTGCCCGGCGCCGACGGCATGGCGCTCTTGCGCGAGCTGGGCACGCGCGACGCGGCGCTGCCGGTGATCATGATCACCGGCCATGGCGACGTCACGCTGGCGGTGCAAGCGATGAAGCAGGGCGCCTACGATTTCCTGGAGAAACCGTTCTCGCCCGAGCGGCTGGTGGCCACGTGCCGCCGCGCGCTGGACAAGCGCCGGCTGGCGCTGGAAGTGGCGGAACTGCGTGCCCGCCTGGCGGGGCGCGAGGGGCTGGCGGCGCGGCTGATCGGCCATTCGCCGGCCATCGAGCGACTGCGCCAGATGATTGCCGGCATTGGCGACACCGCCGCCAACGTGCTGATCCACGGCGAGACCGGCACCGGCAAGGAACTGGTGGCGCGCTGCCTGCACGAGGCCAGCGGCCGGCGCGCGCGGCATTTCGTGCCGATCAACTGCGGCGGCCTGCCCGAGCAGTTGTTCGAATCGGAAATCTTCGGCCACGAGGCCGGCGCGTTCACGGGCGCGGCCAAGCGCCGCATCGGCAAGATCGAGCATGCGGAAGGCGGCACGCTGTTCCTGGACGAGATCGAGAGCATGCCGATGCCGATGCAGATCAAGCTGCTGCGCGTGCTGCAGGAGCGCGTGGTGGAACGGCTGGGGTCCAACCAGCCAGTGCCGGTCAACACGCGCGTGGTGGCGGCCACCAAGGCCGACCTGCGCGCGCTGGCCGACGCGGGCCAGTTCCGCGCCGACCTGTACTACCGGCTCAACGTGGTCACGCTGGAGCTGCCGCCGCTGCGCGAGCGCCGCGAGGACGTGCCGCTGCTGTTCGAACACTTCGTGGCGCAGGCCGCGCTGCGGTTCGAGCGCGAGGCGCTGCCGGCCTCGTCCGCGGAAATGGCGTCGCTGGTGGCCTACCCGTGGCCCGGCAACGTGCGCGAGCTGCGCAACGTGGCCGAGCGCCACGTGCTGGGGCTGGGGTGCGATCCCGCCAACGGCGTCACGGCACCGGCCGCGCTGCCGCTGGCGCAGGCCGTGGAGCAGTTCGAGCGCGCGCTGGTGGCCGATGCGCTGCGCCGCCACGCCGGCAGCCTCACGCGCGCGGCCGAGGCACTGGGCGTGGCCAAGACCACGCTGTTCGACAAGGTGCGCAAGTACGGCCTGGCGGCGGGGTGATCTGCGGAGTGATGATGGGCACGCGCCACGTGTGCAAGTGCAATACCCCGCATGCAAATGTGTCAAATGTATATGACGCGGGAACCGGCACGCGAGGCGCAGGGTCTGTGATCGGGTACGAGACGCGGGCGGCATTCATGTCGGGCGTCATGGAACAAGTCGGACAGAGGGCGCCCGTTGTCTACCGAATCGCATCGATGTTCGTTAAACAACAAAAGTGTGACGCCAATCATTGCTTTCCCTCTGGCAACGAATCATCTTGAAGCCATACTATTGGCATTCGGCAAGCGGGGAGTCTGTGGGAGGCCCGCCGAGCCGGAAGCAGCAAGCGGGCACGGCAACCTGAAGCCGTTGCTACGTCAACGCACAACAAAGCAACAAAGACCGGCCGGGGAGCGGGTCGCAAGCATCAGGGTCAGGAAAAACAGCAGCCCGGTCAATGACCGACGTGGCGTGTCCGAGGACGCCCGTGCAGTACGCCAGTCGTGCTGTGCTGCTGAACGACACTACGGGTGATTGGATGAAACTGGATCCAGAACTGGCTGAAAAGCCATACTACAGCACGCGAACCGCGGCAAAACTGCTCAACGTATCGCTCGGCACCGTGCAGAAAATGGTGGAACGCGGCGAACTTGGCGCGTGGAAGACCAATGGCGGCCACCGTCGCATCCACAAGGAGACCGTGCACCGGCTGCTGGCTGACCGCGCCATCCCGGACACCGCCGTCGAGCACAACCTCGACCTCGTGGTCTTCCATCCCAACCATACCGAGGCACAGCGCATCAGCGCGCAACTGGGCAAGTGGTCCCTGCCGCTGAAGACGCAGGTGCTGGAAGACGTGGTGGACACCGTCATCACGTCGGTCGACGCCCGCCCCCGCGTGGTGCTGTACTACGTGGAGGAACTCAACGACGCCGAATCGGCCACGATCGAGAAGCTGCAGAACTTCTTTGCCCGCCAGCGCGTGATCTTTGCGGTGATTACCAACCGCCAGGCCTACGACGGCGTGGCCGATGCCCTGCAGCAGTGGGGGATCATGGTGTTCCTGAAGACGCCATCGCTGGAGGAGATCAAGGGCTTCCTGCGCGCCCAGTTGATGATGGGACGCGGCGGCGCTTAATGTTTCGTTAATGTCTGATATTGGAACGGCCCGGCACTTGTCCGGGCCGTTTTTTTTGGGGTGAGGCATCAGGTCGGGGCGGCCTCGACCTGCACCACCGCCTCGGCGGGTGACCCTATCATCCACCCATACAGGTCACGCGGGTCGGGCGGCATAGCCACCAGCTCGACGTCGCGGCCGGCGTGGTGCGCCTGTGCGGCCGCGTGCAGCCAGCGCAGCGCCGCGTAGTCTTCCAGCGCAAAGCCGACCGAATCGAACACCGTCACCTCGTCGGCGCTGGCGCGCCCCGGCGCCCGGCCGGCCAGCACTTCCCAGAGCTCACTGACCGGGGCCTCGGGCCATTGCTGGATCTCGCCCTCGATGCGCGACTGCGGCGCGTACTCGACCACGATGCGCGCCTGCCGCAGGATATCGACGTGCAGTTCGGTCTTGCCCGGGCAGTCGCCGCCTACCGCGTTCAGGTGCATGCCGGGCCGGACCATGTCCGGCGTGAGGATCGTGGCGCGCGTCTTGTCGGCCGTGACCGTGGTGACGATGTCGGCCCCGGCCAGCGCCTCGCGCACCGACCGCGCCGGCACGATGGCCAGCCCCGGCACGTCCGCAAGGTTGTGCATGAGCCGCGCGGTGGCGGCCGGGTCGATGTCGAACGCGTGGATCGTGGTGATGCCAGCCATCGCATGAAACGCCAGCGCCTGGAATTCGGCCTGGGCGCCGTTGCCGATCAGCGCCATGGTGTGCGCCCCGCCGCGCGCCATCGCCTGCGCGGCCAGCGCCGACGTGGCCGCCGTGCGCAGCGCTGTGGCCAGCGTCAGGTCGGCCAGCAGCAGCGGAAAGCCGGTGCGCACCTCGGCCAGCATCCCGCAGGCCATGACCGTCGGCAGCGCCAGCCGCGCGTTACGGGGATGGCCGTTGACGTACTTGAACGCGAAGTGGTGGCCGTCGCTGACGGGCATCAGCTCGATCACCCCCACGGGCGAATGGCTGGCCAGCCGCGCCGATTTTTCGAAGTCGGCCCAGCGCAGGAAGTCCTCGCAGACGCAATCGGCCACGGCCACGATGGCCTGCCGCACGCCGATGCCGCGCACCAGCCCGGCCACGTCACCCGCATCCAGGAAGCGCGTGCGGCGCGCGCCGGGCGAGGCGTGCTTCACGGCGGCGTTCGTCGAAGTCATGGCGCCCCTCCCCTCAGGCTGCCGCGGCGCGCCGCACGGGCGTGCTGGCGCGGTCCAGCCGCAGCGTCATGCAATAGGCGCCGCCGCCCGACATCATGTACGGCGACAGGTCCACCTCATGCAGCCGATAGCCGCGCCGGCCCAGTTCATGGCGCAAATGCGATGTGGTGCGCGTCATCACCACGTGGTCGTCCAGATTGACCGCGTTGACGCTGAAGTGGCGCAGGTCGTCCTCGGTGGCCTCGATGCGCTGCGCCACCGGCACGCGGGCGCGCAACGCACCGAGCGCGGCGTCGGTGAACGCCGGCGGGTAGTACAGCACCTCGCCGCCGGACAGCGGGCAGAAGCAGACATCGAGGTGATAGCTCTGCTCGGTGGCCAGTTCCAGCGCCACCACTTCCTGGCCAAACTGGCGCGCCATCGCGCTGGCCGCCTCGTGCGACGAGCGCGGGCCGAAGCCGGCCCAGAAATGGCCGCGCCGCGCATCCCAGATACAGTCGCCCGCGCCTTCCTGGTAGCAGCCCTCGGGCAGCCGTTCCACCGTATCGATCAGGCCGCGTTCGCGGAGCTGCGCGAAGATCGCCGCGAACGGCTGTTCCTCGCCGCGCCGCTGCGGATGCCGAAAGCGCGCCAGCACGGCCTTGCCGTCGAGCACCACGGCCGCGTTGGCCGGGAACACCATGTCGGGCTGGCCCGGCGCGCCGTCGGCCACTTCGACGGCAAACCCGGCGCGGTCCAGCGCGTCGCGCAGCGCATTGAACGCGGCCAGCGCGCGGCGGTGCATGCCGCTGGGGTCGCGGGCCCATGCCGCGGGGTCCATCCACGGATTGATGGCGTAGGAAACGTCGTAGAACGTAGGGGCAACCAGCAGGATGGTCGGACGGTCGAGCACGGCAGTCTCCTTGTCAGCGGCGCCCGGCGTGTCGGGCGTCCCTGATATGGATTGTGGGTCGCGTGCGCGTCAGCGAACAGTCAACAAACTGGACAAATTGCTATGGACGTCTAACAATTCGCCAGACTTCGCTGGCGATATGCAACGCCGGCCGTACCGCACCAGGGAGCGCGCCATGGATGCCACCGATCGACAACTGCTGGGACTGCTGCGCGACAACGCGCGCACGCCGGTGACGGCGCTGGCCAAGGCGCTGCGCGTGTCGCGCGCCACGGTGCAGAACCGCATCGAGAAACTGGAGAAGGAAGGCCAGATCGTCGGCTACACGGTGCGGCTCAAGCCCGAGGCCGAGCCGCATCGCATCCGCGCGTGGATGACGGTGGCCGTGGAAGGCAACAAGGCGCGCCAGGTGCTGCAGGCGTTGCGCGGCGACCCGAACGTGCAGACGCTGCACACGACCAACGGCCGCTGGGACATCATCGCCGAGTTGCGCGCCGATACGCTGGAGCAGTTCGACCGGACGCTCGACCGCATCCGGCTCGTCGATGGCATTTCCGCCACCGAGACCAGCATCCTGCTGTCGAGCTACAAGCTCTGACCGGCGACGGCCTGCGGCCGGCCGCGCAGCCGCTCGCGGTGCGTTTCCTCGTGCAGCGCGTGTTCGCTGGGCGACAGCAGGTCGCGCAGCGAGACGATGCCGACCGGCCGCATCGTTTCCAGGCTGTCGACCACGGGCAGGCGCGCCACGCTCAGCGCCGCCATGCGCCCGGCCGCGGCCCGGCCGGTCTGTGATGCCAGCAGCACGGGCGGCGTGCCGGGGTCGCCATCGCCCTGCCCGGCCACAAGGTCGCCGCAGCGCAGGCCGGTGTCGTGACCGGCACAAGCTGCCTCGATGGCGCTGCGATGCAGCATCCCCACCACGCGGCCCTGCGCCACCACCGGGTAGGCGCGATGCGCGGCATGCGGGCCGAAATGGCGGGCCAGCGCATCGGCCACCGGCAGGTCGGCATCCAGCGTCACCACATCGCGCGTCATCAGGTCTTCCACGTGCGTCCGTTCCAGCGGATCGACACCGTACTCGCGGTAGATGTGCAGCCCGCGCCGTGCGATCTTCTCGGTCATGATGCCGCGCTTCATCGTCAGCACCGAGAACCCGTAGGCCACGGCCGTGGTCAGCAGCAGCGGCAGCAGCGCCTCGCTGTCGTGGGTCAGGCCGAACGCGAACACGATGGCCGTCAGCGGCGCGCCCAGCACGCTGCCCAGCACGCCGGCCATGCAGACCAGCGCCCACAGCGCCGGCGATCCGCCCGGCAGCAGCGGGGCCAGCACCACGCCCAGCCCGGCGCCGAGCATCAACAGCGGCGCCAGCACGCCGCCCGACGTGCCCGAGCCCAGCGCGGCAATCCAGATCACCGCCTTGACCGCCAGCAGCGCCACGGCCACCTCCAGCGCCAGCCGGTTGTTGAGCAGGTCGCCGATCACGTCGTAGCCCACGCCCAGCGCGCGCGGCTCGAAGTACCCGCCGATGCCGACCACCAGGCCGCCGATGGCCGGCCACCACATCCAGTGCAGCGGCAGCCGGGCAAAGGCATCCTCGGTGCGATAGAGCGCCAGCGTCAGCCCCGCGCCCAGCACGCCGCACAGCAGCCCGGCGAACACGCAGGACCCCAGCGCCACGGTGCCGGCCGGCACGGTGTGCAGTGGAAACAGCGGGCCGGCCTCGAACAGGAACGGCCGCAGGAAGCCGGCCACCGCGCAGGCCAGCGCCACCGGCAGCAGGCTGCGCGGGCGCAGTTCGAACAGCAGCAGTTCCACGGCCAGCAGCACCGCCGCCACCGGCGTGCCGAAGATCGCCGTCATGCCCGCGCACGCGCCGGCCACCAGCAGCGTCTTGCGCTCGGCGGCGGTCAGGTGCAGGTACTGGGCCAGCAGCGACGCGATGGACCCGCCGGTCATGATGATCGGCCCCTCGGCGCCGAACGGCCCACCGCTGCCAATCACGATGCCCGACGACAGCGGCTTGAGCACCGCCACCTTGGGCGACATCCGGCTCTTGCCGAACAGCACGGCCTCGATGGCCTCGGGGATGCCATGGCCGCGGATCTTGTCGCTGCCGTAGCGCGCCATCAGCCCCACGATCAGCCCGCCGATGGCCGGCACGGCAATCACCCACGGCCCCAGCGCATGGTGCGCCGGCGAGCGCTCGGCAAACGACAGCGTCTGGAAGAAGAACAGGTTGGTGAAGAAGCGGATCAGGTTCACGAGCACGAACGCCGCGCCGGTGCTGACCGCGCCGATCAGCAGCGCGATGCCGGCCAGCATGGGCAGGCGGCCGTTGACGGCGTAATCGCGCTTGGGGGAATGGTGCGATGCGGGATGACTGGACATGGACATGGGGCGGGGCGAGTGGGATCATGCGCGGGTACGCAGCCGCCGAAATATATCATGCTGTGATACATTCACGAGTCCGGCCAATGCGCCGTGGCGCCCCCGACACTTCTAAAGCCGCCCCCGCTTTCGATGCCCGCTGGATTCGACCCGACCTCCTCCGTCGCAGAGGCCCGTGCCTGGCTGCGCACTTTCGTCCCCATGCCGGTGGCCGCCAGCCGGCACGAGCGCCTCAAGAGCTGTCTTGGCGCACTGCTGGGCCTGGCGATCACCGAATGGATCTGCCGCCAGTTCCTGCTCGGCTTCAACCCGTGGTTTGTCGCGCCGATGGGTGCGTCGGCCGTGCTGCTGTTCGGCGTGCCGGCCAGTCCGCTGGCGCAGCCGTGGTCGATCATCGGCGGCAACCTCGTGGCCGCGACCGTCGGGGTGGCCTGCGCGAAGTTCATCCCCGACCCGGGGCTGGCGGCCGGCGTGGCCGTGGCCGGCGCCATCGCGCTGATGTTCCAGTTGCGCTGCGTGCACCCGCCCAGCGGCGCGGTGGCGGTGACGGCCGTGTTCGGCGGCCCGGCCGTGCAGGCGTTGGGGTTCGGCTTCGTGGTGATTCCGGTGGCCATCAACTCGGCGTTGCTGCTGCTGACGGCGCTGGCGTTCAACAACTTCACGCGGCGCCGCTATCCGCACCGGCCGCCCGAGCCGGCGGCCCAGCATGACACCAGGGATGCGCCGCCCAGCCGCCGCACCGGCTTCACGCGCGCTGACCTGGATGCGGTACTGGCCGCACGCGGCGAATTCCTGGACATCGAGGAAGACGATCTGGAAGCCATCCTGGTGGCGGCCGAGCTGCGCGCCTATTCGCGGCGCTTTGGCGGCGCGCGCTGCGTGGACATCATGTCGCGCGACGTGATCTCGGTGCGCCCCGGCCAGATGGCCGCCGACGCCGCCGCGCTGCTGGCGCGCCACCGCATCAAGGCGCTGCCCGTGCTGGACCGCCAGCGGCGGCTGCTGGGCATCCTGACGCAGAGCGATTTCTTCCGCGCCTATCGCGCCAACTCGCGGCGCGTCAACGGCACCGTGCGCGACCTGATGACCCGCAGCGTGATCTCGGCCCGCACCGACCAGCCCATCGTCGAGCTGGCGCAGGGCTTCTCCGACGGCGGCCTGCACCACGTGCCCGTGCTGGACGCCGAGCGGCGCGTGGTGGGCATCGTCACGCAGTCCGACCTCGTGGCCGCGCTGCTGCGCCAGGGCGGCGCCGCGGAGCCGCCCGCCGCCTGACCCGCCGCGCCCGGCCGGACGGGCAAGGGAAAACCCGGAACGGCAGGCGAATTCCGCTATGCTTACGGCGTTCTTGCCACATGGACGCCGGTCAGGCGCGCGACGATGAGTTCCGGACAACTGATTGAGAAGCTTGCCGCCGTATTCGCGCTGATCGTCCTGATAGGCGGGTCGCTGCTGGTGCTGGCCCCGTTTGCCACCGCGCTGGTCTGGGGCGCGATCCTGGCCTATAGCTCCTGGTACCCCTATACCGTGCTGTCGCGCTGGTTCGGCAACCGGCGCGGGCTGGCCGCGCTGGTCTGCGTGCTGATCGCCACCGTCATCGTGCTGGGCCCGTTCGTCTACGCGGGCGCCAGCTTTTCCGCCCATCTGGACCAGCTCACCGAACTCGTCAACCGCTACGCCGAGCGCGGCCTGCCGCAGCTGCCCGAATGGCTCAGCAGCCTGCCCTACGTGGGCCCGCAGCTGCAGGCCAGCTACGACCAGATCATCCACGCCGATTCCGAGATGGTGGCCAACCTGCGCAAGCTGATCGCGCCGGTGGGCCATGCGCTGCTGGGCGCGGGCCTGTCGATTGGCGGCGGGCTGGGCCAGCTTGCGCTGTCGATCATCCTGGCGTTCTTCTTCTATACCGGCGGCGAACTGGCCGTGGACTGGCTGCGCGGCGGCATGCGCCGCGTGGCGGGCGAGCGCGCGGACCACCTGATGGCGCTGGCCGGCGGCACGATCAAGGGCGTGGTCTACGGCGTGCTAGGCACGGCGTTCGTGCAGGCGGTGCTGGCCGCCATCGGCTTCTGGATCGCCGGCGTGCCCGGCGCCGCCATCCTGGGCCTGATCACGTTCTTCCTGTCGGTGATCCCGATGGGCCCGCCGCTGGTGTGGATTCCGGCCGCGCTGTGGCTGTACCACGGCGGCGAGACCGGCTGGGCCATCTTCATGGTGGTCTGGGGCGGCGTGGTGGTGGGCATGGCCGACAACGTGATCAAGCCGCTGCTGATCAGCAAGGGCACCGGGCTGCCGCTGATCTGGATCATGATGGGCGTGCTGGGCGGGGCGCTGGCGTTCGGCTTCCTGGGCGTGTTCCTGGGCCCGACCGTGCTGGCCGTGGCCTACGCGCTGCTGCGCGACTGGACCATCGGCACGCAGGAGCGGCCCGCGGTGACCGACGTCACGCCGGCGCCGCCGTCGCAACTGACGCCCGACGCATGACCGCACCGCGCGACACGCCGCCCACGGCCCCGCCGCCGGCCGCGCTGCACCGGCTGGTGGCCTGCGAGTACTGCGACGCGCTCTACGAACGCACGGCGCTGGCGCCCGGCGAGCGCGCCACGTGCCTGCGCTGCGGCGGCATGCTGTACCGCGAGAGCACGCGCGCGTACCGCCGGCTGCTGCCGCTGGTGGTCACCGCGCTGATCCTGTTCCTGGTATCGAACACGTACCCCATCGTCGAGATGGACCTCAAGGGCGTGCGCACCGAGACCACGCTCTGGGGCGCCGTGATGGCGCTGCATGCCGACCAGATGACGCTGGTGGCGCTGCTGGTGTTCGGCACCACCATCCTGTTCCCGCTGTCCGAGATGCTGATGATGTGCTACCTGCTGGTGCCGATGGCCCGCCATCGCATGCCGGCCGGCTTCGAGCGCATCGTGCGCGGCATCCGCCAGACGCGGCCGTGGGGCATGATCGAGGTGTTCATGATCGGCGTGCTGGTGACCGTGGTGAAGCTGTCGACGATGGCGCAGGTGATACCGGGCGTGGCGCTCTGGTCTTTCGGCGCGCTGGTCGTGGTGCTGGCCGCAATGCTGTCGTTCGATCCGCGCGACCTCTGGCACTACCTGGAGCCGCCCGGCGCCGACGAGGTGCCGCCCGCCGGAGACGCGCGATGACCGCGCCGCAGCGTCCCACCCCGCCCCGGCCGAACCGCGCGGCGCAGGCCCGCGAGCAACTGGCCCGCTCGCGCCGCGTGGCGGCCGGCGTGGTGGCCGAGCTGACCGACGACGACGAACGCACGCCGGTGGCGCAGGTGCCCACGGCGGCGTCGCGCGGGCTGCTGTCGTGCCACGCGTGCGACCTCGTCAGCCCCGTCGCGCTCGAAGGCCAGCCTTGCCCGCGCTGCGGCGCCACGCTGCACCACCGCAAGCCGGCCAGCCTGGCGCGCACCTGGGCCTTCCTGCTGTCGGCGTTCATCCTCTACATCCCGGCCAACCTGCTGCCGGTCATGGTGACCGAGTCGATCCTGGGCACCCAGCGCGACACCATCATGTCCGGCGTGATCTACCTGTGGCTGTCCGGCTCGCACCTGCTGGCCGGCGTGGTGCTGATTGCCAGCATCATCGTGCCGCTGCTGAAGATGCTGATCCTGACGCTGCTGCTGGCGTCGGTGCACTTCCGGTCCACGTGGCGGATCCGGCAGCAGACGCGGCTCTACGGGCTGGTCGAGATCATCGGCCGCTGGTCGATGCTCGACATCTTCGTGGTGGCCCTGCTCGCGGCGCTGGTGCGCGCCGGCGCGCTGGCCACGATCATTCCCGGAGGCGGGGCGCTGGCCTTTGCCTCCGTCGTCGTGCTGACCATGCTGGCGTCGCTGTCGTTCGACCCGCGCCTGCTGTGGGACGCCATGGACGCCCGCCCCTCATCGAACCTGCCGGAATCCGACAATGGCCGATCCTGACCTCTCCCCTCCTCCGTCCGGTCCCGCCGGCCCGCCCGGCCTGCCGCAGCCGGCCCGCCGGCGCCGCGCGCGCTGGCTGCCGTCGCTGGTCTGGCTGATCCCGATCGTGGCCGCCGTGGTCGGCATCTCGCTGCTGGTCAACACGCTGGCGTCGCGCGGGCCCGAGATCACGGTCACGTTCAGCACCGCCGAGGGCCTGACGCCGGGCAAGACCGCCGTGCGCTACAAGGACGTCGACATCGGGCTGGTCAAGTCCGTGCGGCTGGCGTCCGACCGCTCGCACGTGATGGCGACGATCGAGCTGACCAAGGACGCCGAGAACTTCGCGGTCAAGGACACGCGCTTCTGGGTGGTGCGCCCGCGCTTTGCCATCAGCGGCGTGTCGGGGCTGGAAACACTGCTGTCGGGCGCCTACATCGGCGTGGATGCCGGCAAGTCGGCCGAGCCGACGCGCAGCTTCACGGGCCTGGAGGTGCCGCCCGTGGTGACCACCGACGCGTCCGGCCGCCAGTTCGTGCTGCGCGCGCAGGACCTGGGCTCGCTCGACATCGGCTCGCCGGTCTACTACCGCCGCGTGCAGGTGGGCCAGGTGGTGGCCTACCAGCTGGAGCCGAACGGCCGCGACATCACGATGCGCGTGTTCGTCAACAAGCCGTACGACAAGCTCGTGACCGCCGACACGCGCTTCTGGCACGCTAGCGGCGTGGACCTGAAGCTCGACGCCAGCGGGCTGAAGCTGTCGACCCAGTCGCTGGTCACGGTGCTGCTGGGCGGCGTGGCGTTCCAGGCCCCGGACAACTCGTCGGCCCAGGCCGCCGCCGCCGAGAACACGCAGTTCCTGCTGGCCGGCGACCAGGCCGAGGCCATGAAGGAGCCCGAGGAACTGGCGCCCACGCTGGCCGTGCTGAACTTCGACCAGTCGGTGCGCGGGCTGTCGCCGGGCGCGCCGGTGGACTTCCGCGGCGTGATCGTGGGCCAGGTGCGGTCGATCGGCATCGAGTACCAGCGCGAACGCAAGGCGTTCCGGATGCCCGTGGTGGTGGAGCTCTATCCGTCGCGCATGGGCTTCCGCGAGCGCGACGTGGCCGACGAGGCGCGCAAGCGCACGATCGTCCAGGCGCTGGTCAAGCGCGGCATGCGCGCGCAGTTGCGCACCGGCAACCTGCTGACCGGGCAGCTCTACGTGGCGCTGGACTTCTTCCCGAAGGCGCCGCCGGCCAAGGACATCGACCTCGACGCGCCGATGCCGGAATTCCCCACCACGCCGGGCACGTTCGACGAACTGCAGGCCAAGCTGGGCGACATCGTCAACAAGATCGACAAGGTGCCGTTCGACCAGATCGGCCAGGAGGCGCGGACCGCGATGGTGTCGATGAACCGGATGCTGGAGTCGGCCGACAAGCTCGTGGCGCAGCTGAACGGCGACGTGGCGCCACAGGTGCTGGCCGCGCTGCAGGACGCCCGCCGCACGCTGACGGCCGCCAACGGCACGCTGGCATCCGACGCGCCGCTGCAGCAGGACACGCGCCGCATGCTGCAGGAACTGACGCGCACGGCGGTGTCGCTGCGCGCGCTGACCGATTACCTGGAACGCCACCCCGAAGCGCTGCTGCGCGGCAAGACGGAGGACAAGCAATGAAACGCACGCTGATTGCCGGCGCGATGGCGCTGGCCGTGGCCGGGCTGGGCGGCTGCGCGTCGCCCGAGCCACGCTACTACTCGCTGGCGGCCGGCGCGCCGGCGGCTGCCCCATCGCCCGCATCCCACTCTCCGGCCGCGGCGCAGCCGGTCTGGATCGAAGTGGCGCCGGTGCGCGTGCCCGAGCGGCTGAACCGCGCGCAGCTCGTGATGAGCGACGCGAACGGCAACGTGCGGCTGCTGGACCAGTCGCGCTGGTCGGCGCCGCTGCCCGACGAACTGCGCGACGCGTTGTCGCAGCAGCTCCAGGCCAACCTGGGCGCGGTGGATACCTACCAGCAGGGTCTGGCCGAAGTCGGCACGATCTTCCGCATCACGACCGAAGTGGTGCGGCTGGAAGGCGAGCCGGGCCAGCGGGCCGGCGCGACCATCGCCTGGACCGTGCGGCGCCTGCCCGACGGCAACGTGCTGAGCGGACGCACCGAGGCCGAGGTGCCGGTATCGGGACAGGTTGAGGATGTGGTGGGCGCCTACCGCCAGATCGTGGCGACGACGGCGTCCGACATCGCCACGGGCGTGCGGTCGCTGCGCGTGCAGGCCGGCACGGCTGGCGCGCCCGGACCCACGGCCACCACCGCGCCGCTGCCGGTGCGCTAGTCCTCGGCGTCGTTGCCGGCCGCCGCCTGCGCCCGCCGCGCGGCGCGGCGCCGGTCCGCCTCGGACATTACCTTCAGGCACGCTTCGGCGTCGCCGCTCACCAGCCGTACGCTGCACGCCAGCATCAGGTTCATCGGCAGGCCGAAGTCCTCCACCACGTATCCCCGCGCGTCCAGCGCGCTGCCATCGGCGTCGGCATGGTGGCGCACGCGGTCCAGCAGCGTGCCGGCATCGGCCGCGTAGCCCCAGACCGGCTTCTGCAGCGCCACGGCAAATCCCACTTCGAAGGCGGTGCCGCTGTCGGGCTCGCCCTGGCCGCGAAAGTCGTCCAGGTTGGCCATCACGACGTCCGCCTGCCGCAGCAGCGCGATATTGGCCTCGTAGATCCACTGTGCCGCCGCCGGGCCGGATAGCCCGGCGGGCACCGCCTTGTCCAGCGGATAGAGGCCCGTATAGCCATGCCGCGCGCACAGCGCCTTCAGGTGGGCGCCCCACGCAAGCGCGTCCTTGCGGAATACGTCGAAGCCGGCGAGGTAGAGGGTCTTCATGGGGTGTCCTTGGGCGGAATGCGCATGAGAATAACGCAGCCCCGGCGCCGCTTCCATGGATATATCGCGATGCCCCGCGACTGCCGTGTCTGTTAATCGATCAGAATTATTCGGATTATTCTTAGCGATTATCAGAAAATCCTCGCTATTGGCCTCATAGAAAATCTTATCTGGAATCATGACAAATGCGTCATAAATAAATCCCGCCTCCAAAATTCGAGATTTTCCGATATTTCCGCCCGCTTTACCTCGTTAGTCTTCGGCCCTGTCATCGGCGCCGCATCACGTTGCGGCCGCGCCCAATGCACGCGCCATGCACGCATTGCATGCGCGGCCAAAGTGACGATGACACCCCTCCATTCAAATGAAGACGCGAGAATTCAAGTGAAAAGCATCCATACCAAAGCGCTGGCCGCTTCCATCCTGTTCGCCGCCATGTCGGCACCGGCAATGGCCTCCGACGGCACGATTACCTTTACCGGGCGCGTGACGGGCCAGACCTGCACGCTGTCGGGCAACGGCGGCGCCGCCAATTTCACGGTGCCGATGCCCACCGTGGCCGCAGGCGCGCTGAACCGGCAGGGCGCCGTGGCCGGCCGCACGCCATTCAACATCCGCCTGACCGGCTGCACGCCGAACACCGGCAACGTGGGCGTCTACTTCGAGCCGGGCGCCACGGTGGACAACACCTCGGGCCGCCTGGTCAACACGGCCGTGGCCTCGGCGGCCACCGAAACCACGCCGGCGGTCACCCCCGCCACCAACGTGCAGGTCGGCCTGCTGAACGACGCGCTGGACAACATCGTGCTGGGCGCCGCCTACGCCGCGCAGAACTCGCAGCAGGTGGCACTGGCCGACGGCGCCGCCACGCTGCAGTACTACGCGCAATACGTGGCCACGGGCGCCGCCACCGCTGGCGATGTCCTGACGACCGTCACGTACTCGGTGGTCTACCCCTAAGCGGGGCCACCGTGACAGTGCGCCGGCATGGCAGGTCCATGCCGGCGGTTATCCATTTGTATTTCCAGCCTTCGGCCTTGTCGCCGGAGCCCAAGCCGAACGTTCTCATGTCCCGAATCTCCCACTGGCGGGTGGCACTGGCCGCCTGCCTCGCCATCGTGGCGACGTCGGCCGCCCACGCCTCCGTGGTGCTGGCCGGGACGCGCGTCATCTACCCCGAAACCGAACGCGAAGTCACGCTGCGGCTCACCAACGAGGGCACCGCGCCCGCGCTGGTGCAGGCCTGGATCGACGACGGCGACGCCAATGCCGCGCCCGACGACACCCACGCGCCGTTCACACTGGCCCCGCCCCTGTTCCGGCTGGACCCGCGCAAGGGCCAGGCGCTGCGCATCATCTACCTGCAACAGCCGCTGCCCACGGACCGGGAGTCGCTGTTCTGGCTCAACGTGCTCGAAGTGCCGCCGATGGCGGCGGACGGCGCCGCGCAGCGCAACGAACTGCAGTTCGCGTTCCGTACCCGCATCAAGCTGATGTTCCGGCCGCGCGGCCTGCCCGGCAGCGCCGACGCCGCGCCCGCCAGCGTGCGCTGGCGCCTGCTGCGCAAGGCCGATGGCCAGCAGGTGCTGTCGGCCACCAATCCCACGCCCTACCACGTGACCTTCACCGTGGTCGAGGCCGGCGTGGGGAGCGCGGTCCATCGCAACGACGCCGGCGCCATGGCCGCGCCGGGCGCGACCGTGGAATTCCCGCTCGGCGACGCCGTGCGCGGCAGCGTCGATGCCGGCGAGGTGCGCCACGTCACGATCAACGACTTCGGGGCGGCCGTCGAAGGCGTATCCCGGATTGCGGCAGCGCCAACGGACTGACATGCGGACCCGATCGCCACGCCGCCTGGCCGCGCGCTGCCTGGTGGCCTCCACGGTGCTGCCGGCACCGGTGCTGGCGGAGGTGCTGGCGGAGACGCCAGCCACCGAGACGCTGGCGCAGGTGCGTTTCAACGCGCAGTTCCTGCGGCGGGCCGATGGTTCCAGCGTGGACGTCAGCCGCTTCGACAAGGGCAACCCCGTCGCGCCGGGCAGCTACCCGGTCGACATCTACCTGAACGACACGTGGATTGCGCGCGAGACGGTGCGCTTTGCCGGGCCGGACGACGCGGCGGCGCCCTGCCTGGACCCGGCCACGCTGTCGCGGCTGAACCTGAACGAGGAAGCGCTGCCGCCGGCCGGCCGCACCGCCATTGCCGATGCCGCCGCCAGCGCCGCGGCCGGTGCGGCGGACGGCGCCTGCCTGCATCCGGCCGCCATTTCCGACGACGTGACGTGGTCGTTCAGCGTCAACGACATGCGGCTGAACTTCACGGTGGCGCAGGCGCTGATGCGCCGCCGCGCGGCCGGCACGGTGCCGCACGAACTGCTGGACAGCGGCGTGCCGTCGGCCACGCTCGGCTACCAGCTCAACACGTTCGGCATGAACGGGGCGCAGCACAGCACCAACACCTACCTTGGCATCGATGCCGGGCTGAACGTGGCCGGCTGGCACCTGCGCCAGCGTTCGTCGATGTCGTGGCAGTCGGTGGGCGAGCGCTACGCGTACCAGAACATCGCCACGTACGTGCAGCGCGACCTGCCCAAATGGCGCAGCCAGCTCACGCTCGGCGACGCCTTCACCGACGGCGCCGTGTTCGACAGCTTCTCGGTGCGCGGCGTGAACCTGGCCACCGACGACCGCATGCTGCCGGACTCCACGCGCGGCTACGCGCCCCTGGTGCGCGGCGTGGCGCGGACCAACGCGCGCGTGTCGGTATCGCAGGACGGCAACAAGATATACGAAACCACGGTGGCGCCGGGTCCGTTCGAGATCGACGACCTCCATGCCACCGGCTACGGCGGCAACCTGCTGGTCACCGTCACCGAGGCCGACGGCAGCCAGAGCAGCTTCACGGTGCCCTACGCGTCGGTCGTCCAGCTTATCCGGCCGGGCCTCACGCGCTACTCGGCCACGGTTGGCGAGTACCGCAGCGGCTCGCACACCACCCCGTCGCGCGAGAAGCTCGTGCAGGGCACGGTCCAGCACGGGTTCAGCAACCTCACCACCGGCTACGCGGGCGCGGTGCTGTCCGAGGGCTACCAGGCCGCGCTGATCGGCGCCGCCTTCAACCTGCCCATCGGCGCATTCGCGCTCGACGCCACGCACGCGCGCGCGAAGATCCCGGGCGCCAACGACGCCAGCGGCCAGAGCTTCCGCATCAGCTACAGCAAGTACGTGCCGACCACCAGCACCAACCTGACGGTGGCCGCCTACCGCTACGCGACCAAGGGCTTCTGGTCGATGCGCGACGCGTTTGCGGCGCGCGACGGCTCCTACAACGGCGACGGCGTGGCGCGCCAGCGCAGCCAGCTTCAGCTCACGCTGAACCAGAACCTGGGCGGCCGGCTGGGCACGCTGTACGCCACCGGCACGTCCACGGCCTACTGGAACCGCCGCGACACCGCGCTGATGTTCCAGGCCGGCTACAGCAACACGCTGCGGCTGTTCGGCACCAACATGACGTTCAACGTGTCGGCGTCGCGGCTGCGCGATGCCTACACCGGCCGCTACACGACCCAGGTGTTCGCCAACCTGACCGCGCCGCTGGGGCGCAGCGCCCACGCGCCGCTGGTGTCGTTCGGCACGACGCACGACAACGGCGGCGGATCGTCGCAGCAGTTGATGCTCAGCGGCACCGCGCTGGAGGACAACGCGGTCTCCTACGGCCTGAACGTGAACCGGGCGGCCGGCAGCAAGGTGTCCGGCGGCGGCAACGTCCAGTACCGCAGCCCGTACACGACCGTGTCGGCCTCCGCCAGCGGCGGCAACGGCTACACGCAGTACTCGGCTGGTCTGCAGGGTGCGCTGGTGGCCCATGCGGGCGGCGTGACGCTGGCCAACTTCCTGGGCGACACCATCGGCATCGTCGAGGCCAAGGGCGCCAGTGGCGCGCGCGTGGCCAATGCGCCCGGCGTGCGGATCGACCGGTTCGGCTACGCCATCGTGCCGTACCTGCACCCCTACAGCATGAACACGATCCAGCTCGATCCCAAGGGCCTGCCGCTCGACGTCTCGCTCGACGCCACAAGCACGCAGGTGGCGCCGCGCGCCAACGCGGCGGTCAAGATCCGCTTTGCCGCGGTCACGGGCCGCTCGGCCATCGTGTCGGCCACGCGGCCCGACGGCGGCAAGCTGCCGTTCGGCGCCCAGGTCACCAACGGCGCCGGCGCCGAAGTGGGCGTGGTGGGCCAGAGCGGCATCATCTTTGCGCGCGGGCTGGACAACGTCGACCGGCTCTATGTGACGTGGGGCGCCGGCGGCACGCAGCGCTGCGCGATCGACGTCAACCTGCCCGACAGCACCCGCCACGCCACGGCCTACGCGCAGATCCGCGCGGTATGCCAGCCCGATGCGAAGGAGACCCCGTGATGCCATCCATCTTCCTGCGCGCCGCAACCCTGGCGCTTGCGCTGGGCGGCCTGGCCGCGCTGCCGGCCGCTGCGCAGAGCGTGCAGCATTGCACCATCGAGGCGCAGCCGTCTGCGCTGTCGTCGCAGATATCCTACCCGGTGGAAGGCGCCCCGATCGGTACGGCGCTGACGCCAGACCTGGCCACGACCGTGTCGTTCCGCTGCCCGCGCAGCCGGCAGGGGTACGGCATCGTGATTTCGCCAACCGGCTTCTCGGCGGCGGGCTCGCGTTTCAACTATCCCGCGTTCTGGGACGCCAACACCTACGGCATGGGCATGCGCGTGGCCATCAGCCCGGGCGGCTACACCGTATCGGGCGCCGACCGGACCGATCCCGTGAGCAGGCGCATCATCCGCTACATCTCGTCGGCGGGCCAGACCGGATCGTTCGTGCTCACCAACCGGCTGGTCAAGCTGTTCGAGCGGATCAACGTGCCGGACCGCAGCGACCGCGTCGACATGGGCGTGATCTACCAGTTGTACAGCTATGACAACGCGACCCGGACGATGTCGCCGCCGCTGGCGTCGATCTCGTTCAACAACGGCATCCCCGAGCGGCCCACCTGCACGGTGGCCACCCGCAGCGTGACGGTGGACCTGCCGGTCGTGGCGTCGAGCAGCCTGCGGGGCGACGGCGTGAACGCCGGCCGGACGCCGTTCACGATCACGCTGAACTGCCGCCGCACCGACGTGCCGGTCTACATCACGATGACGGACGCCACGACGCCGGCCAACCGGTCTGACGTGCTGACGCTGACGCCGGCCTCGACGGCCACGGGCGTGGGCATCCGCATCCTGAACCCGGCCAGCGCGCCGGTCTTCTTCGGCCCCGATTCGGCCGAGCGCGGCACGGTGAACCAGTGGCGGGTGGGCCATTCCGAGCCGCTGATGCAGATTCCGCTGAGCGCCGAGTACGTGACGACCGGCGTGGTCGGCCCCGGCACGGTGGGCGCGCTGGCGACCTTCACCATGAGCTACCAGTAGCGCGCGGCGCCGGGCTACGGGTTGATGGCCGGGTGCTTGAGCGCGTGGGCGGTTTCGGCCATGTGCTGGCGGTACTGGGCGGCGTCGCGTGGCAGGCCCAGGCCGCCGTCGCGATAGGCCATCGCCAGCGCCTGGATCGACGCCGGATGCTCGCGCTCGGCGGCGGCTTCGTACCAGGCGACGGCGCGGGCATCGTCGCGGGCCACGCCCTCGCCTTCGCGGTAGGCATTGGCCAGCAGGAACATCGCGTGCGCCACGCCGCCGTCGGCGGCCACGCGGAACCAGCGCGCCGCGGCGGCCGGGTCGGGCGTGCGGCCGTAGCCGCCGCGATACAGCAGGCCCAGGTAGTAGGCGGCGCCGATGTCGCCGGCGCGCGCCGCCGCGTCGAGCTGTTGCCAGGCCAGCGGCAGGTCGGCGCGGCCGGCCGCCAGGGTACCGAGCATCGCCGCCTTGCCGAGCAGGAACTGCGCGCGGACCTGGCCACCTTCGGCAGCCATGCGCAGCCAGCGCTCGCCGTCGGCACGCGTGGCGGCGTCGGGCCGCGCCATCAGCGTTTCGCCAAGCGCGGCACGCGCGGCGGCCTCGCCAGACCCGGCGGCCTGCTGCAGGCGGTCCAGCGCCGCCGCGTCGCCGGCGGACGTCGCCAGGACCTGCCACTGGGCGATCTCCGCCTGGCGTGCGTCGGACTGGTGGCGCCACACGGCCGCACCGGCCACGCCGGCGGTAGCCACGGCCACGGCCAGCGTGGCCGCCACGAACAGCGGGTGGATGCGCGGCAGGCGACGGGGCAGCGCGGGGAGGGTCGGGGCGGCGGCGGTGGCAGGCATCGGCATATCGGGCGAGGTGGCCGGGTGGTCGGCGGCGTGACGGTTACTGGTTGAGGTCGATGCGGTACTTCGACAGGTTCTTGTTGCTGCCGTCGTCGGCGGCCACCAGCGTCACGCCCGCCACGCCACCGGCGGCGGCCTGCGCCAGCATGCCGGCGGCCGAGCTGAACACCACGTCGCCGCTGGTCGCCACCTTCGTGAAGCGCCAGCTACGAGCGCTGCCATTGGCGGCGCGGGTCACGTTGGCCACGGACTTGATGTAGCTGATCAGCACGTCGCGGTTGGCGTCGGGCGAGGCGTAGACGGTCTTGGTGCCGTCGAGGCCCGGGAAGTTGCCGCCGCCGCTGGCGCGGTAGTTGTTCGTCGCCACGATGAAGTCCATCGCCGCGGTCACGGCCGCGCCCTTGTACGTCAGGTTCTTGATGCGGCTGCCCACGGGCTGCGTGACGTCGATCTCGTACTGCATGTCGGCGTCGGTGAACATGTCGAAGTTGTAGCCCGGGAAGGTGCTGATCAGTTGCTGCTCGGTGGTCAGCGCCGGGTTGATCTGGTTGAAGCGCTTGGCGGCCGTCTCCAGCCACGCCTTGACCTCGGCGCCGTTGACCTTCACCGCGTAGACCGTGTTCGGGTACAGGTACAGGTCGGCCGCGTTGTTGATGGCCAGGCTGCCCATCGCCACGTCGGTGTAGTCGCTGCCGCCGCCAAAGCCGCTCTTGAACGGGGCCGAGACCGACAGCACCGGCAGCGATGCCAGCGCCGGCAGGTTGGCCGCGAGGTAGTCCTTCACATACTTGGCCTGGGCCTGGTTGACGATCTGGATCGCGCCCGGGTCGCCCACGTCGGCAAAGTAGCTCGTCATGCGGTAGTCGGTGCTGCCGATGGGCGTCTTCACGTACTGGATGGTCGCCTGGTGCTCGGTGTCGATGGCGGCGGCCACGCTGGCGTCGGCGGCCACGTAGGTCTTGTCGGCGTTCTGGATCGAGCGCGCCTCGACCTTGGTGTTGGCGCGGTCCACGCTCCACGCCTTGCCGTCGTAGGCCAGCGCCAGGTTGACCACGCCCAGGTGCTTGCCCCAGTAGTTGGCCATCACGGTCGGCACGCCGTTGACGGTGCCCTTGACCTTGTCCACGCCCGGCAGGTTGAACTGGCCGACCGTGCTGGCCGCGTCCGGGAAGACCTGGTGCGAGTGGCCGATCAGCATGGCGTCCACGCCCGCCACCTTCGACAGGTGGTAGCTGCCGTTTTCCATCGTCGGCGAGTACGCCGAGTTGTCCAGCCCGCCGTGCGAGATCACGACGATCAGGTCGGCGCCCTTGGCGCGCATCTCGGGGATGTACTTCTGCGCGGTCTCGACCACGCCTTCGGTGTAGACCTTGCCGTCTAGCCAGCGCTTGTCCCAGCTCAGGATGGCCGGCGGCGCAAAGCCGATGATGCCGACCTTGATCGGCGCCGACACCGTCTTGCCGTCGGGGCCGGTGGCCGTCAGCGTCTTCGACAGGATCGCGTACGGCTGGAACAGCGGCTGGCGCGTCTTGACGCTGTAGACGTTGGCCAGCACCTGCGGGAACTTGGGCCCGGCGCAGGTCTGCTGCGCCGATGGGTCAGGCAGGCCGTCCACGTTGAAGCGGTTGCCGGTGACCTGGCTCAGGTACTGCAGGCCGTAGTTGAACTCGTGGTTGCCGATGCCGCCGCCGTCAAAGCCGGCCGCGTTCATGACCTTGTACATCGCCAGCGTCTCGCCGCACGTGACCGGCTTGACCAGGGCCTGGTAGTCGGACAGCGCCGTGCCCTGGATGGTGTCGCCGTTGTCCAGCAGCATCGTGTTCGGGAATTCGGCGCGGGCGGCCTTGATCAGCGTCGACACGCGCTCGAAGCCCAGCGACTTGTCCTCGGCCAGCTTGAAGTAGTCGTAGCTGAGCACGTTGGTGTGCAGGTCGGTCGTCTCCAGCAGGGCCAGCGTGGATCTGGTGCCGGCCGGCACGGTGGCGGTGCCGCCCCCGGTCTGGCCGCCGTTGCCGTTACCGGCGCCGTTGTCGTCGTCGGAGCCGCAAGCGGCCAGGGTGCTGGCTACCATGGCCGCCAGCAAGGCGGCCCGGATGCGATGGAGTTGCATGGTCTCGGATTCCCCTGTGATTGTGTTTCTTCTGTGGGGGGAAATTGTGCGAACCGGCGATGGCAGCCAAGTGGCGATATCGCGTCATTCTCGTGACAGTCGCTCGAAATATGACAAAAACGCCATATCGCTCGACCAGCGCCGCCAGCGGGACTATGTCAACCGGCTGAAGATGGTTATCCATCGGCGCGATTGACGCCCCGTTATATAGCCGCTTATATTGCGGATGCCAACGATCCGGCACACCCTCCCTTTCCCCGACGCTTCTGCCATGAGCCTCCTGCCCTTCGCCCGCCGCGCCGCCCTGGTCGCGCTGACCCTTGCCGCGCCGTCGGCCTTTGCCGCGGACCTCGTGGTGTCCGCCGCCGCCAGCCTGACCAACGCCTTCAAGCAGCTTGGCGAGCAGTTCGAGCGCGCCCATCCCGATACCAAGGTGGTGCTGAACTTTGGCGCGTCCGACGTGCTGATGCAGCAGATCGTCAAGGGCGCCCCGGCCGACGTGTTCGCGTCGGCCGACCAGAGCGCGATGGACAAGGCGGTGGCCGAGAAGGTCGTCCAGCCAGCCACGCGCAAGGATTTCGCGGCCAACGCGATCGTGCTGATCGTGCCGCACGACAGCAGGCTCGGCATCGGCGCCCCGGCCGACCTGTCCCGCGCCGACGTCAAGCGCGTGGCGTACGGCAACCCGTCGTCGGTGCCAGTGGGCCGCTACACGCGCGGCGCGCTGGAATCGCAGGGGCTGTGGACGGCCGTCGAGGCCAAGGGCGTGCCCGCGCAGAACGTGCGTCAGGCGCTGGACTACGTGGCGCGCGGCGAGGTGGACGCCGGCTTTGTCTTTGCCACCGACGCGGCCGTGATGCCGGACAAGGTCAAGGTCGCCGCCCGCGTGCCGACCCCCACGCCGGTCACCTACCCCATCGCCGTCACCGCGCAGTCCCGCCAGGCCCAGCAGGCCAACGCCTTCGTCCAGTACGTGCTGTCGCCCGAGGGCCAGGCCACGCTGGCGAAGTTCGGCTTCCAGAAGCCCTGACCGCCGGTTCCCGGTTCGCATCGCCGCCATGGACGCCGTCTGGATTCCGCTGCTGCTGTCGCTGAAGGTGGCGGGCTGGGCCACGCTGCTCAACGCGATCCTGGGCGTGGCCGCGGCCTACGCGCTGGCCCGCTGGCGCTCGCGGGCGCGCGACATCGTCGACGCCATCCTGACGCTGCCGCTGGTGCTGCCGCCTACCGTGCTGGGCTACTACCTGCTGGTGCTGGTGGGCCGGCGTGGCGTGTTTGGCGCGTGGCTGGAGCGGCTGGGCATCGAACTGGTCTTCACGTGGCAGGGCGCGGTGCTGGCGTCGACCGTGGTGGCGTTTCCGCTGGTGCTGAAGTCGGCGCGGGCCGCGTTCGAGGGTGTCGACCACCAGCTTGAGAACGCCGCGCGCGTGCTCGGCATCTCCGAGGCGGCCATCTTCTTCCGCGTGACGCTGCCGATGGCGCTGCCCGGCATCGTGGCCGGCGTGCTGCTGGCCTTTGCGCGGGCGCTGGGCGAGTTCGGCGCCACGCTGATGGTGGCCGGCAACCTGCCCGGCCGCACGCAGACGCTGTCCGTGGCGATCTACGAGGCGGTGCAGGCCGGCAACGACGACACCGCCAACCTGCTGGTGCTGGTCACGTCGGTCACCTGCATCGTGCTGCTCGTGGTGGCGGCGCGGCTGGTGCCGCCCGCGCAGCGCGGCACGGCCAACCTGTTCGAGCGGCGCCGCTTCACGCGCGCGCCCGCGGGCAAGTGAGGCCGCCATGAGCATGGAAATCACCGTCCGCAAGCGCATGGCGTCGGAAGACCGCCATTTCGCGCTGGACATCGCGTTCGCGTCCGACAGCCGGCGCGTGGCGCTGTTCGGCCCGTCCGGCGCCGGCAAGAGCCTGACGCTGCGGGCCATCGCCGGGCTGATGGCGCCCGACAGCGGCCGCATCGTGCTGAATGGCCGCACGCTGTTCGACAGCGACGCCGGCGTCGACCTGCGGCCGCAGGACCGCCGCGTGGCCTACCTGTTTCAGGACTACGCGCTGTTTCCGCACCTGACCGTCGCACAGAATATTGCGTTCGGGCTGCGTCGCGGCTGGCGCAACCCCGCGCGGCGCGCGCTGCCGCCCGAGGCGGCGCGCTGGGTCGATGCGTTCGGCCTGCGCGACATCGTCGGCCAGTATCCGGCGCAGATTTCGGGCGGGCAGAAGCAGCGCGTGGCGCTGGCCCGCGCGCTGGCGGCCCGGCCAGACATCCTGCTGCTGGACGAACCGTTTTCCGCGCTGGACCCGGCCCTGCGCATCCGCATGCGCCAGGAACTGCGCGCGCTGCAGGAAAGCCTGGACGTGCCGATGCTGATGATTTCGCACGACCCCGAGGATGTCGACGTGCTGGGCGACCACGTGCTGGAAATCCGCGAGGGCCGCATCCACGCCAGCGGGCGCGCCCACCGGCACCCGCCGGTCTACGCGCCCGAGACCTCGCCGGTCATCTAGCCAGCCGGCCGGGCGCCAGCGCGGGCCGTTGCTCAGCCCATCGTGCCAAGGATCACGCTCGACGCCTTGAAGATGGCCAGCGCGCGCGTGCCGGCCTGCAGCGCCAGGTCGGCCACTGCCGCCTGCGTGACGATTGCCGCCACGGTGCCGCCGCCATCAAGCTCCAGCACGACCTCCGCATTGACCGCGCCGGGCACCACCCGGGCCACCGTGCCGGGCAACTGGTTGCGCGCCGACAGCCGCGCCGGCGGATCGGCCAGGCCGATCAGCACCGACGACGCCTTGACCAGCGCGAACGCTTCGGCGCCGGGCACCAGGCCCAGCGTCTCGACGCTCTCGTGGGTAATCGTGGCGACGATCCGCTGCCCGCCCGGCAGCGCCAGCGTGACTTCGTCGTTGACGGCGCCGGCGCGTACGGTTTCCACGTGGCCGAACAGCTTGTTGCGGGCACTGGTCTGGATCATCATGCGGCGGATCAGGTGAAGGTCTTCGGGATGCGCGTCGGCCATGGCGCCCGCGCGTTCAAGCTGGGCGATGAAGCGCGCGTGCTCGGCCTCCATCGCCCGGTAGGTGGCAATCAGCCGCTCGGCGCGCGCGGTCAGCCGCGTACCGCCGCCGCCCTTGCCACCGGCCGCGCGCACCACCAGCGGCTCGCCGGCGCTGTTGTTCATCGCGTCGATGGCGTCCCACGCACCCTTGTAGCTGATGCCCACCGCGCGCGCGGCGGCCGTGATCGAGCCATGCTCGCCAATGGCGGCCAGCAGCGCGATGCGGTCCTTGCCGCCCCAGTCCTGCTGGCCGGCGCGGAACCAGATGGCGCCCTGGAGTTCAAGCATTGCGCAAAGCCTGTCTGTGGTGTCGGATGGCCCGTATGGTACCGCCAACGCCGGACGTCCGGCGGGGACGTCAGCTCTGGTGGGCGGGGATGTACCAGCGCATGACGCTGCCGGCGAAGTACTGCTTGTCGAACCGTCGCAGCAGGTGCCAGCAGGTGAACGGGTCGACCGCCAGATCCACCCAGGCCCACGGGTGGTTGGGGTCGCCGTCGCGCACGATCTCCACGGAGTTGACCCGGGCATGGGTCTGGAGCTTGTCGCGCAGCATTTCCTCGGTCACATCACGATGTAGCCCGCGGATCAGTACCTGCATTGCAGCCTCTCCCTGTTGGAAGTGGTGATGCATGTATTCTAGGCCGCGTGCCGCGGCCCGGCGCCCAACGATGCGGCTATCGCACGTTTCACGCCATGATGTGCACGCCGCCGTCCACGTACACCGTATTGCCCGACACGCGGCGCGCATAAGGCGTGGCCAGGTAGGCGGTGGCAAAGCCCACGTCCATGATGTCGACCAGCTCGCCCAGCGGCGCGCGGCCGGCGGCTTCGGCCAGCAGCACGTCGAAATCCTTGAGCCCGGACGCCGCGCGCGTCTTCAGCGGCCCCGGCGAGATCGCATGCACGCGGATGCCGCGCGGGCCCAGTTCGTAGGCCAGGTAGCGGCAGGTAGCCTCCAGCGCGGCCTTCACGGGCCCCATCAGGTCGTAGTTCGGCACCACGCGGTTGGCGCCGTCGTAGCTCATCGCGAACAGCGTGCCACCTTTGTCCATCAGCGGCACGGCCCGGCGTGCCATGCGGATGAACGAGTGGCACGACACGTCCATGGCCCGCGCAAAGCCCGCCGACGACGAGTTCAGCAGCCCGCCCTGCAAATCCGCCTTGGGCGCGAACGCCACCGAATGCACGACCGCGTCGAGCCGGCCCCACGTTCTGGCGATGTGGTCGAACAGGGCGTCCATCTGCGCGTCGTCCTCCACGTTCAGCGGCATCAGGATCGGCGCGTCCACCCGCTCGGCCAGCGGCGCGACGTGCGGGTACGCCTTGTCGTTCAGGTACGTCAGCGCAATCTCGGCCCCGAGCTCGCGGAACGCCCGCGCACAACCCCAGGCAATCGAATCCTCGTTGGCAACGCCGACGATCAGCACGCGTTGCCCGGACAGCGGCGGAGTGGGAACGTGGACCATGGTGGGGGCTCCGGGTTGGGGTGGGTTTTGCTTTCCTGTCTGGCTTGCGGGACAGGGGCTGGGGGGTGAGGGTTAGCGCATCCGGCTGCGGCAACAGCCGAACACACCGCCATCTTTGCTCCCCTCTCCCGTTTGCGGGAGAAGGGCTGGGGGTGAGGGCCGGCGGTTCCAATGCCGCATGTCGCATCTTGAACGGCTTGCCCTCTCCCCCGACCCCTCTCCCGCGTTGCGGGAGAGGGGAGATAACCGGCATGTCGCGTCTTGGGCGGCCTGCCCTCTCCCCCGGCCCCTCTCCCGCGTTGCGGGAGAGGGGAGACAACCGGCCTGTCGCGTCTTGGGCGGCTTGCCCTCTCCCCCGACCCCTCTCCCGCGTTGCGGGAGAGGGGAGACAACCGGACGCGGAAGGCAAGGCCCCGTCGACTATTCCGCCTGTGCTTCCTGGGTTGCCTTGCCGTTGCCGTGGTCGGTGCCGAAGGCTTCGGCGACTTCGCGGTAGCGGGCCAGCCAATCGGCGTCCAGCGGGCCGCCGACGGTCAGGACGCGGTGGGCCAGCACCATGATGCGGCGGCGTTCGCGCATGTCGGGCACCAGGGCCGGCAGCGCCGCGATGGCGGCCTCGGGGTCCAGGCTGACGATATAGCTCTGCCGTCGCACGGCGTCCTTGAACTGGGCCAGCGTGATGCGCTTCTCGGGCGGGTTCTCGCGTGCGAGCTTGCGCAGCAGGTTGAACGGCCGCTCCTCGATGGCCGAGCGGCCCTGCGTCACGTACGACAGCACGCGCAGGAAGGCGTCGAGCGCGGTGCCCGTGCCGATCTCGCGCTCGGCCTCGCGGCGGCGCAGTTCGGCCACCTCCTTGCGCAGCGCGGTCACGGCCGGCGACTCGGGCCGCTTCGGCGTGGTCGTCATGCCCAGCATGGCCGGCAGCCACGGCGCGGCATAGATCGATTCGAACATGCGCTCCTGCCAGGCGTCGCGCGCGTCGCGGTACTGGTCCAGCGAGCGCACGATCTGGTCGGACATGGCCTGCTGCATCGCCAGGAACGGGTTGTCCGGCGACACCGGCTGGCGCGCGTCGCGCACGGCCGGGGCCATCATGGCGACCCATTGCATCCACGGGTTGCCGTCGGCGAACAGCGAGCGCTCCAGCCGCGACGGGTGCATCGCGCGGATCGCCTCGGCCGTGGGCTCGTTCGCCATCGCGCGCACCACGGGCGACGCGAACGTGTCGTAGACGTGCTGGTTGATCTCGGCCACGCGCCGCACCACCTCGAACGGCTGCTCGTCGGCCCGGCCGTCGTCCAGCGCCAGGATGTCGTCGATGGTCCGCCGCTCGAAGCGCACCAGGTAGCGGCCTTCGATCAGCTCGCTGTGCGGCGCGTCGGGCGCGAAGTCCTCGATGCGGGCCTCGTACAGGCCCGGCGGCAGCACGTCGATCAGGTCCAGCGCGCAGAACAGTTCCGAGTGCTCCTTGTTGGCCACGCTGCCCGACACGAAGATGCCCAGGTGCCCGATCGACGGATGCAGGCAATAGACGATGGTCTGGTCGTTGGCGACAATCTCGTCGACGCTCGCGTACAGGTCCGGAATCCAGTTCAGCGCCTGCTGCGGCGGCGTGATGTTGTCGCCCCAGGACGCAAACACGATCACCGGCGAGCGCAGGTTGCGCAGGTCGACCACGGACTGGCCGTCGTTGCTGCGCACGTCGCCGGCCGTCAGGTGGTTGCCGACGAACAGGTTCTGCACGATCCAGTCGATCTCGGCGCGGTTCATCAGGAAGTGCCCGCCCCACCAGCGCTCGAACTCCAGGAAGCGCGGCCCTTCGGTATCCACCTTGGCGTAGACGTTGTAGAGCTTTTCCCAGAGCGTGTTCGAAGGGTTCAGCTTCTCGAAGTTCTGCACCAGCCAGGCACCGTCGAAGCGTCCGTTGCCCAGGTCCGCCGCCAGCGACGACAGCCACGTGCCGCCCAGCAGCCCGCCGGCATAGCGCATCGGGTTCTTGCCGCGCACGCCCGACCAGTAGGCCACGGGCGCGCCGGCCAGCAGGATGGGGCCGGTCACGTCGGGCGCGGCGGCGGCCAGCATCAGCAGCGCCCAGCCGGCCTGGCAGTTGCCGATCACGAACGGGCGGCCCGGCGCGTCGGGGTGCCGCTCGGCAACGGCGCGCAGGAAGCGGGCCTCGGTGCGCGCCACGTCCTCGATGGTCTGGCCCGGGCACGGGTCGCGGTAGAACGTGATGAAGTAGCACGGATGGCCGGTGCGGATGGCGTTGCCGATCTCGCTGTCGGCCTTGAAGCCGCCGATGCCGGGGCCGTGGCCGGCGCGCGGGTCCATCACCACGAACGCGCGCTTGGTCATGTCGGTGGGATGCGCGGCGGGCGGCACGATGCGCAGCAGCGCGTAGTTCACCGGCCGGGGCAGGTCGCGCCCGTCGATCAGCACCTCGTAGTCGAACACCAGCACGGGCGGCATGCCGCCTTTCTCGTGCGTGGCCGTCTCATTGCCGCGCTGGCGCAGGACGTCGAGGAACAGGATGGATCGCTGCCACGCGTCGATCCCGTATTCCCAGGCGGCCTGGGCCAACGGGTGCAGCGGGAGCGGGGGATATGCCGGGGACGGCGCGGAGGGCGATGCGGGCGAGTCAGGCGTTGAGGGCGATGAGGGCGAGGCGGAGGCGCCCTGTCCGGGCGCGCGGCCCGTCACAGGTTGGCGTGCATTCATTTCCGTTTCTCCTTGGGGATAGGCGGAGTCCGATGGCGTGCAGCGGGGGCCGATGCGGGCGTGGTGCGGGCGTCGCTTGCTGCGATGCAACAGCAAAAATCTACCAGCCTCGGCCCGGCATGACAACCGTTACCAAAGGCCAATCCCGCTGACGGCGCCGTATATGACAAGCGCAAGACATTCCAATGGCACGGGTGCGTCGCCTATACTGCGTCGAGACGTTTGCGCAACGCAGCATCCGCCTCCGCTGTCGCGGCTGCTGCCCAGCCGGAGCCCGTACGCCCATGCCGACCCCGCCGTCCGACGACAAGTACGCCAGGCTGCTCGCCCGCTGCGAGGGCCTGCCGCCCATTCCCACCGCCGTGGCCCACCCCTGCGACGCGTCGTCGCTGGACGGGGCGCTCGAAGCGGCCCGGCTGGGGCTGATCGTGCCGATCCTGTGCGGGCCGGCCGCCCGCATCCGCGCCGTGGCCCAGGAGCAGGGGCTGGCGCTGGACAACGTGGAGATCATCGACGCGCCGCACAGCCACGCGTCCGCCGAAAGTGCGGTCGAGGCCGTGCGCACCGGCCGCGCCGAGCTGCTGATGAAAGGCAGCCTGCACAGCGACGAGATCCTGCACGCCGTGGCGCGCAGCGCCAGCGGCCTGCGCACCGGGCGGCGCCTGTCGCACGTCTTTGCCATGGACGTGCCGAACTACCACAAGCCGCTGTTCATCACCGACGCGGCGGTCAACATCTTTCCCACGCTGATCGAGAAGGCCGACATCGTGCGCAACGCGATCGACCTCGTGCGCGTGCTGGGCGTCGAGCGGCCCAAGGTGGCCATCCTGTCAGCCGTGGAAACCGTGACCGACAAGATCCCGTCGACCATCGAGGCCGCGGCGCTGTGCAAGATGAGCGAGCGCGGCCAGATCGAGGGCGGGCTGCTGGACGGCCCGCTGGCATTCGACAACGCCATCAGCAAGGCCGCGGCCGAGACCAAGGGCATCCGCTCCGAGGTGGCCGGCGACCCGGACATCCTGCTGGTGCCCGACCTGGAAGCCGGCAACATGCTGGCCAAGCAGTTGACCTTCCTGGCCGGCGCCGAGGCGGCCGGCATCGTGCTGGGCGCCCGCGTGCCGATCATCCTGACCAGCCGCGCCGACAGCGTGCGCGCGCGCATCGGCAGTTGCGCCATCGCGGTGCTGCTGGCCCATTCGCGCCGCACCGCCCAGGTTGCGGTGCCCGCCTGAGGAGCGATCCGCGTGAGCACACCCCATCCCGTCATCCTCGTCGTCAACGCCGGTTCGTCCAGCGTCAAGGTGTCGATCTACGCGGTGCCCGAGGCCGCGCACAGCAACGTCGACATCCAGCCCACGCTGGCCGCGCACGGCCAGATCGAAGGCATCGGCGTGGCGCCGCGCCTGGTGGCGCGCATGGCCGACGGCCGCGAAGTGACTGATCAGAAATTTCCAGTGGAGCAGGTGGCGGACCACGACGCCGCGTTCCGGCTGATCCGGCTGACGCTGAGCGTGGCGCTGCGCGACACGCCGCCGGTGGCCATCGGCCATCGCGTGGTGCATGGCGGCAGCGAGTTTGCCGATGCCGTGCGCATCGACGACGACGTGATCGCCCGGCTGGAGGCGCTGGTGCCGCTGGCGCCACTGCACCAGCCGCACAACCTGACCGCAATCCGCGCCATCCGTGGCGCCGTGCCCGACCTGCTGCAGGTGGCCTGCTTCGACACCGCGTTCCACGCCGGGCGCGATCCGCTGACGCAGCTCATGGCGCTGCCGTACGCCTACTACGAGCAGGGCGTGCGCCGCTATGGCTTTCACGGGCTGTCGTACGCCTATATCGCGCGGCGGCTGCGGCAGGTGGCGCCGGACCTGGCCGACGGCCGCGTGGTCGTGGCGCACCTGGGCAATGGCGCCAGCCTGTGCGCCATGCGCGGCGGCCGGAGCGTGGATTCGACGATGGGACTGACCGCGCTGGACGGCATGCCCATGGGCACGCGCTGCGGGTCGATCGATCCCGGCGCGGTGCTGTACCTGGCCGCGCAGGGCATGGCGCCCGACGCGATCCAGGCCATGCTGTACGGGCAATCGGGCCTGAAGGGCATCTCCGGCATCAGCAGCGACATGCGTGCCCTGCTGGCCAGCGACACGCCGCGCGCCAGGCTGGCGGTGGACTTCTACGCGTGGCGCGCCGCGCAGGAAGTCGGCAAGCTGGCGGTCACGCTGGGCGGGCTGGACGCGCTGGTCTTCACGGCCGGCATCGGCGCCAACGCGCCGGACGTGCGCGCCCGCATCTGCGCGCACCTGGCCGAACTGTTCGGCATCGCGCTCGACCCCGCGGCCAATGGCGACAACTGCCAGCGCATCAGCCACGACACCAGCCGCGTGCCGGTGCTGGTGCTGCCGACCGACGAGGAAGGCATGATCGCGCTGTCGACGGCCCGCATCCTGCGCGAGACCGGCGGGCTATGACGCCAGGTAGTGGCCGCGCAGGCGGTCCACGTCGACGCGCAGGTCATCGGCCAGGAACCGCTCGACGCTGCCGTAGGTCTGCCTGATCGCATCCATCGACGCCTCGATGTACTCGGGGCGCACTTCCAGCAGCGGCAGCATCGCGTCGGGCGAGACCCCGAGCTGGCTGGCGCCGGCCAGCAGCTTCTCGTTGAAGCGCTGGTTCCAGTGGTTCGATTCCAGGTAGTTGGCGACGATGTCGTCCTGGGCCACGCCCAGCGCGCTCAGCAGCAGCAGCGACGCAAAGCCGGTGCGGTCCTTGCCGGCGGTGCAGTGGTAGAAGAGCGTCTTGCCGGCCTCGGCGTGACGCAGGAACGTGCCGAACGCATCGCGGTAGCGCACCGGAAAGTCGCGGTAGACGTCGAGCATGAAGCCGTGCATCTGCGCCGCGTTGCTGGCGCGCAGGCGCGGCATCAGCACGTCCATCGCCATGGTGCCGTCCAGCACGGGTACCGCCAGCCACTGGAAGCGCTCGCCGAACGTGGCCTCGGCCGGCGACTTCTCGCCCGGCGAGCGGAAGTCGACCACGATGTCGAGCCGCAATGCGTGCAGCTTGTCAATATCGGCCGCGCAGGCCAGCGCCGGATTGGCGCTGCGGTACAGGCGGTTCTGGACCACGCGCCGGCCCGCATGGCCGGTCAGGCCGCCAAGGTCGCGCGCGTTGCTGATCGACTCCAGGTCCAGGCAAGGCCGCAGCGCGGCCGCCATCAGCGTTTCGGAAGGGTTCTGCATATCGGTCCTGGCGCGCCCATGCGGCACGCTTTCGAAAATGTTCAGCATCGGCGTCAATTATTTCAGATCGACGCACTGGGGGACATCCCGCTGGCAACGATACCCCGGGAACCGTTGCGGGTGCTGCAACGGGCCATTTCGCTTGACTGTTTCTGACTTCACAGCGATTTGATCTGCCGCAATTTCAAAAGCCGAGTCGGCTTGGCGACGCCCGCCCGGCTTCACATAATGAGTCCATGTCGAACGCCGCGACCTGCGCGTCCCGACGGGTTCGACAGGCTGCTCCTTACCAAGGATTCACCATGCCTGATCCGCAAGTCTCTCCTGCCGGCCCTGGCGGTCCCACCGCCACGGCTGCCACGCCTGCCGCCCCCAAGTTGCGCATCCACTGGGGCCTCTACCTCGCCGTCGCCGTCCTGCTCCTGCTGGTGGCCTTGCCCATGCCGCCCGACCTGCCCGTGGCGGGCCAGCGCATGCTGGCCATCCTGGCGTTCGCCGTGGTGGTCTGGATTACCGAGGCCGTCACGTACGAAACCAGCGCCATCATGATCACGTCGCTGATGGCGGGGCTGATCGGCTTTGCGCCGATGGTCAACGATCCCAACACCCTCTACGGCACGTCGCGGGCCCTGGGCATGGCGCTGGCCGGGTTCTCGAACACCGCGCTGGCGCTGGTGGCCGCCGCGCTGTTCATCTCGGCCGCGATGACCGTGACCGGGCTGGACCGGCGCATCGCGCTGGTCACGCTGTCGGCCATCGGCACCAGCACCCGGCGCATCCTGCTGGGCACCATCGCCGTGACCATCCTGCTGAGCCTCGTGGTGCCCAGCGCCACCGCGCGCAGCGCCTGTACCGTGCCGATCATGATGGGCGTGATCGCGGCGTTCGGCGTCGACAAGAAGTCGAACATCGCCGCCGGCATCATGATCATGGTGGCCCAGGCCACCAGCGTCTGGAACGTCGGCATCCAGACCGCCGCCGCGCAGAACCTGCTGACGGCCGGCTTCATGGACAAGCTGCTGGGCGAGCGGGTGACGTGGCTGCAATGGCTGGTGGCCGGCGCCCCGTGGGCCATCGTCATGTCGGCCGTGCTGTACTTCCTGGTGCGCTGGCTGCTGCCGCCCGAGACCGACGCCATCGCCGGCGGCAAGGAAGCCGTGCAGCGCGAGCTGGCCGCGCTGGGGCCGATGACCGGTCCGCAGAAGCGCCTGGCCGCCGTGGCCATCGGCCTGCTGCTGTTCTGGGCCACCGAGGGCAAGCTGCATGCGTTCGATACCGCCACCATCACGTTCGTGGGGCTGGTGATCCTGATGATGCCGCGCATCGGCGTGATGGACTGGAAGACGATGCAGCAGCGCACACCGTGGGGCACGCTGATCGTGTTCGGCGTGGGTATCAGCCTGGGCAGCGCGCTGCTGACCACGCAAGCCGGCCAGTGGCTGGGCCGGTTCGTGGTCGAGCATTCGGGCCTGGCCGAGCACGGCACGCTGATGATCTTTGCCGTGCTGGCCGGGTTCCTGATCCTGATCCACCTGGGCTTTGCCAGCGCCACGGCGCTGACGGCGGCCCTGCTGCCGATTCTGATCTCGGTGCTGCAGCAGCTGCCGGGCGACATCAACCGCGTGGGCATGACGATGCTGCTCGGCTTTACGGTCAGCTTCGGCTTCATCCTGCCGATCAACGCGCCGCAGAACATGGTGTGCCTGGGTACCGATACCTTCAACGGCAAGCAGTTCGCCCGTGTCGGCATCCCGGTCACGATCATCGGCTACCTGCTGATGCTGCTGTTCGCCAGCACGTACTGGCGCTGGCTGGGCTGGGTCTGACACCCCGCGCCCGCGCCCCCGGATCGCCAACACGCCAATCACTTACTGACAACCAAGCGTCCCCATCATGAAACTGTCCCTGGAGGCCGCGCGCGCCTTTGCGCGCAATATTCTGACAGCGCAGAATGTGCCGATCGACATCGCTGACGATGTCGCCGAGCACCTTGTCGAAGCCGACCGCAGCGGCTACACGAGCCACGGCATCTCGATCCTGCCGAACTATCGGCGGGCCATCGACGGCCAGAGCGTCAACCCGGCCGGCCGCGCCGAATGCGTGCTGGATCGCGGCACGCTAATGGTCTTCGACGGCCACGGCGGCTTTGGCCAGCACGTGGGCAAGACCGTGATGCAGCAGGCCATCGACCGCGTGCGCGAGCACGGCCACTGCATCGTCACGCTGCGCAAGTCGCACCACCTGGGCCGCATGGGCCACTACGGCGAGATGGTCGCCGCGGCCGGCCTGGTGCTGCTGAGCTTCACCAACGTCATCAACCGGCCGCCAGTGGTGGCACCGTACGGCGGCCGCGTGGCGCGGCTGACCACCAACCCACTCTGCTTTGCCGGACCGATGCCCAACGGGCGGCCGCCGCTGGTGGTGGACATCGCCACCAGCGCCATCGCCATCAACAAGGCCCGCGTGCTGGCCGAGAAAGGCGAGCCGGCGCCCGAGCACAGCATCATCGACGCGGATGGCAACCCCACCACCGACGCGTCGGCGATGTTCGGCGAGCGGCCGGGGTCGCTGCTGCCGTTCGGCCAGCACAAGGGCTACGCGCTGGGCGTGGTGGCCGAGCTGCTGGCCGGCGTGCTGTCCGGCGGCGGCACCATCCAGCCCGAAAACCCGCGCGGCGGCGTGGCCACGAACAACCTGTTCGCCGTGCTGCTCAACCCCGAGTTCGACCTGGGCCTGAACTGGGAACGCGGCGAGGTGGAAGCGTTCATCCAGTACCTGCACGACACCCCCACGGCGCCAGGCCACGCGCAGGTGCAGTACCCGGGCGAATACGAAGCCGCCTGCCGCGCGGCCGCGGATGGGTACCTGGAGATCAATCCGAATATCTGGCGGAATCTGGAGGGGCTGGCGCGGGAGTTGGGGGTGGGGGTGCCGGCGTAGCCAGGATCACTGGCAAGTTGCTCCCCTCTCCCACCTGTGGGAGAGGGGTTGGGGGAGAGGGCGAGGCGGCACTGCTTGCCGACCTGTCGTGATTTGACCGGCCGGCCCTCTCCCCCGGCCCCTCTCCCGCCGTGCGGGAGAGGGGAGCAAACCTTGCCCCCGAGGGCATCCAGACACACCAATGGCACAATACGCGCCATGCAACGTCTCTGGTCCGCCTTCGTCAAGTTCGTGCTGCTCGCCGTGGTGGGTGGCGCTTTGCTGGTTGCGTTTGCCGTGTTGATGGCCAACCGGCAGCTACCCTCGCTGGACGCGCTGATGGCGTTCCGGCACAGCGCCGGCTACGTGCGGCTGGCCGATTTTCCCCACACGCTGCCCGAGGCGGTGGTCGCCATCGAGGACGACCGCTTCTACCTGCACGATGGCGTCGACTACGTGGGCGTGATGCGCGCCGGCATCGCCAACCTGTCCGACGAGCTGTCGCAGGGCGCGTCGACGATCACGATGCAGGTGGCCCGCAACTTCTTCCTGTCGCGCCAGAAGACCTACACGCGCAAGCTCTACGAGATCCTGCTGGCCTACCGGATCGAGCGCGCGCTGAGCAAGGACGAGATCCTGGAGCTCTACCTGAACAAGATCTACCTGGGCCAGGGCGCCTACGGCTTTGGCGAGGCCGCGCAGACCTATTTCGGCAAGCCGGTGGACCAGCTGACGCTGGCCGAATGCGCGATGCTGGCCGGGCTGCCCAAGGCGCCGTCGGCCAACAATCCCGTGGTCAACCCGCGCCGCGCGCGCCAGCGCCAGACCTACATCCTGCTGCGGATGATGGAACTGGGCCGCATCACGCGCGCCCAGTACGACGCCGCGCTACTGGAGCCGCTGCGGCTGCGCTGAGCGCCCGCTGTCAGCGGACGCCCGATGGCGCCGCCCCGCCCTGCCGTGCTAGCCTCCGACGACCAGAAAACCGACAAGAGGACACTGCCATGGAAGGAGTCTGGGGAGAAATCTACAGCACGCTGCGTTCGGAATTTGCCGACGTGCCCGACGTCAAGGAACTGACGCGCATCCTGCTGCGCCTGACGCTGGCCGTGCTGCTGGGCGGCCTGATCGGCTACGAGCGCGAGGCGGCCGGCAAGCCCGCGGGGCTGCGCACGCACATGATGGTGGCGATGGGGTCGGCGCTGTTCGTGCTGGTGCCGCTGCAGGCCGGCATGCCGCTGAACGACATGAGCCGCGTGCTGCAGGGCCTGATGTCCGGCATCGGCTTCCTGGGCGCCGGGGCCATCATCAAGCACAACGCCAGCGAGGAAGACATCCGCGGCCTGACCACGGCGGCCAGCATCTGGACCGTGGCCGCCATCGGCGTGGCCTGCGGCATGGGCCGCGAGATGACGGCCGTGATCGCCACCGTGTTCGGGCTGGCGATCCTGCAACTGCTCTACCGGCTCAAGAAGTAGCTCAGGCGGCGGTGGCGGCCAGCGTGACCTCGAAGCGGTCGCGGTGGTGCGCCACCGCTTCCAGCACGATCGGGTCCACGCCCTCGCCGCCGGCGTCCACGTGCGCCAGGAACGCCCGTTTCATGCGCGGCTCCCAGAACTTCTTCACGTGCCCGGCGATATCCGCCAGCGCTTCCTCGCGGTCCGGCATCGCCTCGAAGAAGCTGCCGATCTGGTTGGCCATCTTGACCAGGTTCTCGATATGCATCGCTGAGCCTTCTCGCTTTACTCGGATTGGATTCGTTGGGGGTGGGCGTAGACCACCATGGTGCCGCCGCGCACAAAGCCGGCCAGCGTCAGCCCGGCCGTCTCGGCCAGCCGCACCGCCATGGACGTGGGGCCCGACACCGCCGCCAGCACGCCGGCCCCGATGGCGGCGGTCTTCTGCACCATCTCGTAGCTGGCCCGGCTGGTGACGATGACCGCGCCCCGGGCGATGTCTTCCTGCCCGCCGCGAGCCAGCGCCCCGGCCAGCTTGTCCAGCGCGTTGTGGCGGCCCACGTCCTCGCGCACCAGCGCCAGCTCGCCATCGGCGCGCATCCAGGCCGCGGCGTGCGTGGCGCCGGTATCGCGCAGCAGCGCCTGGCGCTTGTGCAGCGCGGCAAACGCATGCTCGAACACGCGCGGATCGAACGTGGCCGCGCTGCGCACGGGCTGCGGCATCCGCATCACCTCGTCGAGCGATTCGGTGCCGCAGAGCCCGCAGCCGGTGCGCCCGGCCAGCGCGCGGCGGCGCCCCTTCAGCTCGACAAAGGCCCCGGTGGCAATCTCCACCTTGACCGTGATGCCCTGCTCCCCCGCTTCCACGTCGATGCCGTAGATGTCAGCGGCCTTGCCGACGATGCCCTCGCTCAGGCTGAAGCCGATGGCAAAGTCCTCCAGGTCGGCCGGGGTGGCCAGCATCACCGCGTGCGAGATGCCGTTGTACTCCAGCGCCACGGGCACTTCCTCGGCCAGGTGGTCCACCTCCGGCGTCATCACGCCGTGGCGCCAGCGCCGCACCGCGAACGTGCGCTGCGCCGGCACCGCGTCGGTGCCGGCGGCGCTGTCGGGGGATGGCACGTCGCGTTTCATCGCCCGCCCCGCGTCAGCCGGCCTGCGCCGTCTCGCCTGCCGCCCGCAGGTGCGCAAGCTGTTCCTCGTTGAACGCCTGGTAGTTGCGCTGCCACGTGGACGGCTGCGCCACCGGCATCACCTGCACCGCGGTCACCTTGTACTCGGGGCAGTTGGTGGCCCAGTCCGAGTTGTCGGTGGTGATCACGTTGGCGCCAGACTCGGGGAAGTGGAACGTGGTGTACACCACGCCCGGCTGCATGCGCTGGCTGACGATGGCGCGCAGCACGGTCTCGCCCGCGCGGCTCTGCACGCCCACCCAGTCGCCGTCCTTGATGCCGCGCTCCTCGGCATCGTGCGGATGCAGCTCCAGCCGGTCCTCGTCGTGCCAGTGCACGTTGTGCGTGCGCCGCGTCTGCGCGCCCACGTTGTACTGCGACAGGATGCGCCCCGTGGTCAGCAGCAGGGGGTACTTCCTGGTCACCTTCTCGTCGGTCGGCACGTACTTGGTGATGATGAACTTGCCCTTGCCGCGCACGAAGCCGTCGACGTGCATGGTCGGGGTGCCGTGCGGCGCCTCGGCGTTGCACGGCCACTGGATGCTGCCCAGTTCGTCGAGCTTCTGGTAGCTCACGCCCGAGAACGTCGGCGTCAGCCGCGCAATCTCGTCCATGATCTCGGACGGATGCGTGTAGTGCATCGGGTAGCCCAGCGCGTTCGACAGCAGGATCGTCGCCTCCCAGTCGGCGTAGCCGGCCTGCGGCGGCATGACCTTGCGCACGCGCGAGATGCGGCGCTCCGCGTTGGTGAACGTGCCGTCCTTTTCCAGGAACGACGAGCCCGGCAGGAACACGTGCGCGTACTTGGCCGTCTCGTTCAGGAAGATGTCCTGCACGACGATGCATTCCATCGACGACAGCGCTTCGGACACGTGCTGGGTATTCGGGTCGGACTGGACGATGTCCTCGCCCTGGCAGTACAGGCCCTTGAACGAGCCCGTCAGCGCCGCCTCGAACATGTTCGGGATGCGCAGGCCCGGCTCCGGGTTGATCTCCACGCCCCAGGCCGACTCGAAGCTGCTGCGCACCGTCGAATCGGACACATGGCGGTAGCCCGGCAACTCGTGCGGGAACGAGCCGATATCGCACGACCCCTGCACGTTGTTCTGGCCGCGCAGCGGGTTCACGCCCACGCCTTCGCGGCCGACGTTGCCGGTGGCCATGGCCAGGTTGGCAATGCCCATCACCGTGGTGGAACCCTGCGCATGCTCGGTCACGCCCAGGCCGTAGTAGATGGCCGCGTTGCCGCCCGTGGCGTAGAGCCGGGCCGCGCCGCGCAGCAGGTCGGCCGGCACGCCGGTGGACGCTTCCAGCGCCTCGGGCGAGTTCTCCGGCAGCGCCACGAAATCGCGCCATTGCTGGAACGCGCGGTCCTCGCAGCGTTCGGCGATGAATTGCTCGGCCAGCAGGCCCTCGGTGACAATCACGTGCGCCAGCGACGTGACCACGGCCACGTTGGTGCCCGGGCGCAGCTGCAGGTGGTAGTCGGCGCGGATGTGCGGCGAATCGACCAGGTCGATCTGGCGCGGGTCGATGACGATTAGCTTGGCCCCCGCGCGCAGGCGGCGCTTCATGCGCGAGGCAAACACCGGGTGGCCGTCGGTCGGGTTGGCGCCGATGACCATGATCACGTCGGCCTTGGCCACCGAGCGGAACGTCTGCGTGCCGGCCGATTCGCCAAGCGTGGTCTTCAGGCCGTAGCCCGTGGGCGAGTGGCAAACCCGCGCGCAGGTGTCGACGTTGTTGTTGCCGAACGCGGCGCGCACCAGCTTCTGGACCAGGTAGCCTTCCTCGTTCGTGCAGCGCGACGACACGATGCCGCCGATGGAATCGCGGCCGTGCTCGGCCTGGATGCGGCGGAACTGCGACGCCGCGTAGCCGATGGCTTCCTCCCACGACACCTCGCGCCACGGGTCGGTGATCCTGGCGCGGATCATCGGCTTCAGGATGCGGTCCTTGTGCGTGGCATAGCCCCAGGCAAAGCGGCCCTTCACGCAGGCGTGGCCCTCGTTGGCGGCGCCGTCCTTGTACGGCACCATGCGGACCACCTCGTTGCCCTTCATCTCGGCCTTGAACGAGCAGCCCACGCCGCAGTACGCGCACGTGGTGACTACGCTGTGGGACGGCTGGCCAAGCTGGATGACCGACGTTTCGGTCAGCGTGGCGGTCGGGCACGCCTGCACGCAGGCGCCGCACGACACGCAGTCAGACTCCATGAACGGCTGGCTGGTGCCGGCCGCCACGCGCGAGTCGAAGCCGCGGCCGCTGATCGTCAGCGCGAACGTGCCCTGCGTTTCCTCGCAGGCGCGCACGCAGCGGTTGCAGACGATGCACTTGGACGGGTCGTACGTGAAGTACGGGTTCGACTCGTCCTTCTTCATCTGGGTGTGCGTGGCAAGCGGCGCGGCCCCGCCGGCGCCGTCGGCATAGCGCACCTCGCGCAGGCCGACCACGCCGGCCATGTCCTGCAGCTCGCAGTTGCCGTTGGTCGGGCAGGTCAGGCAGTCCAGCGGGTGGTCCGAGATGTACAGCTCCATCACGCCGCGGCGCAGGTCGCCGAGCTTGCCGCTCTGCGTGCGCACCTTCATGCCCGCTTCCACGGGCGTGGTGCACGATGCCGGATAGCCGCGCCGGCCCTCGATCTCGACCAGGCACAGCCGGCAGGAGCCGAACGGTTCGAGCGAGTCGGTGGCGCAGAGCTTGGGCACGCCGATGCCGGCTTCGGCGGCGGCGCGCATGACGGAGGTGCCGGCTGGCACGGTGACGGCAACCCCATCGATTTCCAGCGTGACCTGGAGGTCGTTGTCGATGGCCGGGGTACCGTAGTCGAAGTCGTCGCGAGCGTTCAAGGGACGTCTCCCGTAATGCACTGCTTTGTAGGGATGCGCGCCCCTGAGAGGCGCGTCATTCTGGTTGGGTGGCCGTGAGGCGGCGGCCGGCGGTCAGGCGGCCCGGGCGGGCTTTGGCGCCAGGCCAAAGTCCTCCGGGAATTCGTCGAGCGCGGACAGCACCGGGTACGGCGTCATGCCGCCCATCGCGCACAGCGACCCGGCCAGCATGGTGTCGCACAGGTCGCGCACCAGCGCCACGTGCTTCACCGGCTGGTCGCCCGCCAGGATGCGGTCGATCACCTCCACGCCGCGCGTGGAGCCGATCCGGCACGGCGTGCACTTGCCGCACGACTCGATCGCGCAGAACTCCATCGCGTACCGGGCCATCCTGGCCATGTCCACCGTCTCGTCGAACACCACGATGCCGCCGTGCCCCACCACCGCGCCGAACGCGGCGTAGGCCTCGTAGTCCAGCGGCGTGTCGAAGCGCGATTCCGGCAGGTACGCGCCCAGCGGGCCGCCCACCTGCACGGCGCGGATGGCCCGGCCGCTGCGCGTGCCGCCGCCGAAGTCGAACATCAGCTCGCGCAGCGTCACGCCGAATGCCTTCTCCACCAGCCCGCCCTGCCGGATGTTGCCGGCCAGCTGGAACGGCAGCGTGCCGCGCGAGCGCCCCATGCCGAAGTCGCGGTAATGCTGCGCGCCGCGCGACAGGATCACCGGCACCGTGGCCAGCGAGATCACGTTGTTGATGACCGTCGGCTGGCCGAACAGACCCTTGAGCGCCGGCAGCGGCGGCTTGGCGCGCACCACGCCGCGCTTGCCTTCCAGGCTTTCGAGCAGCGCGGTTTCCTCGCCGCACACGTAGGCGCCGGCGCCCTTGCGCACTTCGAGCGTGAAGCGCCGGCCGCTGCCGCGGATGTTGTCGCCCAGCCAGCCCGCCTGCGTGGCGATGGCGATGGCGGCCTCGGTGGCGGCAATCGCGTGCGGGTATTCGGAACGGGTGTAGATGTAGCCGGACTCGGCGCCGACGGCCAGGCCGGCGATGGTCATGCCTTCGATCAGCATGAACGGGTCGTCCTCCATGACCATGCGGTCCGAGAACGTACCCGAGTCGCCCTCGTCGGCGTTGCAGACGATGTACTTGACCGGCGACTGCGCGGCCAGCACCGTCTTCCACTTGATGCCGGTGGGGAACGCCGCGCCACCCCGGCCGCGCAGGCCGGAGTCCAGCACCTCCTGCACGATCTGCTCGGGCGTCATCGACAGCGCGCGCGTCAGGCCGGCGTAGCCCTCGTGGGCGATGTAGTCGTCCAGCGACAGCGGGTCGGTGATGCCGACGCGGGCAAACGTCAGGCGCTCCTGGCGCTTCAGGAACGGGATCTCGTCGGTCGGGCCGTGCGCCAGCGCGTGGGCGCCGCCCGCCAGGAAGCCGGCGTCGAACAGCGCGCCAACATCGTCCTCGGTAACCGGGCCGTAGGCCACGCGGCCGGCGGGGGTCTGCACCTCGACCAGCGGCTCCAGCCAGAACATGCCGCGCGAGCCGTTGCGCACGATGCGCACGTCGGCGCCGCGCCGGGCGGCCTCGGCGGCGATGGCCTGGGCCACCTCGTCGGCGCCCAGCGCCAACGCGGTGGAGTCGCGGGGGACAAAGACGGTGGTGGTCATGCGCGGACCTCCTCGTCTTCGCGGATGGCGTCCACGAGCCGGTCGAAGCGCCGGGCATCCACGCGGCCGTGCAGCCGCTCGCCGATCATCATCGACGGGCCGGTGGCGCACTGGCCCAGGCAGTAGACCGGCTCCAGCGTGAACTGGCCGTCGGCCGTGGTCTCATGGAAATCGCAGCCCAGCTTGCGGCAGGCGTGCTCGGCCAGCGCATCGGCGCCCACCGACTGGCAGGCCTCCGCGCGGCAGACCTGCACCACGTGGCGGCCGGCCGGCTGCTGGCGGAAATGGTGGTAGAACGTGATCACGCCATGCACCTCGGCGCGCGACAGGTTCAGTGCCTTGGCAATGACCGGCACCGCGTCGGCCGGGATGAAGCCCTGGCTGTCCTGGATGTCGTGCAGGATCGGCAGCAGCGCGCCAGGCATGTCACGCCGGGCCGCGACGATGCGCGCAATCTCGGATGCGGGTACGGGGGTGCCACTGCCGGCTGGCGCCGTGGGGATGGCGGTGTCTGGCATGCTGTCTCCATTCTGTTCTGTCGATCCCGATATCGGCTTTCTTATTCATATTCGGGCACATCACAACGGGCGCTTCGGCCTCTTTGTGCGACTATAGGACCGTGTTTTGCCCCGTTCAATATGCTATTTTCCGCATATGCTACGCATCTCGATCCTTCCCCACCTGCAGATCCGCGACGATACCGCCCCGGCGCCCGCGCCAGCGCTGGATGTGTCCCGTCTGGTGGCCCTGCTGGGCCTGATCGAATCGACCGGAAACATCGCGCAATCGGCCGAGGCCATGGCGTTGTCATATCGCTACGCCTGGGGCATCCTGCGTGACGCCGAAACCCTGTTCGGCGGGGCGCTGATCGCCAAGACGCGCGGCCGGGGGTCCACGCTGACCCCGCTGGCCCAGCAGCTCGTGTGGGCCAGCAAGCGCATTGCGGCGCGGCTGACGCCTACGCTGGACAGCCTGGCGTCCGAGCTGGAGATCGAACTCAAGAAGCTGATGGCGGCCAGCGATCCGGCCGTGCGCATCCACGCCAGCCACGGATTTGCCGTGGCCGCACTCAGGGATTTCCTTGACGAGCAGAAGGTCCGCCACGACCTGAAGTACTGCGGCAGCCTGGAGGCGGCCGCCGCGCTGTCCGAGGGCGCCTGCAACATCGCCGGCTTCCACGTGCCGATGGGCGAGTTCGAGGAAGAGACGCTGCGCGGCTTCACGCGCTGGCTGCACCCCGGCAAGCATTGCCTGATCCACCTGGCCACGCGCCAGCAGGGGCTGTTCGTGCGCCCCGGCAATCCGCTGCAGATCCACTCGCTGGAAGACCTGACGCGCGCCGACGTGCGCTTTGTCAACCGCCAGCCCGGCTCGGGCACGCGGCTGCTGCTGGACCTGATGCTGGCGCGGCGCGGCATCGACAGCAACGCCATCGAGGGCTTCAGCAACGGGGAATTCACCCATGCCGCGGTGGCCGCCTACATCGGCAGCGGCATGGCCGACGTGGGGTTCGGCGTGGAAACGGCCGCCCGGCGCTTCAACCTGGAGTTCGTGCCGGTGCTCAAGGAGCGCTATTTCTTCGCCCTGGAGACCGAGGCGCTGGACAGCCCCGCGCTGGTCGGGGCCGTGGCCGCCATGAAGAGCGGCAGCTTCCGCGAGCGCGTCAACGCCCTGCCCGGCTACGACGGCGCGCTGACCGGCACGGTCCAGAGCTTTGCCGAAGCGTTCCCGGCCGTGCGGCTCTAGCGGCCGCCGCTGACTGGCGCCCGGACCTGCCCGGGCGCCCCTTTCCGACGACTCAGTAGACCACCACCGACAGCGACACGCCGGCCGGCACGCGCACCTTGTCGGTGTACACGCCGCTGGTGTTCGGGCTGCGCGGCGCGATGTAGCTGGCGTTGCCCTGCAGCATTGACGGCGCGGTGGCCGGCAGCCGGCGCAGCGCCAGGTAGCCCGCCGCCGACGGGTCGATCGCGGGCAGCGTGAGCGTGCCGTCGGTCCATGCGGGATAGCCGTAGCTGCCCGGCGTGCGGCCCAGCGGCATGTTGCTGTTGGTGGTGGCGCGCCAGTTGACCATCGCCTGGTCGAAGCCCCATTCGGGCCGGGACGCGCGAATCGCCTCGTCCAGCACCTGGCGCGAGTTCGCCGTGGGCCGGGCCAGCAGGTCGCGGAAGAACCCCACGCCAAGCTGGCGGTTCAGGAAACCGCCCAGGCTGCCCGACACCGCGTAGCTCTCGCAGGTGGCGCCGAAGCCGGTGAAGACCGTCACGTCGCAGTTGTAGTCGCTGTAGCGGTAGTAGTCGGCCAGGCGGACGTCCCGGATGGGGTTGTAGCTGGTGCTGATGGCGGCGCTGACGAAGTCTTCCATCTGCATGGCCGTCATTTCCTCCAGCCACGTGTCGTAGGCGTAGGTGGCGCCCATGCTCACCTGGCGGCGGTAGAAGTTCTGCATGTGCGTGCCTTCGTGCGCCATGGTGGTCTTGACCGACCGCATGCCGTCGGCGCCGGCCGCCATCGTCTCGCTGTCCAGATACAGCGAGATGGCCTCGTTGCTGTTCGCTTCCTTGCTCTTCAGGAAGTTGTGCACGCCCCAGAAATAGCCCACGGTGCCGTACGGCTTGCCGTCGCGGTTGAAGTTCAGCACGACGATATCGACCGGCATGCCAGCCGGCAGCATCGACGTGGTGAACGCGTTGGCGCCCCAGAGCTTGCCGCCCAGGCCCACCAGCCGGTCGTAGACCATGCCGCCGCCCGCGAACGCGCCGCCCAGTTCGGCCACCATGGCATCGCTCACATTGGCCGCCTCGGCGGTCTCGACCCACAGATTGACCCGGGTACCGTCGCTGGCGGCGAGCTGCTTGCGCAGCGTGGCCGGGCGCTGGGTGCCGTCGATGTGGTACCAGTTGCGCGTGGCGCCCTCGCCCATCGCCGTGGTGCCCAGCGACGCCGCCAGCGGTGCCGGCGCCGCCAGCGTGCTGCGCATCGGCTCGCCAGCCGGGCGGGCGGCATCGGCCCAGCCACTGCGGTTGAATTCGCCGATGGCGCGGTGCATGGCCTCTTCGTCCGACGTCTCGGTCAGCGCCTGCGGCGAGATCATCTCGGCGGCCACGCGCGACGACAGCCCGCTGGGCATCGCCACCGCGGCGGCGGCCGTGTTGTAGAGCTGGAGCCAGACCGACTTGCCGGCCACGCCCGAGATCGCGTACTGGACGTCGACGGCAGCGCCGCTGCCGTTGGGGTATCCCCAGACGCCGACGTCGGTGCCCGCATAGCTGCTCGATGTGGCCGCGCCGCAGGCGGCACACGCCTGGGACAGGCCGTTGACCAGCAGCGGCTCGGCCGCCGTGGGCGAGGTGGGCGCCGGGGCGGCAGACGCCTGGGTGGTCGCGCCGCTGCCGCCGGCATCGTCGCCCCCGCCTCCGCCGCAGCCGGCCAGGGCAAGCGCGGCCAGCGCCGCCATACCGGTCAATCCGGCGGGGAATCGGGCGCGTGCACCGGCACGCAGGGTATTGCGACGCATCTTGGGGACTCCAGAAACAAAGCGACCTCCGGGTCGGGCGCAGGCTCGCGTCCGGCGGAGGGCTCTCCCAATAACGACGCAGATGGCGTCAGATTGAGCGGCCGTTAGATCGCTTTGGGCAATCTTTCGATGCAACGGCCGTTTCAATCTGTCGTGAAACACACGCAGGCGGGCGTGCGTGGGCGGGGGTCAGTAGACCTCGGGGATGTACATGTTGTCGGGCACCGGTTGCCGCGTGTAATCGGCATGGCGCTCACGCTGGGGCAGCACGATGCTCGCCTGCGCGGGCTCCACGTACGGCATCTGCTGGAGCAGGTGGTGGATGCAGTTCAGCCGCGCGCGCTTCTTGTCGACGGCCTGCACGACCCACCAGGGCGCCTCGGGGATGTGGGTCCGCTCCAGCATGACCTCCTTGGCGCGCGTGTAGTCTTCCCAGCGGCGGCGCGACTCCAGGTCCATCGGGCTCAGCTTCCACTGCTTGAGCGGGTCGTGGATGCGGCTCAGGAAGCGCATGTGCTGCTCGTCGTCGGTGATCGAGAACCAGTACTTGATGACCTGGATGCCCGAGCGCACCAGCATGCGCTCGAACTCCGGCACCGAGCGGAAGAATTCCTCGTACTGCTCGTCGGTGCAGAAGCCCATCACGTGCTCCACGCCAGCGCGGTTGTACCAGCTACGGTCGAACAGCACCATCTCGCCGGCCGCCGGCAGGTGCGACACATAGCGCTGGAAGTACCACTGCGTGCGTTCCCGGTCGTTCGGGGCCGGCAGCGCCGCCACGCGGCACACGCGCGGGTTGAGCCGCTGCGTGATGCGCTTGATGACCCCGCCCTTGCCGGCCGCGTCGCGGCCCTCGAACAGGATCACCACCTTGTGGCCCGTGGCCACCACCCAGCTCTGCAGCTTGACCAGTTCGCCCTGCAGGCGGAACAGCTCGCGGAAGTAGCGATGACGCTCGGCGCGCTCGGCCTCGTCGCCGTTGAGATTGCTGTTGTCGCCAGGGCCGCCCGATTCGCCGGCCAGCACGCTCTGCACCAGCGTCGGGTCGCGGTCTTCCAGTTCGAGTTCCAGTTCCTCGTCGTAGTAGTCCGCCACCTCGCGGTGGATGCGGCGGATCAGTTCCTCGTCGTTGTAGTTCATGGCTATCCTCCATTGCACGCGCCGGACGGCGGGCGCCTTGGTGACCGATCGTACGCCCGCCCCGTGGCAATTCGATGAACTGTCATAGAGGCACGATGCATCACATCATGCCGCCTTCCTGCTTGCGGAACGCCCAACGCCCCGCCAGCACCGTGAAACTGGCCACCAGCACCACCAGCACCCAGAAGCCGTGCGGGTGTTCGGCCAGCGGGATGCCGCCGACGTTCATGCCGAAGAAGCCCGCCACGATGTTGATCGGCAGCGCCAGCACCGTGACCAGCGTCAGCGTGAACAGCGTGCGGTTGGTCTGCTCGTTGAGCTTGGCGGCGATTTCTTCCTGCAGCAGCTTGATCCGCTCCACCAGCGCGGCCAGGTCGCTGAGCACCAGCGAGAACTCCTCGGTCGACTCCCGCAGCTCCTGGAGGTCGCTTTCCTGCAGCCACGCGGGCGGCCGGTTCAGCAGCCGGAAGAGCGCGCCGGGCTCGGGCGCCAGCAGCCGCTGCAGCCGCACCAGCCCGCGCCGCATCGACCCCAGGTCCGCCCGGTTCGACTGCAGCCGCTGCGACAGCAACTGGTCTTCGATCTGGTCCACGTTGACGCCGGTCTCACGCACGATCTGCACCAGCACGTCGGCCTGGTCCTGCAGCAGGTGCACCACCAGTTTCAGCGGCGAGCCGAACATCTCGCCCCGGCGCACGGCGGCGCGCAAGCGGTCTACCGAGCGCAGCGGGCGGGCCCGGGCGGTGACCACCAGCCGGGAGTCGGCATGGGCCCAGAGTGTCGAAATGTCGGTCGACGTCACCCCAAAGTTGTAGATCACGTCGTTGACCACGGCCAGCAGCGCGTCGTCCTGGCGTTCGATCCGGGTGGAGCGCGAACCCTGCCGCAGTGCCTCGAAATAGTCCTCGGGCAACGCCAGCTGGGCCCGCATCCAGCGCTCGCAGGCGCTGTGCGACAGGTTGAAATGCAGCCAGACGAACGGGCGTTCGCCCTGCGTCGCATCGTCCGGCCCGGCCGCGGGATGGCCGCGCAGCCACGCGGCGGCGCCGTTGGAATCGATCTCGCGCCCGGGCCGCCCCGGCTCGAACAGGAAACCGCTGACCAGCCCGACCGGATCGGAACCATAGCCGGTCTCGACAATGCCCGATTGCATGCATCCTCCCTTCACGTTGCCTCGCGCGACGGTATCACGCCGCCGTGTCGGTTCGTACGGTCAGCCCGCCCCGCGCGCGGCGGCCAGCTTCTTGTAGAACGCGGCGCGGCTGATGCCCACGCGCGCGGCGGCCTCGGCCACGCGGCCGCCACAGGCATCCAGCGCCTGCGCCAGGAACGTGGCCTCGAATTGCGCCATGGCATCGGCGTAGGACAGCGGCGGCGCGGGGGCGGGTGCGGCTGGCGGGACCTCGACGGCCACGGCAGCCACGGGTGCCACCGCCGGAACCACCTCGCCCGGTCCGGCCGGCGCCGGCTCCGGTGCCAGCGCCGCCATGGCGGGCCGCCGGGCGCCCAGCAGCGGCGCCAGCGCGGTGGCGTCGACCGAATCCTCGTCGCAGAGCATCACCGCGCGCTCCAGCACGTTGCGCAGCTCGCGCACGTTGCCAGGCCAGTCGTAGTTGGCCAGCAGCCGCAGCGCATCGTCCTGCAGGCCAATCGGATGGCGCTCGGCCTTGATGCTCAGTTCCTCGACGATGGCCGACACCAGCGGCAGCAGGTCCGCCCGGCGCGCCCGCAGCGGCGGCAGCTCGATCGTCAGCACGTTGAGCCGGTAATAGAGATCGGCGCGAAAGCGGCCGTCGGCCACCAGCGCCGGCAGGTCGGCCGAGGTGGCGGCGATGATCCGCACGTCGCTGCGCACGATCCGGTTCGACCCCAGCGGCTCGAACTCGCGGTCCTGCAGCGCGCGCAGCAGCTTGCTCTGCAGCGCCAGCGGCATGTCGCCGATCTCGTCCAGGAACAGCGTGCCGCCGTCGGCCAGCTCGAACTTGCCAACCCGGCCCTTGCGGTCGACGCCCGTGTAGGCGCCCGGCGCCGCGCCGAAGAATTCAACCTCCAGCAGCGTCTCGGGGATGGCGGCCACGTTGACGGTCACCAGCGGCCGTTCGGCGCGCGCCGATCCGGCGTGGATGCCGTGGGCCAGCAGTTCCTTGCCCGTGCCGGTCTCGCCCAGCAGCAGCACCGGCGACTCCACCAGCGCCGCGCGCCGCGCCTGGCGCTTGACCTCCTGCGCGGCCGGGCTGGCGCCGACAAAGCTGGCGAACGTGTACTTGGCACGGCGGGCATGGTCCAGCGAGCGCCGCGCGGCCGCCAGTTCGGCCTGCACGCGCGAGTAGTGCGCAAAGATCGGCGTCAGCGCCTTCAGTTCGTCGAACAGCGCAAAACCCACCGCGCCGATGGTGCGGCCGCTGTCGTCCTTGATCGGCAGCCGCGTCACGATCATCGGCTCGCGGTCGGTTTCCAGCAGGTCCAGCAGGATCGGCTTGCCGGTGGTCACCACCTCGCGCATCAGGCTGTTCGGAATCACCTGCTCGCAGTCGAGCCCGATGGCGTCCTGCGGGTTCGTGAACCCGAAGCGCGCCGCGTAGCGCTTGTTGATCCAGACCACGTGCGCGTGCTCGTCCACCACGAACGTGCCCTCGCTGAAGTTCTCGAACGTGCGGAACAGCGATTCCATGGCCCGCCGGGCCACGTAGTCGTAGTCCAGCAGCAGGGCGCCACCGGGCTCGGCGATCTTTTGCATGCGGGTGTGGGTGTCTCGAAGTGAAGACGCGCAGTGTCTCACAACGGAGACACGGGTGGTTCGCCACCGCTTGCGTTGTCTCAATGTCGAGACAAAAGGGCGTGGGATACACTTCCAGCGCCTTTTCGACAACGTTTTTGGTGTGGCACAGAGCCTGCTACTGAAGCGGCCCCTTGTCATCTGCGCGAGGGAATATCGCATTCGACGGCACGGCCAGGCATCCGCGCTGCTCGACCGCATTCAAGAACAAGCGATGGAGACCCCATGTCCTTTGTAGTAGTGCTCGCCGCACTGGCGTTCCTGATGTTCGCCGCCTACCGCGGCTACAGCGTGATCCTGTTTGCCCCGCTGGCCGCCCTGGGCGCCGTGCTGCTGACCGACCCGTCGGCCGTGGCGCCCGTGTTCTCCGGCATCTTCATGGAGAAGATGGTCGGCTTCGTGAAGCTCTATTTCCCGGTGTTCATGCTCGGCGCCGTGTTCGGCAAGGTCATCGAGCTGTCCGGCTTTTCCGAATCGATCGTCGCCGCCGCCATCCGCTACATCGGCCGCTCGCGCGCCAACGCGGTCATTGTGGCGGTCTGTGCGCTGCTGACCTACGGCGGCGTCTCGCTGTTCGTGGTCGTGTTCGCGGTCTACCCGTTCGCGGCCGAGCTCTACCGCCAGAGCAACATCCCCAAGCGCCTGATGCCGGGCGCCATCGCGCTGGGCGCGTTCTCGTTCACGATGGATTCGCTGCCGGGCACGCCGCAGATCCAGAACATCATCCCGACCACGTTCTTCAACACCACGTCCTGGGCCGCCCCGGTGCTGGGCGTGGCCGGGTCGCTGTTCATCATCATCGTGGGCCTGTCGTACCTGGAATGGCGCCGCCGCGCCGCCGCCGCGCGCGGCGAGGGCTACGGCACCAGCCTCGTCAACGAGCCGCAGCGCATGGAAGGCGGCAAGCTGCCGCCGCCGCTGCTGGCCATCCTGCCGCTGATCGTGGTGGGCGTGTCGAATTTCTGGCTCACGCGGATGATCCCGCTCTGGTACGGCCAGGCCAACAGCGTGTCGCTGCCGGGCCTGTCCAAGCCGGTGGAAACCAAGATCGCCAGCGTGACGGCCATCTGGGCCGTCGAGGGCGCCCTGCTGCTGGGCATCGTCGTGGTGCTGGCCACCGCGTTCGGCGCCGTCAAGACCCGTTTTGCCGAAGGCACCAAGAGCGCCGTGTCAGGCGCGCTGCTGGCATCGATGAACACCGCCTCGGAATACGGCTTCGGCGGCGTCATCGCCGCGCTGCCGGGCTTCCTGGTGGTCAGCGACGCGCTGCGCAGCATCCCCAACCCGCTGGTCAACGCGGCCGTGTCGGTGAGCACGCTGGCCGGCATCACCGGCTCGGCCTCGGGCGGCATGAGCATCGCGCTGGCGGCCATGTCCGACGTCTTCATCCAGGGCGCGCAGGCCGCGCAGATTCCGCTGGAAGTGCTGCACCGCGTGGTGTCGATGGCCAGCGGCGGCATGGACACCCTGCCGCACAACGGCGCCGTCATCACGCTGCTGGCCGTCACCGGCCTCACGCACCGCGAGTCGTACCGCGACATCTTCGCCATCACGCTGATCAAGACGCTGGCCGTGTTCTTCGTGATCCTGGTGTTCTACCTGACCGGCCTGGTCTGACAAGCAAGGAGGCATCATGGTCAATCTGCAAGGCAAGACCGCGCTGGTCACCGGCTCCACGAGCGGCATCGGGCTGGGCATCGCCCAGTCGCTGGCCCAGGCCGGCGCCAACATCGTCCTGAACGGCTTTGGCGACGTGGACGCCGCGCTGGCGGCCATCGCCGCCACGGGCGCCCAGGCCGTGCACCACCCGGCCGACATGCGCCGCCCCGACGAGATCGAGGCAATGTTCGCGCTGGCGCAGGCGCGCTTTGGCGGCGTGGACATCCTGGTCAACAACGCCGGCATCCAGCACGTGTCGCCCGTGGAGGACTTTCCGGTCCAGAAGTGGGACGACATCATCGCCATCAACCTCAGCTCGGGCTTTCACACCACGCGGCTGGCGCTGCCGGCGATGCGCGCGGCCAACTGGGGCCGGATCGTCAACATCGCGTCGGTCCACGGGCTGGTCGGCTCGGCCGGCAAGTCGGCCTACGTGGCCGCCAAGCACGGGCTGGTGGGCCTGACGAAGGTCACCGCCCTGGAGACGGCCGCCACCGGCATCACCTGCAACGCCATCTGCCCCGGCTTCGTGCTGACGCCGCTGGTGGCCGCCCAGATCGACGCCATCGCACAGCGCGAAAACATTTCGCGCGACGCCGCGCAGGCCCGGCTGCTGTCCGACAAGCAGCCGTCCGGCCAGTTCGTCACCCCCGAACAGCTCGGCGGCCTGGTGCTGATGCTGTGCTCGCCCGCCGGCGAGCAGGTGCGCGGCGCGGCATGGGCCATGGACGGCGGCTGGACGGCACAGTAAGCCGCCTGGCACGACCCGATCGGTTCAGGAGCCCCGGCGTTGCCGGGGCTTTTTTGTTTCGTCGCGCCGATGTGCCAGGCAGCGTGATTCCATCCCTCCCCCCAAACCGCTCACCCCCTCATACCTAAGCATCGCGCCGGCGATACGCAGGTGTAATGGCTTGACGCCTCCGGGCCTTCCAGAATGAATCCGGGCCGCGATGGGCTGCCGTCATCGGGACGGCGGCGTCGCGGCGCGGCATTGTTATGGAGGCCATGCCATGGACGTCCAGACCATCCGGGAGCGCGCGTATGCCACGCCGCTGTGCAGCCCGGCCTACCCGATGGGACCGTACCGGTTCCTGCAGCGGGAATACCTTGTCATTTCGTACCGCACCGATCCGGACCTGTTGCGCGCGGTGGTGCCCGAGCCGCTGGCGGTGGCCGAGCCCGTCGTCCACTACGAATTCATCCGCATGCCCGATTCCACGGGCTTTGGCGACTACACGGAGTCCGGCCAGGTGATTCCGGTGACCTACCAGGGGCGGCCGGGCAACTACACGCACGCGATGTTCCTGGACGACCATCCGCCGCTGGCGGGCGGCCGCGAGATCTGGGGGTTTCCGAAGAAGCTGGCGAGCCCGCGCCTGTCAGTGGAAAAGGACACGCTGGTGGGCACGCTCGACTACGGCCCGGTGCGCGTGGCGACCGGGACGATGGGCTACAAGCACCATTGCATCGCGCCAGACCCGGTGCGCGACGCCCTGGCCGGCACGCCGAACTACCTGCTCAAGATCCTGCCCCACGTCGACGGCACGGCGCGCGTGTGCGAGCTGGTCTGTTTCTTCCTCAAGGACGTGGCCGTGCGGGGCGCCTGGACCGGCCCCGCTGCCCTGTCGCTCTTTCCCCACGCCCTGGCCCCGGTGGCGTCGCTGCCGGTGCTGGAGGTGCTGGGCGCCAGGCACTACGTGGCCGACCTGACGCTGGGCCTCGGCGAGGTCGTGTTCGACTACCTGCAACAGTAAGCCAACCCGTTATCCGGAGAACATCATGAAGCTTCAAGGCAAATCGGCCATCGTCACGGGCGCCGCCAGCGGCATCGGCAAGGCCATCGCGGAACTGCTGGCCCGGGAGGGCGCGGCCGTGGCCGTGGCCGATCTCAACGAGGAGGCGGCCGTCAAGGTGGCCCGCGGGATCGAGGCTGCGGGCGGCCTGGCCATGGGCGTGGCGATGGACGTGACCGACGAGCAGGCCGTGGACCGCGCCACCGATGCGGTGGCGGACCGCTTTGGCGGCGTGGACATCCTGGTCTCGAACGCCGGCATCCAGATCGTCAACCCGATCCACGAGTACAGCTTTGCGGACTGGAAGCGCATGCAGGCCATCCACGTGGACGGCGCCTTCCTGACCACGCGCGCGGCGCTGCGCCACATGTACCGCGACAATCGCGGCGGCACGGTGATCTACATGGGCTCCGTGCACTCGCACGAAGCCTCGCCGCTCAAGTGCGCCTACGTGGCCGCCAAGCACGGGCTGCTGGGCCTGGCGCGCGTGCTGGCCAAGGAAGGCGGCGAGCACAACGTGCGCTCGCACGTGATCTGCCCGGGCTTTGTCCGCACGCCGCTGGTCGACAAGCAGATTCCCGAGCAGGCCCGGGAGCTGGGCATCAGCGAGGAAGAAGTGGTGCGCCGCGTGATGCTGGGCGGCACCGTCGACGGCGTCTTCACCACCGTCGACGACGTGGCGCAGACCGCCCTCTTCCTGTGCGCGTTTCCGTCGGCCGCGCTCACGGGCCAGTCGTTCGTCGTCAGCCACGGCTGGTACATGCAATAACGCAGGCGGGCCGCCCGCCCCGGCCCCGGCCGCCGCGCGGGCGCGCCCCCGTCAGAGCAGGAACACAGATCATGTTTCAAGAGAGACAGGACTTGCAGGGCAGCTCGGGCGCGGCAACCGCGCACACGGCCGTGGACGACCGCTACGCGGTCAAGGCGCTGGTGCTGCAGGGTGGCGGCGCGCTGGGGTCGTACCAGGCCGGCGTGTACCAGGGGCTGGCCGAGGCCGGCATCACCCCGAACTGGGTGGCGGGCATCTCCATCGGCGCGCTCAACGCGGCCATCATCGCTGGCAACCCGCCGGCCCGGCGCGTGGACCAGCTACGCGCGTTCTGGCAGCACATCTGCCGCCAGCCGTGGCTGCCAAGCCTGGTGCCGTACGACCTGATCGCCGACAGCGCGCAGCACTGGCCAGACACGATGCGGGTCTGGTTCGACGCCATCGAGGCCGCGCGCGCACTCGTGGAAGGCCAGAACGGCTTTTTCTCGCCCCGGCTGTGGCCCACCGGCTTCGTGCAGCCAGCGGGCGCGCACACCGCCAGCTATTACGACACCGGGCCGCTGAAGGCCACGCTGGAACGCTTTGCCGATTTCGACCGCATCAACCGCCCGGACGAACTGCGCGTCTCGGTGGGCGCCGTCAACGTGCGCAACGGCAACTTCGCCTACTTCGACAACACCCGGACGCGGCTGCGCGCCGAGCATTTCATGGCGTCGGGCGCGCTGCCGCCGGGCTTTCCGGCCGTGGAGATCGACGGCGAGTACTACTGGGACGGCGGGCTGGTCTCCAACACGCCGCTGCAGGCCATCCTGCGCGAGCATCCGCGCCGCAACGCGCTGATCTTCCAGGTGGACCTGTGGAGCGCGCGCGGGCCGCTGCCGCATACGCTCGAAGCGGTGGCCACGCGCCAGAAGGACATCCAGTATTCGAGCCGCACGCGCAACATCACGGACCACATGAGCGAGCAGCAGAACTTCCGCCGCCTGCTGGCCGACGTGCTGGCGCTGGTGCCGCCGGCCCGCAGGCAGAGCGAGGCGTACCAGCGCGCCGCAGCGGATGCCTGCGACGTCCGCCGCAACGTGATCCAGCTCATCTACCGCGACAAGCCGTTCGAAGGCAGCGCCAAGGACTTCCAGTTCGGCCCGCTGACGATGCGCGAGCACTGGAACAGCGGGCTGGACGATATCCGCGGCACGCTGGCGCATCCCGAATGGCTGGCGATGCCGCCGCACGACGACCCGTTCGTCACGCACGACATCCACCGCCACCGCAACGCGGGCGGTCAATAGGCGGTCAGTAGGCCGGCACCGGCGGCGCCGCGCGCATGGCCGGGCGCGGCGCCGGCCCCATCGCCACGGCCGGGGCCGCCGGCGCGGCCGTGGCCAGCGGCGCCATGGCGTTCTGGCCGAGCGTGGGCAGCTCCAGCTCGATGGCCATCTTCACCAGGTCCGCGAACGTGCGCGCGGCCATCTTGCGCATGGCCCGGCTGCGGTGGATCTTGATCGTGACCTCGCTGATACCGATGCGCCCGGCAATCTGCTTGTTCATCAGCCCCGACACCGCCAGCGCCATCACCTCGCGCTCGCGGGCGCTCAGCGTGGCGTAGCGGGCGCGCAGGTCGTCGCAGCACTGCAGCGCCTGGCGCTTGCAGCGGTCCACGTCGATGGCGCCTGTCACGGCGTCCAGGAAGTCCTGGTCGCGGAACGGCTTGGGCAGGAAGTCGAGCGCGCCGGCCTTCATCGCGCGCACCGTCATCTCGATGTCGCCGTGCCCGGTGATGAACACCACCGGCAGGCCGATGCCGCGCCGGACCATCTCGCGCTGCACCTCCAGCCCGTTGGCGCCGCGCAGCCGCACGTCCAGCACCACGCAGCCGGGCACCGGTTCGATCTGCGCGGCCAGGAACGCGTCGGCCGACAGGAACGACCGCGAGCGGATGCCGACCGAGGCCAGCAGGTCGGCCAGCGCGTGGTTCAGGCCGGGGTCGTCGTCGACGATGTAGACGACCGGTTCGACGGCTTCGCGGCCGCGCGGGGGCTTGGGTGTCATGGCGTGCACGATGGACTCCGGATAACGCTGCAGGCAGGGATGGAACGATGGTGCAACCAGTCTAGAAACCACGCGGCACCGCAACAAGACGCCGCCGGGGGAGGCCGCGTTTCCGTGCGCGCACCAATCGGCAGGGCCGGTGGCAGCCCCGCGCGGCACGGAAAAAAGGCCGACGCCCCCGGAGGCGGAAGGCGTCGGCCAACGGGACCGAACAAGGTCGCTACATGAAGACGGGGGCAGGCATCGGGATGTGGCCGCCGCGCGGGGCGGCGGGCACGGGATGCGCGCGGCAGGGCCCCGTCTGGGGCCTGCCGGCGTGGGATGGCTTACTGGACCGGCGTCAGGATCGGCGCGCCCTGCTTCTTGATCAGGAACACGACGAACTTGGCCGGCTTGCTCTTGCTGGCGTTGCGACCCACGGTGTGGACGTCGTCCGGGCCTTCGTAGAACGTCTGGCCGGCCTTGAGCGTGACTTCCTTGCCGCCCTTCACGCCCATGACGATGGTGCCTTCCAGCACGTAGATGAAGCCGTGCGCGTCGTGGCGATGCACGGGGTCGTAGCCGCCCGGCGGGTACTCCACGACGATCATCTCGACTTCCTTGCCCGGGTAGTCGGCCAACGCCTGGCGGGTCAGTTCCGTGACCTTGGCGTCGGTGGGCCCGGCCAGCGCGGGCTGCGCGAAGGCCAGCCCGGCCGCGGCAACCAGCGCCGCGAGCGATGCAAGCGATGCAAAGCGCCTCATGGCATCACTCCAGGCCGGCCTTGTCCAGGCCGAACATCTTGTCGGCCGATCCCGGCACGGTCTGGAACGCCACGTTGAGGCGGTTCCAGGTGTTGATCACGCCGATCTGGAACGTCAGGTCCGACAGTTCCTTTTCCGAGAACTGCGTGCGCACGCGTTCGTACAGGTCGTCGGGCACGCCGTGCGCGGGCAGCTGGGTCAGCGCCTCGGTCCAGGCCAGCGCGGCGCGCTCGCGCGGGGCGAACAGCGTGGATTCGCGCCAGATGGCCACGTGGTGCAGGCGCAGCTCGCGCTCGCCGTGGATCTTGGCCTGCTTGATGTGCATGTCGACGCAGAACGCGCAGCCGTTCAGTTGCGAGGCGCGGATTTCCACGAGTTCGCGGATGTGCTGCTCGATCGTCGTCTTCTGGAACAACCCGCCCAGTTCCACGAGCTTCTTCGACAGTTCCGGGGATTGCTGAAAGTAGTTCAAACGTTGCGACATGTGTCTCTCCTGCAGGTGGATGGGAATGTTGCTCGCCGGGCCCCTTTGCACGACCGCGCCAAGGTGGGCACTGCTTGCATCGAATCGTAGTGCGCCCCGTGGGGCGCGGGTAGTGCCGTGTCGGTGCCCAGTCTGTTGCCCTGGGAACACCAATCGGCGGGCGGGTCAGTCGATGACGCAGACAATGCTGTGCATGCCCTCGCGCGCCAGCTTGGCGTACGGGCACAGCCGCTCGGTGTTGCGCACCAGTTCCTCGGCCACGGGCCGTGCCACGCCCGGCATGCGGATGCGGATCTCGGCCACCAGCGCGTAGCCGCCATCCACCGGATCGCGGCCGAACGACACCTGCGCGGCCACCGTCGCCGGCGTCATGTCGATGCCGGCGCGCCTGGCCAGCAGGCTCAGCGCGCCGTGGAAGCAGGCGGCGTAGCCGGCCGCGAAGAGCTGTTCCGGATTGGTGCCGCTGCCGGGCCCGCCCAGCGCGGCGGGCAGCCGCAGTTCAAGGATCAGGTTGCCGTCGTCGGAGCGGGCCACGCCCGACGCACGGCCATGCGCGGCCTGGCCGCCGGCCACGGTGACCGTCGTCGTGTACAGCGCGGTGAATCCCTGACCCAGGTAGCGGTCGAGCAACGTCAATGGCGGGGGCTGTAGCCCCTCGTTCTCCATGGAAGTGTCTCCTGGCGGCTATTTCTGCTGGGTGCGGATCCAGTCCTCGTAGCGAATGGTGCCCAGGCGCGCGTCGCCCTCGGGCACGAGCGTGCCTTCCTGCAGCACGGCGCCGAAGTAAGGCGCCGCCGGGTCGCCGCTGACCGCGAGCGGGTTGCCGGTATCGGCCAGGTAGCGCCGCACGATCTCGTGCATGCGAAAGCGCTCGGGGCCGGCGGTCTCGACGATGCCGTTGACGGGCAGCGCCAGCGCGGCATCGGCCACGGCCTGCGCCACGTCGTCGGAGGCCATCGGCTGGATGTAGGCGGTGGTGATGCGCAGCGTGTCGGCGCCGCCGGCGGACTGCGCGATGGCGCCCAGGAATTCCAGGAACTGGGTGGCGCGCACGATGGTGTACGGCACGCCCGCGCCGCGGATCAGCGCTTCCTGGGCGTTCTTGGCGCGGAAGTAGCCGCTCTGTTCGAGCTTGTCGGTGCCCACCACGGACAGCGCCACGTGATGCGACACGCCGGCCACCTTCTCGGCCGCCGCCAGGTTGCGGCCCGACGCCTCGAAGAATTCCAGCACCGCCTTGTCCTCGAACGACGGCGAGTTCGCCACGTCGACCACCACCTGGGCGCCGTTCAGCGCCTGCGCCAGCCCTTCGCCGGTCACCGCGTTGACGCCGCTGGCCGGCGACGCCGCCAGCACCTGGTGCCCCTGCGCCTGCAGGCGCGCCACCACTTTCTTGCCGATCAGGCCCGTGCCGCCAATCACTACGATGTTCATGATGTCTCTCTCCATGCTGGGGTGGACCGCGTCCACATACCGGCATGCTAGGTGGCGCCGCCGCGCCGCGCCAGACTGGCGCCGGACGCACCATGTTTCCCAAAAAGCATCAATCGGATCGCGGGCCGGCCGGGGCCGGCGCTAGCGGTTGATCTTGAGGCGATACTCGCTCGGCGACAGCCCGAAGTGGCGCTGAAACGTCACGCGCATCCGTTCCTCGCTGCCAAAGCCGCAGTCGCGGGCGATCACCTCGATGGGCCGGTCCAGGTCCTGCAGCTGGCGCCGCGCCGCTTCCACGCGAAAGTGCTCCACGCCCTTGGCCGGCGTCCGCCCGGTCTTTTCCTTGTAGACCCGGGCGAAGTTGCGCGGACTCATGCCGACGTGCTCGGCCAGTTGCTCCACGGACAGCTCCGCGCGCGACAGGTTCTGCATGATCCACAGGTGCAGCGATTCGAACACCGGCACCTGGCGGCTCTGCGAGATCAGGATCTCGCTGATCTGTGGCTGGGCGCCGGGCCGCTTCATGTACACGGCCAGTTCCTTGGCCGAGTTCAGCGCCACCTCGTGGCCGTAGTCGGCCTCCACCATCGCCAGCGCCAGGTCGATGCCGGTGGTCACGCCCGCCGACGTCCACAGGTTCTGCTGCCGCACGAAGATGGCGTCCGGGTCCAGGTCGACGGTCGGAAACAGTTCGCGAAAGCGGCCCAGCATGGCCCAGTGCGTGGTGGCGCGCTTGCCGTCGAGCAGGCCCGCGAAGGCCAGCAGGAACGCCCCGCTGCACACCGACGCCATGTTGCGCACCGTGCCGGCCGCGCCGGCCAGCCACCCGATCAGCGCGGTCTCGGTGCGGGCCACTTCGAGGATGGTTGGCGACCCCGGCACGATGACCGTATCGACCATGCGCAGGTCGAACGACGCCAGCGAGACCGAATCGAGCGTGGTGCCCTCCACGGTTGCCACGGGGCCGCCCGCATAGCTGGCCGTATGGCAGCGGTATCCGGCCATGCCGCGCGCCCGCGCGTAGTTCGACGCGGCCCAGAACACGGTCTGGGGTCCGGCAAGGTCGAGCAGGCTGACGTCGGGGTATGCCACGAACAGGACGTTGCGCGGCATGTCTTCAATGTTTCCCGGGGCGGGGGGCGGCTGGTTCGGAAGCATGGCAGGTAAGGCGGTGGACGGTGGATGCTATGACAGCGGGGCAGTCCCGCGCAAGCTTGCGCGCGGTGCGTGACACGGCCGGGGCGGGGCGGCCCCGCCGCGACGCGGCAAACGGTTGGAGGGGCCGCGTGGGCACGGGCAGGGTTGTCATCGTTTTTTGGCTCCCGTCTGTCAGGTCCGGTGGCGTCGCACGACGGCCGGGCATGGGCCGGGCGTCCCCGCGGCACGTGGCGGGTTGTCGGTGCGACAGGACAAATCGGGGAGCGAGTCTAGTGAGCGGCGGGCCCGGTCACAAGCGGCCGGCGCGAGCCACGCCGTTTCCACTTTTGCACCAATCGGCGACGAAATCGCACTGAAGTGCCGCGCCCGGCTGGCCGTCTGGCAGGAAACACGGGAACGCTGTCATTTACGGCATATTAAGCGCTTATTAACATCGAACGCACCGGTCCATACGGGTGTTCGGGGTGTGCGGGAAGGTGTCCTGCCGAGCCGGCGGCGTGACCGAAATCAGCGAGAGAAGCAATGAATGACGCAGTTCGCGTGGCGGTGGTGGACCCCAGCGCCTCCGCGCCGGCGCCCCCGGCTGCCGATGCCGATGGCCGCCGCGCGCTGCATGCCGATCGCCTGGCCGTGCTGGGCCGCAGCGTGGCGATGATCGTGCACGACGTGGTGCAGCCGGTGGCGTCCGTCGCCACGCGCGGACAGGGCGCGCTGCGCTGGCTGCGCCAGGAGCCGCCCGACGTGGCCCGCGCCATTGCCTCGCTCGAATCGCTGGTGGCCGATGCCGGACGCGCCGGCACCGTGCTGGCGGACCTGCGCGCGCTGGCGTGCCCGCAGGCGCGGCCGCCGCAGCCAGTGCCGCTGGATGGCGTGCTGCGCGACACGCTGCGCTGGCTCGACGACGACCTGCGCCGCCACGGCGTGACGGCGGCGCTGGACCTGCCGGCCGCGCCGCTGCCCGTGCTGGGCGAGCGCGCGGCGCTGCAGCAGCTCTTCGTCAACCTCGTGGTCAACGCAATCGAGGCCATGGCCGGCACCGACGCCGCGCCACGCGCCGCGCGCCCGTTGACCGTCACGCTGCGTGCCGACGGCCGCGCGGCCGTGGCGACCATCAGCGACCGGGGCTGCGGCCTTGCCGCGGACGCCCTGCCCCGGCTGTTCGAGCCGTTCCAGACGACCAAGGCGGATGGCATGGGCGTGGGGCTGTCGATCTGCCGGCGCATCGTGGCCGACCACGGCGGCACCATCGACGCCATGGCGCGGCCCGGCGGCGGGACAACCTTCGTGGTGCGCCTGCCCTGCGCCGCCGCGTAGCAGCCCGGCCGCACACACGCCGCCAAGCAGCGGGCCACGCCCGCAAGACTCGCTTACAGGGCATTGCCGCGACGGACGGCGCCCGATTGCATCAGGGGAAGGAATATGGGATCGACACACACCACACCACCGGAATCACCAGATTTACCGGAATCACAGGACTTACCGGAGGCGGCGGAACCGGCGCCGTCATCCGACGCGGCGGAGCGCAGTTTCCGGCTCAGCCTGCCGAACCACGCCGACGCGCTGTCGACCAGTTTCGCCGCCAGCTACGCCGGCATCATGGCGTTCATGGCCGTGGCCAGCGAGGGCAGCTTTGCCAAGGCCGGCGAGCGGCTCGGCATCGGCCGCTCGGCCGTCAGCCGCAACGTGCAGAAGCTGGAAACCCAGCTCAGCACGCGGCTGTTCCTGCGCACCACGCGCAGCACGCAGCTCACGCGCGAGGGGCAGCGCTTCTTCGACAACTGCCACCAGGGCGTGACGCACATCGTCGAGGCGATGAACGACATGCTGGAGCTGCGCCAGGGCCCGCCGCGCGGCCTGGTGCGCATCAGCTCGACGGTGGGCTTCGGCCGCAAGGTGGTGGCGCCGCTGCTGGACAAGTTCGTCAAGGTCTACCCGGATATCGCCATCGACCTGCTGCTCGACGACCGGCCCACCGACTTTGCGTCCGAGCAGATCGACGTGGCGTTCCGCAACGGCCGCATCGAGGACTCCAGCATCATCGCCAAGCAGCTGATACCGATGCAGATGGCGCTGTGCGCGGCGCCGTCGTACGTGGCCACCCACGGGCTGCCGCAGACGCTGGACGAACTGGCGCAGCACGAATGCATCAACTTCCGCTTCTCCAGCGGGCGCATCTTCGAATGGGAGTTCAAGGTGGACGGCGTGGTGCGCAAGTACATGCCCCGGGCGCGGATGACGTTCAACGACGCCGACCTGGTGCTGCACGCGGTGCTGGAAGGCTGGGGCATCGCCCAGATGGCCGGCTACCAGATCTGCCAGCCGCTGGCGGACCAGCAACTCGTGGTGGCGCTGCGCCGGCACGCGCCCGACGACCGCGGCCACTACATCTGCTACCTGAGCCGCCAGCACCTGCCCACGCGCATCCGCGTGTTCATCGACTTCATGACCGACCACATCCGCGCCATGCGGCTGAACTGCCTGACCGATTTCAACCTGCTGGCCGACGAAGACACGGCCGCCCCCGGAGTACTCGCATGACCCTGGCCGCATGGCTCGGCGCCGCTGGCGCCATCGTTCTCTGGGCGTCGTTCGCGACGCTGGTGTCCCGCGCGCCCGACGTGCCGCCGCTGCTGCTGACCGGCCTGGCCCTGTGCGCGGGCAGCCTCACCTGCGTGCACCGGTTGCGCGACTGGCGCGTGCCGCTGCGCACGCTGGCCTTCGGCGTGGCGTGCCTGTTCGTCTACAACGCGGGGCTGGTGATGGCGTTCCGGCTGGCGCCGATCGCCGAGGCCAACCTGATCAACTACCTGTGGCCGCTGATCCTGGTGCTGCTCGGCACGCCGGTCTGGCGCGGCGCCGATGGCGTGGCGAAGATCGCCGGCGCGCTGCTGGGGTTCGGCGGCTGCATCGTGGCGATCCTGTCCGGCCCGGGCGGCGTCGCGTTCAGCCCCGCGTACGCGGCCGGCTACGCGATGGCGCTGCTGGCCGCCGTGGTCTGGGCCGTCTACTCGCTGGGCGCTCGCTGGCTGCCGCCGTTCTCGTCGTGGGCCGTCGGCGGCTTCTGCCTGGGCGCCGGGCTGCTGGCCATCGCCAGCCATCTGGTGCTGGAACCGCCGGCCGCCCTGCCGCTGGCAAGCCTGGGCTGGGTGCTGGCCATCGGCCTGGGCCCGCTCGGCATCGCGTTCGTGCTGTGGGACTACGCCATGCGGCACGGCAACGCGGCGCAGATCGGCGTCCTGGGCTACGGCACCCCGGTGCTGTCGATGCTGGGCCTGGCGCTGGCCGGCCACGTCAGGGACCGCGACTGGTCGATGGTCTTCCTGGCCTGCACGCTGATCGTGGCCGGCGTGGCGCTGGCGTCGACGGGCGCGGTGGCGTGGCGGCGGCGGTTGCGGCAGGTGTCCTGAGGGGCGGATCGGCGGGGCTGCGCAAAGCAAAAAGCCCCGGCTGGCCGGGGCTTTCATGCTGGGCTACAGGTTCGCTCAGGCGAAGTTCTTCGCGGCGAAGTCCCAGTTCACGACGTTCCAGAATGCCTCGACGTACTTCGGGCGGGCATTGCGGTAGTCGATGTAGTAGGCGTGTTCCCACACGTCGCAGGTCAGCAGGGCCTTGGCGTCGGTGGTCAGCGGGGTGGCGGCGTTCGAGGTGGACACCAGGTCCAGCGAGCCGTCAGCCTTCTTGACCAGCCAGGCCCAGCCCGAACCGAAGGTGCCCACGGCCACCTTCGTGAATTCTTCCTTGAACTTGTCGAACGAACCCCACTTGGCGTTGATCGCGTCGGCCAGGGCGCCGGTCGGCTGGCCGCCGCCGTTCGGCTTCATCGATTCCCAGTAGAACGTGTGGTTCCACACCTGGGCCGCGTTGTTGAAGATGCCGCCCGACGACTTCTTGACGATCTCTTCCAGCGACGCGTTCTCGAACTCGGTGCCCTTGATCAGGTTGTTCAGGTTCGTGACGTAGGTCTGGTGATGCTTGTCATGATGGAACTCCAGGGTCTCCTTGGAGATGTGCGGAGCCAGGGCATCATGCGCGTACGGGAGCGGGGGGAGCTTGTGTTCCATTGTTCTGTCTCGGTTTTGGGTGGGGAGAACGGACGATTGTAGGTGACTTGCCAGACCCGCGCAAACGGCCCCGGAAAGCCCCCTGCCCTCATGTTAGTTTCCCCGGCGGCGGGCCGGGGAAGCGCCTGGGGTCGACTGAGAATCAGTCGCAGCAGGGCGCGTCGCGGGGCATCAGAATGTCGCCAGCTTGGCCTGCACGCCGGCGATTTCCACGTCGGCGGTACCGTCCGCCAGATGGGCCTCGACGATGCTGCCCGGGCGCAGTTCGTGCGGCGAGCGCAGCGCCCGGCCGCGCGCATCGAGCAGCACGGCGTAGCCGCGTTCCAGCGTGCGCTGGGGCGCCAGCAGCTCCAGCGCGCCGGCCGCGCGCGCCAGCCGCTGGGTGTCGCGCTCGTGGCGCCGCTCCAGCGCCATGTCCATGCGCGCGGCAAGGCGGTCCAGCGTCTGCTGTTGCAGGGCGGCGTCCGGCTTGCAGGCGCGCCAGCGCATCGCCAGCACGTCGTGGCGGTGGCGCTGCGCCGACACCGTGTCGCGCAATGCCGCCCGCAGGTGTCGCGCCAGATTGTCGACGTGCGCCCGGCGCTCCTGCAACTGGGCCTGCGGGCTGCGCAACTGGCGCGTCAGCCATTGCAGGTGCTGCGCGCGGCGGGCGAGCTGGCGGTCCATGCATTGCGCCAGCGCGTCGCGGGCGCGGCGGGCGGCCTGCAGCAAGTGGTCGCGGTCGGGGCTGACCAGCTCGGCGGCACCGGTGGGCGTCGGTGCGCGCACGTCGGCCACGAAATCGGCAATCGTCACATCGGTCTCGTGGCCCACACCGGCCACCACGGGCACACGGCTGCGGGCGATGGCGTGGGCCACCACTTCCTCGTTGAACGACCACAGGTCCTCGATGCTGCCGCCGCCGCGGCACAGGATCAGCACGTCGCATTCGGCCCGCTCGCTGGCCACGTCGAGCATCGCCGCGATCTTGTCGGCGGCACCGGCGCCCTGCACCGGCACCGGATAGACGATGACCGGCACGTGCGGCGCGCGCCGCCGCAGCGTGGTCAGCACGTCGCGCATGGCCGCCGCCTGCAGCGACGTGACCACGCCGATCGTGCGCGGATGGCGCGGAATCGGCCGCTTGCGTGCGCTATCGAACAGACCGGCCTGCGCGAGCTTGTCCTTGAGCCGCAGGAACGCTTCGTAGAGGTTGCCCAGGCCGGCGCGGCGCATGGCTTCCACGCCAAGCTGCAACTCGCCGCGCGCCTCGTACATCGACACCACGGCGCGTACCTCCACGGCCTCGCCCTCGCGCGGCGTGAAGTCGACATGCTGGTTGCGGCCGCGGAACATCACGCAGCGGATCTGCGCGCGGGCGTCTTTCAGCGAGAAATACCAGTGGCCACTGGCCGCGCGCGTGAAGTTCGAGATTTCGCCCCGCACCCACGCCAGCGGAAAGCTGCGTTCGAGCACGCCGGCGATGGCATGGTTCAGTTCGCTGACCGGGATCACGTCGCGCGTGCGCGAAGGCGCCTGGGACGGCGCAAAACGCGAAAGGTTCTCGTTCTCTGGCATGGGGCACGGCCGCGCAGGCGGCGTGGGATGGACATGTCCACAGCATAACCGCTATGTCAAGAGGCATCGCGCGGTGCACACGGCAGGCCCCGGAATCCGCATGAATCCGTACAAGCCTTTGATTCTGTTGAAGATTCGCCCCGGTCCAAAAAACAGGCAATGTAAGAGAAAACCTTACGCGTCAACGACTTACCAAAATCCGGGGACGCTTGTTCACAAAGTTATCCACAGAAGCTTTGGATAATGGATTTGTCAAGCGTCGGATCTGTGGACAACGTATACGTGACAGGCCAGAGCCGGCTGTGGTAACGGCCTGGGGCCCCGGATTGTCGACCGCGACGCACAAGGCACGTGAGCCTACGTTTGCACAAAATTTAGGCAGAAACGTATACGTCGTTATGGATCAACGGGTTAGCCCGCTTCTCCCCGGTTTATCCACAACCGATCCACAATCCTTTCCTGCCCCGGTGTGGAAAGCGTCGCCCCGCCAGCAGGCTGTTTGGCGCCCGGATCGCGGCGTGCGATTGCCCAATAATTAGGCACGAAACAGCTTTTCGTTTCGGATCAATGGTTTACGTAGAATCTTCAAAGGCTTTCCACAGCCCGTCCACAGCCGTGTCCCGTGCAAATGTGGAAAGCTGCCCATTCAGGGGCTGGGAGCGCCCGCAGACCGTCCGCAAACCCTGTTCGGCAAGGAAAGCGGGCGCCACATGGCCGCTTTGCCCCGCTTGCCCAAAAAACAAGCAATCGACCCGAGGCCCTTTGCAATCAAAGGTTTACGCGACCTTTCCGAAGGCTGTCCACAACCGGTCCACAATCCTGTCCCGGTTATGTGTGGAAAGCCGCAGACAGCGGCCGGTGTGCGTGGCTTGCCGCGCTGGCGGCGGGCGGGTTAGAGTGGCGCCTGCAATTTTTCGAGCATCGCCGGTGCGGCGCGCGTTGGGCGCGACCCGCATCAAAGGCTGCCACGTCGTTCGTGCTTCAAGCCGTCCATTTCGGGTCTGTCGTCTACGTAGAATTTCGGGGGTCCACGTGTTTTCCATCATTCAAGCGGCCGGCTGGCCGATCTGGCCGCTGCTGCTGGCCTCGGTCATCGCGCTGGCGCTGATCGTCGAACGCTTCATCTCCCTCAAGCGCAGCAAGATCCTGCCGCCGCGGCTGTACGAGGAGGCGCTTTCCGCCGCCCAGCAGCGCAAGGCCACGCCCGAGGTGGTCAACACGCTCGAAAAGAATTCACCGCTGGGCCGCGTGCTGGCCGCCGGCCTGCGCCACGTGGTGCTGCAGCCGCAGACGTCGCGCGACGCCGCCAAGGATGTGGTGGAAGAAGCCGGCCGGGTGGTGGCGCACGACCTGGAGCGCTACCTGAACGCGCTGGGCACGATTGCGTCGGTGGCGCCGCTGATGGGCCTGCTGGGCACCGTGATCGGCATGATCGAGATCTTCGGCAGCCAGGGCGGCACCGGCGCCAACCCCGAACAGCTGGCGCACGGCATCTCGGTGGCGCTCTACAACACGGCCTTCGGCCTGATCGTGGCGATTCCGGCCCTGATCTTCTGGCGCTACTTCCGCCGGCTCGTGGACGACTACGTGGCCGAGCTGGAATTCCGCGCCACCGCGTTCCTGGACGCCATCCTGCCGCAGCGGCGGGCCTGACGCGGCCGGGAGCACGCCATGCGTTTCCGTTCCCGCCAGCGGCGCGAGGAGCCCGAGATCAACCTGATCCCGCTCATCGACGTGCTGCTCGTGATCCTGATCTTCCTGATGATCACGACCACGTACTCGCGCTTCACCGAGCTGCAGATCCAGCTACCCACCGCCGATGCCGACCGCGCGCAGCAGCATCCGACCGAGATCGTCGTCTCGGTATCGGCGCGCGGCGTCTATTCCGTCAACAAGCAGGTGCTGGAGCAGAAGGACGTGACCAGCCTGGCCGACCAGCTGCGCAGCGCCGCCGGCCCGGCCGGCAGCGGCCAGCAGCCCGTGGTGATCGTCAATGCCGACGCCCAGGCCACCCACCAGGCCGTGATCAACGTGATGGAGGCCGCGCGCGTGGCCGGCCTGTCGCGGCTGACCTTCGCCACGCAGAGTTCGCAGCCGCGCTAGCCGGCGGCCACGGCCGGCGCCACGCTTGGGCGCGTGCGCCGCGCCATGCATAATGTCCGCATTCGGCCGGCGCCGCCCATCCAGCCCTGGACGGCGGCCCGGCCTGCTTCCCTCCCTTTCATGCCCGCACCCCGACACGCCCTTGCCGACTTCGTCACCGCCCAGTGGCAGCGCCGCGGCTGGTTTGCCTGGCTGATGTGGCCGCTGTCGCTGCTGTTCGGCCTGGTGGCGCGCATCCGCCGCCATGGCTACCAGCGCGGCTGGTTCCAGTCCACGCGGCTGCCGATGCCGGTGATCGTCGTCGGCAACGTCACCGTGGGCGGCACCGGCAAGACGCCCGCCGTCATCGCGCTGGCCCATGCGCTGTCGGAAGCGGGCCTGCGCCCGGGCGTGGTCTCGCGCGGCTACGGGGTGACGCTCACGCATCCGCGCCGGGTCAAGCCAACGTCCAGGGCGGCCGACGTGGGCGACGAGCCGCTGCTGATTGCGCGCGCCACCGACGTGCCGGTCTGGGTCTTTCCGGACCGGGCGCTGTGCGCGCAGACCATGCTGGTGTCGCATCCGGGCGTCAACGTGCTGCTGCTCGACGATGGATTGCAGCACTACCGGCTGCAGCGCGACTTCGAGATCGTCATGTTCGACGCGCGCATGGGCGGCAACGGCATGCTGCTGCCGGCCGGGCCGCTGCGCGAGCCGCTGGACCGCCCGCGCGACGCCACGCTGATCAACGACCCGCACTTCCGCGCCACGCCCGACAAGCCCGACGTCTACGGCATGCGGCTGGAACTTGCCGATGCCTGGCAGCTTGCCGACCCGACGATGGCGCGCCCGGTGGCGCGGTTCGCGGGCCAGCGCGTGCTGGCCGCGGCCGGCATCGGCAATCCGGAACGCTTCTTCGCCAGCCTGCGCGCGGCGGGCCTGACGTCGATCGCCACGCTGCCGCTGCCGGACCACTACGACTTTGCCGCCGACCCGTTCGCGGACAACGACGCCGCGCTGCATGCCGACGTGATCCTGATCACCGAGAAGGATGCCGTAAAATGCGAGCGCTTTGACGACCCGAGGATCTGGGTCGTCCCCACCACGCCCGTGATCGACGCGGGCCTGATCGATAAAATCCGCCGCGCCGTGCTGGCGCGCAACCCGGCCGTCGCCACGCCCGTCACCACGGGACAATCCGCCGCCAGCGGCACGACGACCGGGCTCGACAAGGAACACCAGGATGGACAACCGGCTGCTTGAAATCCTCGTCTGCCCGCTCTGCAAGGGCAAGCTGGAATACGACCGCGCCGCCCAGGAACTGATCTGCCACGCCGACAAGCTGGCCTATCCGATCCGCGACGGCATTCCGGTCATGCTGGCCGACGAGGCCCGCCAGTCGGTGCCCGGCCGCGTGGTGCCCGTGGAGCCGTCCGGCAACTGAGCCCGCGCCCCCCGCCCCTTCCGTCTTCCGCCCTCCCGCGCATCATGAGCATTCCCGCATTCACCGTCGTCATTCCGGCGCGGCTGGCCTCCACGCGGCTGCCGAACAAGCCGCTGGCCGACATCGGCGGCCATCCGATGGTCGTCCGCGTGGCCGAGCGGGCGCACGCGTCGTCGGCCCGGCGCACCGTGGTGGCCACCGACGCCCCCGAGGTGGCCGCGGCCTGCGCGGCGCATGCCGTCGAGGCCGTCATCACGCGGGCCGATCACCCCTCGGGCACCGACCGCCTGTCGGAAGTTGCCACGCTGCTCGGGCTCGATGACGACGCCATCGTGGTCAACGTGCAGGGCGACGAGCCGCTGATCGATCCGAACCTGATCGACGCCGTGGCGCTGCACCTGGCCGCGCACCCGGACTGCGCCATCGCCACCGCCGCGCATCCGCTGGACGACGTGGCCGAGGTCTTCAATCCCAACGTGGTGAAGGTGGTGTGCGACAACGCGGGCCGGGCGCTGTATTTCTCGCGCGCGCCGATCCCGTGGGCGCGCGACGCCTGGTCGGCGGTGCCCACGCAGCCGGCCGCGTTGGCCAGCGTGCCGCTGCCGGACATGCCCGTGCTGCGCCATATCGGCCTGTACGCCTACCGCGCGGGCTTCCTGCGCCGCTTCCCGACGCTGGCGATCTCGCCGGTGGAACAGGTGGAGGCGCTGGAACAGCTGCGCGCGATGTGGCATGGCGAGCGCATCGGCGTGATGGTCACGGCCGCCGCCCCGGCACCGGGCGTGGACACCCCGGCCGACCTGGAACGCGTGCGCGCGCTGTGGACGCAGGGCATGGCGCAGGAAGGCCCCTGACGGCGGCTGCCGTAGACCCCGGTTTCACGCCGGGGTTCATACTGCTGCAACCTGGACGAAGGCCGAACCGGCATCGCCCGTGGCATAATGCCTGCCGATACAGAGCCCGCAGACCGTGAGAGGCACGGCTGCAAAGGCTCGGTGGGGAGATAGAGAGATCGAGCCAGCCCGGATGCGCGTTGCCGCCGCGCCGGGCGCCGCATGAGCGGACGCCGGCACATGCCTGGGCACGCGCCCTACGGCACGCACCGCGTAAGTCCCGCGTCAAGTTGCGGCGGTACCCTCCTTCCATACCCCCCGCCAGACCGAATTCAAATACCTTGAGGACCCGTAAATGCGTTTGATCCTGTTGGGCGCGCCTGGCGCCGGCAAAGGCACGCAAGCCAAGTTCATCTGCGAGAAGTTCGGTATTCCGCAGATCTCCACCGGCGACATGCTGCGCGCCGCCGTGAAGGCCGGCACGCCGCTGGGCATCGAAGCCAAGAAAGTGATGGACGCGGGCGGTCTGGTGTCCGATGACATCATTATCGGCCTGGTGAAGGACCGCCTTAAGCAGCCCGACTGCGAAAAGGGCTACCTGTTCGACGGCTTTCCGCGCACGATCCCGCAGGCCGAGGCCATGAAGGAAGCCGGCGTGGCCATCGACTACGTGCTGGAGATCGACGTGCCGTTCGACGCGATCATCGAGCGCATGAGCGGCCGCCGCGTGCACGTGGCGTCGGGCCGCACGTACCACGTCCGCTACAACCCGCCCAAGGTGGAAAACGTCGACGACGAGACCGGCGAGCCGCTGATCCAGCGCGACGACGACAAGGAAGAGACCGTGCGCAAGCGCCTGGACGTCTACTCGCAGCAGACGCGCCCGCTGGTGGACTACTACTCGGGCTGGGCCGCCAAGGGCGACGCCTCGGCCAAGGTGGCGCCGCCGCAGTACCGCAAGATCTCGGGCGTCGGCGACGTCGACAAGATCACCGCCAGCGTGTTCGAGGCGCTGAAGTAATCCTGGCGCATCCCCGCCCGTGACAAACGGCTCAGCTTCGGCTGGGCCGTTTTGCTTTCCGGCCGGGGCTCCGTATCGATGCGGGTTCCGCCGCCCGGCGATTTACGTTAACGTAAACGGCATGCGATGCGGGACCCCCACAGCACGCAACAATGAACAAGGAGACGGACGGATGGACATCCAGGGCAACGTATTCATCGTGACCGGTGGCGCCTCGGGGCTGGGCGAAGGCACGGCGCGGATGCTGGCCAAGGCCGGCGGCAAGGTGGTCATCGCCGACCTGAACGAGGCGGCCGGCACGGCGCTGGCGCAGGAACTGGGCGGCCAGTTCGTCCGGTGCGATGTCAGCGCCGAGGCCGACGGCCAGGCGGCAGTGGACGCGGCCGTGAAGCTGGGCCGGCTGGCCGGGCTGGTCAACTGCGCGGGCATTGCCGTGGCGTCGAAGACGGTGGGCAAGAACGGCCCGCACCCGCTGGACGCGTTCGAGAAGACGATCCGCGTGAACCTGATCGGCACGTTCAACATGATCCGGCTGGCGGCGGCGGCCATGGTGCAGAACACGCCCGACGCCGAGGGCGAGCGCGGCGTGATCATCAATACCGCGTCGGTGGCTGCGTTCGATGGGCAGATCGGCCAGGCCGCCTATGCGGCGTCGAAAGGTGGCGTGGTCGGCATGACGCTGGCCATCGCCCGCGACCTGGCCCGCGACGGCGTGCGCTGCATGACCATCGCGCCGGGCCTGTTCGAGACGCCGATGCTGCTGGGCATGCCGCCCGAAGTGCAGGACGCGCTGGGCAAGATGGTGCCGTTCCCGCCGCGCCTGGGCCGCCCGGCCGAGTTTGCGCGGCTGGCGCAGGCCATCATTGGCAATACGATGATGAACGGCGAGGTGATCCGGCTGGACGGCGCGATCCGGATGCAGCCGAAGTAAGGCTGGATACCGCCGGGGACGGGCTGATCAGCCCGCCGCCTCGGCGGGGATCGGCAGGTTCCGGACCAGCTCCCAGACCGCCGCGGCCGCCGGCGACAGCGAGCGGTCCTCGCGGCGGACCATGACGATGCTGCGCTCCTCGCGCGGCGTCAGCGGGCGGGACACCAGCGGCGACGCTTCCGGCAGCGGCAGCGAGAACGACGGCAGCACCGACGCCCCGATGCCCGCCTCCACCATGCCGAACACGCTGGCCGAGTGGCCCAGCTCCTGCACCACCTGCGGCGCCACGCCGTGGCGCGCCAGTATCCGGTCGATCAGCGGCCGGCTGCCCGACGCAAAGTCCAGCAGCACCAGCCGCTCGCCATGCAGCGCGCTCCACGGCACCGATTCGGCCTGCGCCAGCGGATGGTCGCGCCGGCAGACGAAGCAAAACGGATCGGTCGCCAGCGGCGCGATGGTCAGCCCCTCGCGCGCCAGCGGATCGATCAGCACCCCGAAGTCCACCGCGCCGGCCCGGATCTGCTCCAGGCCGTCGGCCTGGACGTTGTCGCGCACGAACAGCCGGATCTCCGGGTACTGGCTGGCGCAGGCCGACACGTACAGCGGCATCAGCCGCGCCGAGATCGTCGGCGCACTGGCTATCACCACCCTCCCCCGATAGCGCTCGCCTAATTGGCGGGTTTCTTCGAGCGTGTCATCGAGCTGGCCCAAAAGTCGCTCCAGTGCCGGAACGAGCGCGGTGCCGGCATCGGTCAGCACCACCTCGCGGGTCGTGCGATCGAGCAGCCGGACGCCCAGCGCGTCTTCCAGCTCGGCCACACCACGGCTCACGGCCGGCTGGGTGAGTCCCACGGCATCCGCCGCCCGGCTGAAGCTGCCGTGCGCCGCCACCGCCAGGAAGACCCTTAATTGCCGCAGTGTGTAATTCATGCAACGAAGCGATAGATAGATGCAATAAATGAATTTGCATTCTAAGCAAGACAAGCGTCCAATACCAAGCGGAAACCCTTAAGCACTATCCCCGATGTCTGCCTTCCTAGCTCCTTTCAAGAAAGCCTACGACCTGATCGACGGGTTCGTTCTGATCATGCTGTGCGCCATCGCCGTGGCGCTGCTCGCGCCCGAGATCGGCGCCGGCGACGGCCCGCTCCACCTCGGCATCGTCACCAACCTGGGTGTCGCGCTGGTCTTCTTCCTGCACGGCGCCGCGCTGTCGCGCGAAAAGCTGGTGGCCGGGGCCAAGCACTGGCGGCTGCACACGTTCGTGCAGGCGTTCACCTATGTGGTGTTCCCGATCGTGGGTGCACTGCTGATGCTGTCGCTGCGCAACACGCTGCCGCCGGAGCTGCTGCTGGGCGTGTTCTACCTGTGCGCGCTGCCGTCCACGGTGTCGTCGTCGGTCGCCATGACGTCGATGGCGCGCGGCAATGTGCCCGGCGCCATCTTCAACGCCACCATCTCGGGGCTTATCGGCATGGCGCTGACTCCGCTGCTGATGGGCCTGGTGATCAGCGCCAGCGGCGCGTCGATGCCGCTGGGCCGCGCGCTGATGGGCGTGGCGCTGCAACTGCTGCTGCCGTTCGCGCTGGGCCAGGCGTTCCGGCCGCTGATCGGCAACTGGCTGGCCAGGAGGAAGCAGATCACCAACAAGATCGACCGCGGCGTGATCGTGCTGATCGTGTATTCGTCGTTTTGCGATGCCACCGCTGCGGGCCTGTGGCATCAGTATTCGTGGCAGACCATTGGCGCCGTGATGGGCATCGCCGCCATCCTGCTGTTCGTGATCCTGGGCACGACCACGTTCACGGCGCGCCGGCTGGGCTTCTCGGTGGAAGACGAGATCACGGCGGTGTTCTGCGGCTCCAAGAAGAGCCTGGCCAACGGCATCCCGATGGCCAAGATCCTGTTCGCCGGCCACCCGGCGCTGGGCCTGCTGGTGTTGCCGCTGATGGTCTACCACCAGCTCCAGCTGATCGTCTGCTCGGTGCTGGCCGCCCGCTACGCCAGCCGCGACGACGTGAAGGAAGCCCGCAACACGGTACGGGCCTGAGCGGTCCTGCCCATGAAAAAACCGGCGCCTCGGCGCCGGTTTTTGTTTGGTGGTGCGGGTGTTGTGGCGCCGCCTACACCGACGGATTCCGCGACAGCGGCGGGTTCTTGGCGAAGTAGGCCTTGATGCCGCGCAGGATGGCGTTGGCCAGTTGTTCCTGGTGGGCGTCGTCGTTGAGCTTGCGCTCTTCCTCGGGGTTCGAGATGAAGGCGGTCTCGATCAGGATCGACGGAATGTCCGGCGCCTTGAGCACCGCAAACCCGGCCTGTTCGACGCTGCCCTTGTGCAGCTTGTTGATGCCGCCGATCTCGGCCAGCACCGACTTGCCCACCTGCATGCTGTCGTTGATCTGGGCCGTGGTCGACAGGTCCAGCAGCACGCGCGACACCTGGGCGTCCTTGTTGCCCATGTTGGTGCCGCCGATCAGGTCGGCGTTGTTTTCCTTGTTGGCCAGCCAGCGCGCGGCGGAGCTCGACGCGCCGCGCTCGGACAGCGCGAAGACCGACGCCCCGCGCGCCTCGGGCGAGACGAACGCGTCGGCGTGGATCGACACGAACAGGTCCGCCTGCACGCGCCGGGCCTTCTGCACGCGCACGTTCAGCGGCACGAAGAAGTCCGAGTCGCGCGTCATCATCGCGCGCATGTTCGGTTCGTTGTCGATCTTCTTGCGCAGCCGGGTGGCAATCTGCAGCACCACGTCCTTCTCGCGCGATCCGGCCGCGCCGATGGCGCCGGGGTCCTCGCCGCCGTGGCCGGGGTCCAGCGCCACGGTCAGCAGCCGGCGCATCTTGAACTGGCTGGGCGGCGGCACATTGGTCTGGGCCAGCGGCGGCGGCGCGGGCGGCGCGGACGGCTTGTCCGGTGCCGACGGCTTCGGCCTCACGGTCGCCACCACGGGCGGCGGCGCGGTGGTGGCCGGCGGCAACTGGTCGCGGTCCTCGAACTTGCGCACGATGGCGCCGATGGCGTCTTCCTCGGCCCCGGCGGGCGCGCCCGCGATGGCGGCGTCGGTGCCCGCGGGCGGCGGATTCGACGCAAAGCGGCGCTGCTTGTCCTCGGTGTCGCGCACGAGCTTCCAGAGCGGGTCGGGCGGATTCACCGGATACAGGTCGAACACGAGCCGGTTCTTGTACTCGGCGATCGGCAGCAGCGTGAACACCTGCGGCGAGACGTCTTCCTTCAGGTCGAACACCATCCGCACCACGCGCGGCCGGTTCTGGCCCACGCGCACCGACTGGATGTATGGGTCGTTCGGCGTGATCTTGGCCACCAGCTCGCGCAGCGTCGGCGACAGGTCGAGCCCGTCGATGTCGACCACCAGCCGGTCCGGGTTGCGGATCATCTGATGCACGGCCACGAGCTTCTCGTCGGACTCGATGGTGACCCGGGTGTAGTCCTCGGCCGGCCAGACGCGCACGGCCACGATGCCGGCGCCGAACGCGATCTGCGGGCCCGCGAGCGACAGGACGACCGTTCCGGCGCCCACCTTCAGGGCCTGCGCCATCCATTTCCGGCGGGCCTGCAGCAGGCCGTCGGGTCCATCGGGTCGGTCAGTGGCAAGTCGCTTGATCAGCATGCGTTCAGCAGGATAAGTCCAGTGGGAGTATAGGCGCGCAACGTCGCCATGCGGCGATCCGCGTCGTCATCGGCACCGTTATCGGCACGATTGTCGCCAGAATGCAGCACGCGGCTGTCCGGTTGGAGCCACACGTGCAGGTCCGGTTCCCCGAGCAGGCGCCCGGCCTTCTCGGGCCATTCCACCAGGTTGAAGGCCGGCTCGGCAAAACAGTCCCGGAAACCGGCGTCGATCCACTCCTCGGGATCGGCAAAGCGGTACAGGTCGAAGTGGTAGACGGTCAGCGCCGAGCCATCGGCGCGCTGCACCGGATACGGCTCGCACAGCGTGTAGGTGGGGCTGCGGACCTTGCCGGCGTGGCCCAGCGCGCGCAGCACGGCCCGGGACAGCGTGGTCTTGCCGGCGCCCAGGTCGCCGGAAAGCTGCACGTGCACCGTGCGCGGCGGCATGGCGCGCACGGCCCCGGCCAGCGCGGCGCCCAGCCGGCCGGTGGCGGCTTCGTCGGGCAGCGGGAGGATGCGTTCTTCAAGCAGGGGCATTGCGTACAATTCAGGGATGATCGACCGTGCAGTGCCCGCCCCCACCCCGCCGAGCCGCGGGAATCCGCCCGCGCAAGACGCCGTCCCGACGCCCGCCGCCACCGCCCCCGTCATCGGGCAGGCGGCGCTGGACTCGCTCGCGGTGGCGTTGCGCGGGTGGGGACGCGAGCTGGGTTTCGACGAGATCCGGGTGGCCGACGTCGACCTGCGGCACGCCGAGGCGGGCCTGCTCGCGTGGTTGCAGGCGGGCTGCCACGGCGACATGGATTATATGGCGAACCACGGCACACGGCGCGCGCGGCCGCATGAACTGGTGCCGGGCACGGTGCGCGCCATCGTCGCACGGATGCCCTATCTGCCGGCCGACGGCCCCGCCGACTGGCGGCGCCACGAGCTGGCCCGGCTGGACGATCCGGCCACGGCCGTCGTCTCGCTGTACGCGCGCGGCCGGGACTATCACAAGGTGCTGCGCAACCGGCTGCAGCAACTGGCGGCCCGCATCGAGACCGAGATCGGCAGGTTCGGGTATCGCGTGTTCACCGACTCGGCGCCGGTGATGGAGGTGGCGCTGGCCAGCCAGGGCGGGCTGGGCTGGCGCGGCAAGCATACGCTGCTGCTGGACCGCGAAGGGGGGTCGATGTTCTTCCTGGGCGAGATCCTGGTCGATATCCCGCTGCCGGCGGACCCGGCCGAAGCCCCGCACTGCGGAAGCTGCCGCCGCTGCATCGATATCTGCCCCACCGGCGCTATCCTGGAGCCATACCGGCTGGACGCGCGCCGCTGCATCTCGTACCTGACCATCGAGCACAAGGGGCCGATTCCCGAGCCGCTGCGCGCGCCGATGGGCAACCGCGTCTATGGCTGCGACGACTGCCAGCTGGCCTGCCCGTGGAACAAGTTCGCGCACCGTGCCACGCTGCCCGATTTCGACGTCCGCAACGGCTTTGACGCGCCGGACATGGTCGACCTGTTCGGCTGGACGGAAGCCGAGTTCAACCAGCGGCTGGAAGGCAGCCCGATCCGGCGCATCGGCCACGAACGCTGGCTGCGCAACCTGGCCGTGGGGCTGGGCAACAGCCTGCGGCGGGCGGCGGCGGACGATCCGGCGCTGGCCGCGCGCATCCGCGCCGCGCTGCGGGCCTGCCAGGACACGGCCACGCCGCTGGTGCGCGAGCATGTCGACTGGGCGCTGGCCCAGGACCCCGCCGCAGACTGATCGACTAGCTGACCAGCGAGAGCCAGACCGGCGTGGTGACCACGGCCGCGACGGTCATCGCCGAGATGGTGGCCGCCACCATCGGTCCGTTGCCGCCCATGCGCACGGCCAGGATGTAGGCGCTGGACGCGGTCGGCAGCGCGGCGTAGACCACCACGATCTCGTACTGCAGCGTGGTCAGCGGCAGGTGGCGCCCGGCCAGCCAGGCGAAGCACGGCATGGCCAGCAGCTTGACGGCCGTCCACCACGCCATCGGCCCCACTGCCCCCGTGGCGCCGCTCAGTTGCAGCCCGGCGCCCACCGTCATCAGGCCCAGCGCCGTGGACGCCGAGCCCAGGCGGCCCAGCGTCATGCCGACCACCTCGGGCGGATGCAGGCCCAGCAGGTTGGTCGCCAGCCCGATGGCCGTGGCCAGGATCAGCGGGTTGCGCGCCAGTTCGCGCAGCAGCCGTGCCTCGCCCTGCCGGGCCAGCGCCCAGACCGCCGCCACGTTGCAGATGGGCACGGTGATGCCGACGACCAGCGCCATCAGCGCCAGCCCCTCGCCACCGCCGATGCGGGACGCCAGCGCCAGGCCGATATAGGAATTGAAACGGAACGCGGTCTGGAAGCCCGAGGCGAAGTCCACCGGGTCAGGCCGCAGGACGAACCTGACCAGGAAGCCGGTGACCATGCCGAAGGCCATCGTGGCCAGCGCCAGGCCCAGCATGGCCGAGGTGGTGGAGAAATCGAACCGCGCACTGTTGGTCGACTGCAACAGCAGCGCGGGAAACAGGACGAAATAGACCAGGCGCTCGACGCCAGCCCAGAACGTGCGGTCAAACGGGGTATATCGGACCAGCAGCCAGCCGATCAGGATCAGGCTGAAGTCCGGCACGAGCAGCAGGGCGGCAGACATGTCTCGAATGTTGTCGTTATCGTCCGGCCCGACGGCAGGCTTCGTCAAAAGTGAAGCCTAGGGCAGATACGGATGGGTATTTTTTCAGATTTCATGCACGATGGCACGCTGAATTTGCCTTGCCCTCGGTTTTGCACCGCCCGCCGCAACCGCCTGTCGCACCATGAAGTCCGAGCCGTCTTCGTCCCGCCGCGCCCTGCTTTCCCGCCGCCTTGCCGTCTCGCTGTGCGCGTCGCTGGCGTTCGGCCTGCTGCTGCCGGCGGCATCGGCCATGGAGATCGAGGGCGTGCGGTTCGACGACATGGCGCGCCTGGGCGGCAAGCAGTTGCCGCTGAACGGCACCGGGCTGCGGCAGGTGTTCGTGATCAAGGGCTACGCGGCGGCGCTGTACCTGCCCGAGCGGGCGCGCAACGCCACGGTGGCGCTGGGATCGCCGGGGCCGAAACGGCTGCAGATCCGGCCGCTGCGCGAGGTGGAATCGGCCCAGTTCGTGAAGGCCCTTAACGAAGGGCTGCGCGAGAACCATTCCGAGCTGCAGTTGCAGCTTCTGTCAGACCGGGTGCTGCTGCTGGAACGCACGATGACCCAGTTGGGCACGGCGCAGCGCGGCGACATCATCAATTTCGACTTCACCCCCGATGGTGGCACCGCGGTCACGCTGAACGGCATTCCGCGCGGCCAGGCCATCCCGGGCGAGGATTTCTATCAGGCCGTGCTGCGGATCTTCCTGGGCGAACACCCGGTGGACCGCAACCTGAAGCGCGGCCTGCTGGGCGGCTGATCCAAGCACGCCGGCGCCTCACGCCATCCGTGGCGCCGGTGATTCATGACCTCCCCGGGCGACCTGCCCGGCTTTTACGACGGGAGACCCTCATCCATGCAAGCTGTAAAGACCGCACTGACCCTGGCCATCGCGGCCACCGCGTCCGTGGCATCGATTGCGCACGCGCAGAGCAACTACCCTAGCAAGCCCATCCGCCTGATCATCCCGTTCGCGCCGGGCGGCACGACCGACATCGTCGGCCGCGGCGTGGCCGACCAGATGAGCCGCATCCTGGGCCAGCCGGTGGTGGTGGAAAACCGCGCCGGCGGGGGCGGCTCGATTGGCGCCGACGCCATCGCCAAGTCGGCCCCGGACGGCTACACGATCGGCATCTCCACGGTGTCGACCATGGCCGTCAACCCGGCCTGCAACCCCAAGCTGTCGTACGACCCGATCAAGGACTTCAAGCCCATCGCCAACGTGGCGAACGTGGCCAACGTGATCGCGGTGAACCCGAGCTTCCCGGCCAAGGACTACAAGGAATTCCTGGCCGTGCTGAAGGCCAATCCGGGCAAGTACTCGTACGCGTCGTCGGGCACCTGCGGCTTCGGCCACATGCTGGGCGAGCAGTTCAAGGTGTCGACCAAGACCTTCATGGTCCACATTCCGTACCGTGGCGCGGGCCCGGCGCTGAACGACGTGCTGGCCGGCCAGGTGCCGATCATGGTCGACAACCTGCCGTCGTCGATGCCGTACATCAAGGCCGGCAAGCTGCGCCCGATCGTGGTGGCCTGGAACAAGCGCGTGGAGGGCCTGCCCAACGTGCCGACCTTTGGCGAAATGGGCCTGAAGGAGCCGAACGACCCGGCCTGGTACGGCCTGGTGGCCCCGGCCGGCACGCCTGACGACGTGATCGCCAAGCTGAACGGCGCCGTGGTCAAGGCGCTGCAGGACAAGGGCTTTGTCGACCGCCTGCAGGCTGCCGGCGCCGAGCCGTCGGGCAACACCCCGGCCCAGCACGCCGCCGAGATCAAGAAGGAATTCGACAAGATGAAAAACCTGGTCAAGGTGCAGAACATCAAGCTGGAGCAGTAAGCCAGCGGCGGATGCACCCACCCGCCGACGACAAAAACCACCGCGCGCCGGTGGTTTTTCTTTTCCGGGCGGCGGGCTGGCGGCGAGGGTCCTGGCGCCGGCCCGCCAGAATCGGCATAAAATCGGGGCCTCGCCTTCGTTCCTGCCCCGCCGCCATGTCACGTCCCTTCGATGCCGTCCTGCCCGCGCCCTTCGGCAAGGTCGGCGTGCGCGTCGAGGGCGGGCAGGTGCGGGAAATCGTCTACCTGCCCGAATCGTTCGCCGACATCGCCCCGGCCGACGCGCTGACCCGCCAGGTTGCCGCCCAGCTGGACGCCTACTACGCCAACCCCGACGTCGTGTTCGACTTGCCGCTGGCCACGCGCGGCACCGACTTCCAGCGCAAGGTCTGGCAGGCGATCAGCGCCATCCCGCGCGGCGGGCTGACCACCTACGGCACCATCGCGCGCGGGCTGCAGAGCATGCCGCGCGCCGTGGGCCAGGCGTGCGGCCAGAACTGGTTTCCGATCGTGATTCCGTGCCACCGCGTGGTGGCCGCCAACGGGCTGGGCGGCTTTGCCCACCATGGCGAAGAAGGCTTCCACCTGGGCGTCAAGCGCTGGCTGCTGCGGCACGAAGGGGCGATGCTGCTATGAGCGCCACGCTGGACGAGGACCTGGCGCTGATCGACCGGTTCTGCGACGCCCTGTGGCTGGAGGACGGCCTGTCGCGCAACAGCATCGACGCCTACCGCCGCGACCTGGCGCTGCTGGCGCGCTGGCTGCACGAGACCGGCACCAGCGCGCTGCTGGCCGTGGACGATACGGCGCTGTCGGGCTACTTCTCGGCGCGCCATACGGAAACGCGCGCGTCGTCGGCCAACCGGCGGCTCACCGTATTCCGCCGCTTCTACCAGTGGGCGCTGCGCGAGCACATGATCGAGGCCGACCCCTGCCTGCTGCTGCGGCCGGCCAAGCAGCCGCCGCGCTTTCCGAAGACGCTGTCCGAGGCGCAGGTGGAAGCCCTGCTCGAAGCGCCCGACACCGGCACGCCGCTGGGCCTGCGCGACCGCACGATGCTGGAGCTGATGTACGCGAGCGGGCTGCGAGTCTCCGAACTCACCGGCATGAAGACGATCGAGATCGGCCTGAACGAGGGCGTGGCGCGCGTGGTGGGCGGCAAGGGCAACAAGGAGCGGCTGGTGCCGTTCGGCGCCCAGGCTGGCGACTGGCTGCGCCAGTACCTGGCCGAGGGCCGTCCCGCGCTGCTGGCCGGCCGCGCCAGCGACGCGCTGTTCGTGACCCAGCGCGGCGAGGGCATGACGCGCCAGGCGTTCTGGCACCTGATCAAGAAGCACGCGCGCGACGCCGGCATCCATGCGCCGCTGTCGCCGCACACGCTGCGGCACGCGTTTGCCACGCACCTGCTCAACCATGGCGCCGACCTGCGCGTGGTGCAGCTGCTGCTGGGCCACGCCGACATCTCCACGACGCAGATCTACACGCACGTGGCGCGCGAGCGCCTGCGCGAGCTGCACCTGCACCACCATCCGCGCGGCTGACGCCAGCGCGGGCTTGCATCCCATGAGCAAACAGAAACACGTCTCCGAGACCCCGGCCACGCAGTTGCTGCGCAAGCGCGGCGTGGTCTTCGGCGAGCATCCCTACGACTATGTCGACCACGGCGGCACCGGCGAATCGGCGCGCCAGCTTGGCGTGCCCGAGCACAACGTGGTCAAGACGCTGGTCATGGAGGACGAGGCCGCCCGGCCGCTGATCGTGCTGATGCACGGCGACTGCTCGGTGTCGACCAAGAACCTGGCGCGCCAGATCGGCGCCAAGAGCGTGCAGCCGTGCAAGCCCGAGGTGGCGCAGCGGCACAGCGGCTACCTGGTGGGCGGCACGTCGCCGTTCGGCACGAAGAAGCGGATGCCGGTGTACGTGGAAGGCAGCGTGCTGGCGCTGGAAACGATCTATATCAATGGCGGGCGGCGCGGCTATCTGGTCAGCATCGCGCCGGCCGTGCTGACCGACGTGCTGGAAGCCAGCCCGGTGGCCTGCGCGCTGCCGGACTGAGCCCGATGGCCGGCCCGTGGCCCGTGGGGTAACCCCGGAGTCAACGGCCCCGCTGCCGCGCTACAATCGCGCCAGCCTGAAATTCCTTGTCTTCATCACCCAACAATGGTCAACCTGATTTCTGCCGTCATCGCCTACCTGATCGGATCGGTGTCGTTCGCCGTCGTGGTCAGCAAGGTCATGGGCCTGCCCGACCCGCACAGCTACGGCTCGGGCAACCCCGGCGCCACCAATGTCCTGCGCACCGGCAACAAGAAGGCCGCCATCCTGACGCTGCTGGGCGACGGCCTGAAGGGCTACGTGGCGGTCATGCTGGCCCGGTACGTCGGCGCGCGCTATGGCATCGACGACACCGGCATCGCGCTGGCGGCGCTGGCCGTGTTCCTGGGCCACCTGTTCCCGGTCTTCCACCGCTTCGCGGGCGGCAAGGGCGTGGCCACGGCGGCCGGCATCCTGTTCGCCATCGACCCGATCCTGGGCGCGGGCACGCTGGCCACGTGGCTGATCATCGCGTTCTTCTTCCGCTATTCGTCGCTGGCCGCGCTGGTGGCCGCGATCTTCGCGCCGTTCTTCTACGTGCTGACGTCCGGCGTGGACATCATCGCCGGCGCCGTGCTGGTCATCAGCATCCTGCTGATCGCCCGCCACCGCGCCAACATCGCCAAGCTGCTGGCCGGCAAGGAAAGCCGGATCGGGGAGAAGAAGAAGGCTTGAGGGGGCGGCCAGTCGCTGACTGGACGGCCGGCCCTCTCCCCCGCCCCTCTCCCGCGTGCGGGAGAGGGGCGCAAACCAGCGCAATATCTACGCGACCTAGGCGGCCTGGGCCAGTGCCGTGAACGGGAACACCATTTCCACGCGCAGGCCGCCTTCCTCGCGGTTGCTGATGGTCAGGCGGCCGCCGCCCTGGCGGACCAGCCGGTCGACAATCGCCAGGCCCAGCCCTGAGTGGGCGTTGCCGCCACGGGCCGGGTCCAGCCGGACGAACGGCATGGTCACGCGCTCGATGGCTTCCGCCGGGATGCCCGGCCCCTGGTCTTCCACGGTCAGCCGCCAGCCCTCCTGGGTGCGGGCCGTCGCCACGCACACGGGCGGCGCGCCGTAGGCGTAGGCGTTGTCCACGAGGTTGCCGATGATGCGGTCCAGTTGCGTGGCGATCATCCGGAAACCGTCGCCGGCGGCCAGTTCCAGCACCACCTGACGGTCCTGTTCCTGCAGCGACGCGGCCAGTTCGCCGATGCGCTTGTCCACCGGCACCGGGCGGGCGGTGGGCTCGCTGCTCTGGGCGAAGCTCAGGAACTGCTCGACGATGGCCGACATCGAGTCGACGTCGCGCGTCACCCCGGCCGCCGCCTTGGGATCGGACAGCATCTCGGCGCGCAGCCGCAGCCGGGCCAGCGGGGTCTTCAGGTCGTGGGCGATGCCCGCCAGCATCGTGTTGCGTTCCTGGTCGATGCGGAACAGGTCGGCCACCATGCGATTGAAACGCTCGATCAACTGGCGCAGCTCGTGCGGCCCGCGCTCGCGCAGCGGCGGCACCACTTGCTGGCGCGACACCTTCTCGGCCGCCTCGGCCATGTCGCGCACCGGGCGCTGGATCTGCCACGCCACGAACAGCGCGAACACGATGGCCACGCCCACCACCAGCACCACGCCCGGCATCAGCCGGTTGTCGGGCGGCGGGTTGTGCACGAACAGGATCGGCATGGCGATCCAGCGGCTGCGGTTCGGCAGCTTGATCCAGAGCCGGGGCGTGGACAGCTCGTCCTCCAGCCGCACCTCGGACCCCGGCGGCAGGCGGCCCGTGAACTGCTCCACCAGCCGGCGCGGGCGGCCGGCCTTGGCCGGACCGGCGTGCTCGTCGGCGGCGGCCGTGTCCGCCACCTCCACCAGGCTGGGCAGCGGCACCGGCGGCCTGGCGTCCAGCGCGCGCTGGATGCTGTCGAGCTGGAACAGCATCTGTTCCACCGAATAGTCGATCTGCTGCTGGCGCCGGTCCATGCGCAGGATGGCCAGCCACGAGAAATGGCTGATCACCAGCACGGCGGCAATCAGCAGCGCCATCCGCCCGAACAGGGTATCGATTCTCAGCTTCATGCCAGGAAGTTATTGCGGGACGCTGTCTTCGGCCTCGTCCGGCACGAAGGTGTAGCCGCGGCCACGGACGGTCTGGATATAGCGCGGGCGCTGCGCGTCCTCGTCCAGCAGGCGGCGCAGGCGCCAGATCTGCACGTCGATGCCGCGGTCGCTGATGCCGTTGGCGGTGCCGTACATCAGCTCCACGATCCGCTCGCGCGACAGCACCTCCAGCGGATGCATCAGCAGCAGCTTCAGCAGCGCGAACTCGGTGTCGCTGATGTTGACGGCCTGCCCGCTGCGTTCCAGCGAGCGCTGGCGGAAGTTCACGCGGAACGGGCCGAAAGCCACCGATTCGCGGTCCTCGGGCGCGGCGGCGGGCCGGGCCAGCTTGCGGCGCAGCACCGCGTTGATCCGCGCCAGCAGCTCGCGCGGCGAGAACGGCTTGCCCAGGTAGTCGTCGGCGCCAATCTCCAGCCCGACGATCCGGTCGATCTCGTCGCTCCGGGCGGTCAGCAGGATCACGGGGATGTCGTCGTTCTTGGCACGCAGGTTGCGAAGGGCCGTGAGGCCATCGACCTTGGGCATCATCAGGTCCAGCACGATCAGGGCGGGGCGCTCGCGCTCCAGCCGGGCCTGCAGGCCGTCGCCGTCGTGCAGCACCGACACGGCAAAGCCTTGCGATGTCAGGTACTCGCGCAGCAGGTCGCGCAGTTCGGGGTCGTCGTCGACGACAAGGATCTGGGTGGGCTGGTTTGTACGCATAGGCACATGATAGTCAGGACCGGCATGCAACTTTGCAAACCGCGCCGGGCGTTTTGTTTCTGGAGGTTACACCCGCGCCGCCCGTAACCCGGTGTAATAAAAGCGGGAAGGCGCGAAATACGGGGGCTGACGGCTGCACATTATCCTTCAACCCGTGTCGCGCCCATGCCGGGCGCCATCCCATCCGACGGCGGGTCGCCCTGCCCCCGCGATGCGGCATACTTCTGCCACTTCGCCGTCACAACCGCTGTGCGATACGTTTGGCACGCGCCCCCTTTTTTCGTCGTGCCGGTTCCCAGGATTCCGTTCATGTCCAACCCACAACAAGGTCAGCCTCTCCCCCCCACCCCGCCGCGCGGTCCGTCGCGCCCGCGCCGCCGCACCTGGATTGCCGCCGCCGTGATCGTCGTGCTGGCGGGTGCCGCCTGGTACTGGTACGGCCACCGCGCGGACACCCCGGCAGCCGGGGCCGCCGCCGGGGGCGCCAGTGGCGCGCCGGGCATGGGCGCGGGCCGGCGGGGGCCGGGCGGGGCGAACGCGATGCCGCGCTCGCCGGTGGTGGTCAGCACGGTCACCCGGCGCAACATGGACGTGGTGCTCAACGGGCTGGGCAACGTCACGCCGGTGGCCAACGTGACGGTGCGGGCCCAGGTGTCGGGGCCGCTTCTCAAGGTGCTGTTCAAGGAAGGCCAGATGGTCAAGGCCGGCGACGTGCTGGCCGAGATCGATCCGCGCCCGTTCCAGGCCGCGCTGGACCAGGCCGTGGGCCAGCTTGCGCGCGACCAGGCGCTGCTGCAGAACGCCCGGCTGGACCAGCAGCGCTACAAGACGCTGCTGGCGCAGGATTCGATCTCGAAGCAGCAGGTGGACACCCAGGACGCACTGGTGCGCCAGTACGAGGGCGTGGTCAAGACCGACCAGGGCAACGTCGACAACGCGCGGCTGAACCTGGGCTACACGCGGATCGTGGCGCCCACGTCGGGCCGCATCGGCCTGCGCCAGGTGGATCCGGGCAACATCGTCAACACCGGCGACACCAACGGCATCGCGCTGATCACGCAGATCCAGCCGATCACCGTGCTCTACACGATTCCCGAGGACAACCTGCCGTCGGTGCTCAGGAAGCTCAACGCCGGCGAGAAGCTGGCCGTGCAGGCCTGGGACCGCCAGATGCGCAACCAGCTTGCCGAAGGCACGCTGCTGACGACCGATAACCAGATCGACACCACCACCGGCACGGTCAAGCTCAAGGCGATCTTTCAGAACACCGACGGGATGCTGTTCCCGAACCAGTTCGTCAACGTGCGCACGCGCGTGGACACCATGGAGGATGCCACCGTGATCCCCGTGGCCGCCATCCAGCGTGGCCAGCAGGGCACCTTTGTCTACGTGGTGGGCGACGACAGCGCCGTGAAGGTCCAGGTGGTGACGCTGGGACCGACCGACGGCACCCGCACCGTCGTGCTGAAGGGCCTGGAGCCGGGCCAGCGCGTGGTCGTGGACGGCGCCGACCGGCTCAAGGAAGGCATGGTCGTGGAGGCGGTAGACCCGGCCGCCCGGGCCGCGCAGTTGCAGCCGTCCAGCGCGCCGCGCGCGCGGGGCCGGCGCGGCAACTGGGGCGGCGCCAGCGGCGCGCACGGTGCCAGCGGTGCCCACGGGGCCAGCGCGGCGCATGGCGCGGCCAGCGATGCCGCCGGGCTGCCCGGCGAGCGCCGCCGCCTGCGCGACGCCGACACCAATCCCAACCCGACCACGAACTCGCCGGCCAACCCGGGCGCCAGCGTCGGTCAGCGGCCGCAGCAGTAAGCGCAGGACGGGCAAGGCATGAATCCTTCACGCATCTTCATCGAGCGGCCGGTCGCCACGGCGCTGCTGATGCTGGCCATCCTGCTGTCGGGGCTGGTCGCATTCAAGCTGCTGCCGCTTTCCGCGCTGCCTGAGGTCGACTACCCGACCATCCAGGTGACCACGCTCTACCCCGGCGCCAGCCCCGACGTGATGACGTCGTCGGTCACCGCGCCGCTGGAGCGCCAGTTCGGCCAGATGCCGGGCCTGAAGCAGATGTCGTCGTCGTCCTCGGGCGGCGCGTCGGTGATCACGCTGCAGTTCGAGCTGTCGCTGTCGCTCGACGTGGCCGAGCAGGAGGTGCAGGCCGCCATCAACGCCGGCGGCAACCTGCTGCCGGCCGACCTGCCGATGCCGCCCGTCTACAGCAAGGTCAACCCGGCCGACGCGCCGATCATGACGCTGGCGATGACGTCCGACACGCTGCCGCTGCCCAAGCTGCAGGACATGGTGGACACCCGCGTGGCGGCCAAGATCTCGCAGATCCAGGGCGTGGGGCTGGTGACGATCAGCGGCGGCCAGCGCCCGGCCGTGCGCATCCAGGCCAACCCGACGGCGCTGGCCAACCTGGGCATGTCGATCGACGACCTGCGCACGGCCATCGGCAGCGCCAACGTGAACGGCGCCAAGGGCAGCTTCGACGGCCCGTCGCGCGCGTCCACCATCGACGCCAACGACCAGCTCAAGTCCGCCGACGAGTACCGGCAGATCATCATCGGCTACCAGAACGGCGCGCCGATCCGCATCACCGACGTGGCCGAGATCGTCGACGGCCCCGAGAACAGCCGCCTGGCCGCCTGGGCCAACGCCAGGCCGGCCATCGTCGTGAACATCCAGCGCCAGCCCGGCGCCAACGTGATCGAGGTGGTAGACCGCATCAAGACGCTGCTGCCGCAGCTGCAGGCGGCGCTGCCGGCGTCGGTCCACGTGCAGTTGCTGACCGACCGCACGACCACCATCCGGGCCTCGGTGCGCGACGTGGAGTTCGAGCTGCTGCTGGCCATCGCGCTGGTGGTGATGGTGATCTTCATCTTCCTGCGCAACGTGTCGGCCACGATCATCCCGGGCGTGGCGGTGCCGCTGTCGCTGGTGGGCACGTTCGGCGTGATGTACCTGGCCGGCTTCTCGATCAACAACCTCACGCTGATGGCGCTGACCATCGCCACGGGCTTCGTGGTGGACGACGCCATCGTGATGATCGAGAACATCATGCGCTACATCGAGGAAGGCGATTCCCCGATGGCGGCCGCGCTCAAGGGGTCCAAGCAGATCGGCTTCACGATCATCTCGCTGACGTTCTCGCTGGTGGCCGTGCTGATCCCGCTGCTGTTCATGGGCGACGTGGTGGGCCGGCTGTTCCGCGAGTTCGCCATCACGCTGGCGGTCTCCATCCTGATCTCGGCCGTGGTGTCGCTGACACTGACGCCGATGATGTGCGCGCGGCTGCTGCGCCACGTGCCCGAGTCCGAACAGTCGCGCTTCCACCTGGCCACGGGCCGCTTCTTCGACAACGTGATCGCCAGGTACGGCCGGGCGCTGGAATGGGTGCTGGCGCGCCAGACCGCCACACTGGTGGTGGCCGTCGGCACGCTGGTGCTGACCGGCCTGCTCTACCTGCTGGTGCCCAAGGGCTTCTTCCCGGTGCAGGACACCGGCGTGATCCAGGCCATCACCGAGGCCGCGCAGACCAGTTCGTTCCAGTCGATGGGCCGCAAGCAGGAAGCGGTGCAGAAGGTGATCCTGGAGGACCCGGCCGTGGCCAGCGTCTCGTCGTTCATCGGCGTGGACGGCACCAATCAGACCATCAACGCCGGCCGCATGCTGATCAACCTGAAGCCCAAGGACGAGCGCGACAGCATGGCGGTGGTGACCGACCGCCTGCAGGCGGCCGTGCAGAAGCTGGGCGGCGTGGCGCTCTACATGCAGCCGGTGCAGGACCTGACGATCGAGGACCGCGTCGCGCGCACGCAGTACCAGTTCACGGTGGAGGACCCCGATCCGAACGTGCTGGCCGAATGGGTGCCGAAGCTGGTGGAACGCCTGCAGCGCGAGCCCGAGCTGCGCGACGTGGCCAGCGACCAGCAGAACAACGGCCTGCGCGCGTTCGTCGAGATCGACCGCGACGCCGCCGCCCGCTTCGGCATCACCACGGCCGTGATCGACAGCGCGCTCTACAGCGCCTTCGGCCAGCGGCTGATCTCCACGATCTTCACGCAGGCCAGCCAGTACCGCGTGGTGCTGGAGACCATGCCGGAATTCCGCACCAGCCCGGCGTCGCTGGCCGAGCTGCGGCTGCCGTCGTCGTCGGGCGGGCAGGTGCCGCTGGGGTCGATCGCGCGTATTTCCGAGCGTACCGGGCCGCTCGTGATCAACCACCAGGGCCAGTTCCCGGCCGCGACGATCTCGTTCAACCTGGCGCCGGGCGAGTCGCTGGGCGCCGCCGTCGACAAGATCACGAAGGTGGAGCAGGAAATCGGCCTGCCGATCTCGATGGCCACCGAATTCCAGGGCGCCGCGCTGGCGTTCCGGGCGTCGCTGTCGAACACGCTCTGGCTGATCCTGGCCGCCGTGGTGACGATGTACATCGTGCTTGGCGTGCTGTACGAGAGCACCATCCACCCGGTGACCATCCTGTCGACGCTGCCGTCGGCCGGCGTGGGCGCGCTGCTGGCGCTGCTGCTGTTCCGGCAGGACCTGGGCATCATCGCCATCATCGGCATCATCCTGCTGATCGGCATCGTCAAGAAGAACGCGATCATGATGATCGACTTCGCGCTGGAAGCCGAACGCGAGCACGGCATGAAGCCGTACGACGCGATCTTCCAGGCGTGCCTGCTGCGCTTCCGGCCGATCCTGATGACCACGATGGCCGCGCTGCTGGCGGCGCTGCCGATGATGCTGGGCTCGGGCATCGGGTCCGAGCTGCGCCGGCCGCTGGGCATCACGATGGTGGGCGGCCTGCTGGTCAGCCAGGTGCTGACGCTGTTCACCACGCCGGTGATCTACCTGGCGTTCGACCGCGTGGCGTACCGGCTCAAGGGCTGGCGCAAGCGCCGCTTCGGCGACCCGGACGAGGGTGGCGATGACGGCACGGGCAGCACGGGCAACGCTGGCGACGACAGCGGTGACGGCGGCGTGGCGCCGCGCCATCCGCAGGAGCCGACCCTGCGATGAACCTGTCGGCCGCCTTTATCCATCGCCCGGTTGCCACCGCGCTGCTGACCATCGGCATCCTGCTGGCGGGGCTGGCCGCGTTCCGGCTGCTGCCGGTATCGCCGCTGCCGCAGGTGGACTTTCCGACGATCTCGGTCTCGGCGTCGCTGCCCGGCGCCAGCCCGGAAACCATGGCCGCCACCGTGGCCACGCCGCTGGAGCGCGCGCTTGGCGCGATAGCCGGGGTCACCGAGATCACGTCGAGCAGCTCGCTGGGCTCCACGCGCGTGACGCTGCAGTTCGACCTGTCGCGCGACATCGACGGCGCCGCGCGCGACGTGCAGGCCGCCATCAACGCGTCCCGCGCCACGCTGCCCACGAGCCTGCCGAACAATCCCACCTATCGCAAGGTCAACCCGGCCGACGCGCCGATCATGATCATCGCGCTGACGTCGCCCACGATGTCGCGCGGCCAGCTCTACGACGCGGCGTCCACCATCCTCTCGCAGAAGCTGTCGCAGGTGGAGGGCGTGGGCCAGGTGACGATTGGCGGCTCGTCGCTGCCGGCCGTGCGCGTGGAGCTGAATCCCACGGCGCTGAACCAGTACGGCATCTCGCTGGAGGATGTGCGCAACACGATCAGCGCCACCAACGCCAACCGGCCGCTGGGCATCCTGGACAACGCCAGCACGGCGTGGCAGGTGTATGCCAACGACCAGGCGATGGCGGCCAAGGACTACATGCCGCTGATCATCCGCTACGCCACGCCGGGCACGTATTCGTCTACCTCGGCCGGTGCGCTGATCGCCAGCACGGCCAACGCGGCCGCCGGCGGCAACGTCAGCACCAAGACCGTCAACGGCGTCACCACGACCACCATCACCACCAGCAGCGGCACGCAGACCATCAGCACCGGCGCCACGGGCGGCAACACGGCCAACCCGGGCCCCAATTCGTTCGCGGTGCCGGTGCGGCTGCAGGACGTGGCCAATGTGGTGGATTCGGTGCAGGACATCCGCAATGCGGGGTCGGCCAACGGCAAGCCGTCGGTGCTGCTGGTGCTGAACCGGTCGCCCGGCGCCAACATCATCGAGACGGTGGACCGCGTCAACGCGATGCTGCCGACGCTGCGCAAGATGATCCCGGCCACGATCTCGATGGACGTGATGATGGACCGCACGCCCACCATCCGCGCGTCGCTGCGCGAGGTGGAGCACACGCTGATGATCTCGGTGGCGCTGGTGATCATGGTGGTGTTCGTGTTCCTGCGCAACGTGCGCGCCACGCTGATCCCCAGCGTGGCCGTGCCGGTGTCGCTGGTGGGTACGTTCTCGGTCATGTACCTGGCCGGTTTCTCGCTGAACAACCTCTCGCTGATGGCGCTGACGATTGCCACGGGGTTCGTGGTCGACGACGCCATCGTGGTGCTGGAGAACATCTCGCGCCACATCGAGGAAGGCATGAAGCCGCTGGCCGCCGCGCTGCGCGGCGCGCGCGAGGTAGGCTTCACGGTGCTGTCGATGAGCCTGTCGCTGATCGCCGTGTTCATCCCGCTGCTGCTGATGGGCGGCATCGTCGGCCGGCTGTTCCAGGAGTTCGCCATCACGCTGTCGGTGGCCATCCTGGTGTCGCTGGTGGTGTCGCTGACCACCACGCCGATGATGTGCGCGCGGCTGCTGCGCACGCCCCGCCCGGACGTGCCGCAGGGCCGCTTCTACCGCGCCAGCGAGCGCGTCTTCACCTGGATGCAGGACGCCTACGGCCGCACGCTGGGCGTGGCGCTGCGGCACGGCCCGGTCGTCTGGATCGTGCTGCTGCTGACCATCGCGCTGAACGTGTACCTGTACGTGATCGTGCCCAAGGGGTTCTTTCCGCAGCAGGACACGGGCCGGCTGATCGGCTTCATCCGCGCGGACCAGGCCACGTCGTTCCAGCTGATGCGGACCAAGCTCGACAGCTTCATCAAGATCGTCCAGTCCGATCCGGCCGTGGTCAACGTTACCGGCTTCACGGGCGGCTCCCAGCGCAACACGGGCCAGATGTTCGTGACGCTGAAGCCGCTGTCCGAGCGCACCGAGACGGCCGACCAGATCGTCGCCCGGCTGCGCGTGAAGCTGGCCAGGGAGCCCGGCGCAAGCCTGTTCCTGACGCCGGTGCAGGACATCCGCGTGGGCGGCCGGCAGAGCAGTTCGGCCTATCAGTTCACGCTGCAGTCCGATGACCTGGAGGTGCTGCGCGCCTGGGAACCCAAGGTGCGCGCGGCCATCTCGAACATCAAGGGGCTGGAGGACGTGGACACCGACACCAACGACAAGGGCCTGCAGACGTCGGTCATCATCGACCGCGACACGGCGTCCAAGCTCGGCGTGACGGCCCAGCAGGTGGACGCCATCCTGAACGATGCCTTCGGCCAGCGGCTGGTGTCGACGATCTACCACCCGCTGAACCAGTACCGCGTGGTCATGGAACTGAGCCCCGAGTACCTGCAGGGGCCGCACGCGCTGCAGGACATCTACGTGGTCACCGGCAACGGCAACCGCGTGCCGCTGTCGGCCTTTGCCCGCGTGGTGCCCACCAGCACGCCGCTGGGCGTGAACCACCAGGGCCAGTTCGCGGCGTCGACCATCTCGTTCAACCTCGCCGAGGGTTATTCGCTGTCGCAGGCCACCGACGCCATCAAGCTGGCGATGGCCCAGATCGGCGCGCCCGAGACGCTGCAGGCCAACTTCGCCGGCGGTGCCAAGGCGTTCCAGGACTCGCTCAAGAGCCAACCGCTGCTGATCCTGGCGGCCATCATCACGATCTACATCGTGCTGGGCATTCTGTACGAAAGCTACGTGCACCCGCTGACGATCCTGTCGACGCTGCCGTCGGCCGGCGTGGGCGCGCTGCTGGCGCTGCTGCTGTTCAAGACCGAGTTCAGCATCATCGCGCTGATCGGCGTGATCCTGCTGATCGGCATCGTCAAGAAGAACGCGATCATGATGATCGACTTCGCCATCGACGCCGAACGCCGCGACGGCCTGAGCCCGCGCGACGCCATCTTCCGCGCCTGCCTGCTGCGCTTCCGGCCGATCATGATGACCACGGCGGCGGCGCTGCTGGGCGCCATCCCGCTGGCCATCGGCCGCGGCGACGGCGCCGAGCTGCGCGCCCCGCTGGGCATCTCCATCGTCGGCGGCCTGGTGGTCAGCCAGTTGCTCACGCTCTACACGACGCCAGTGGTCTACCTGACGCTCGACCGCTGGCGCCTGAAAGTCAACGCCTGGCGCGCCCGCCGCCAGCGCGGCCGTGGCGATGGCGCCGCGCCGCACCTTGAACACTGATGAAAGCTCCCGCAATGTTCCGCCGCCATTTCCCGATCTCGGCTTCGTTCTCCGCCGTTGCCCTGGCCTGCGCCCTGCTGGCCGGCTGCGCGGTGGGCCCCGACTACCAGCGCCCCGACGCCCCCGTGCCCAAGGCGTTCAAGGAAGCCGGCGACGCGATGCCCGCCTGGACCGGCGACTGGAAGACCGCCGAGCCGCAGGACACGATGGCGCGCCCCGACTGGTGGCGCGCGTTCGACGATCCGGTGCTCGACGGCCTGATGTCGCAGGTCCAGGTATCGAACCAGAACATCAAGGCCGCCGAGGCCGTCTACCGCCAGGCCACCGCCGCGCTGGCGGCCGCGCGCGCCGGCTATTTCCCGACGGTGGGCGCCAACGCGGGCGTGTCGCGCGGCGCGTCCAGCTCGGGCGGCCGCATCACCAACGGCCAGAACGCGACGCTGTCCGCCACATGGGAGATCGACGTCTGGGGCCGCATCCGCCGGCAGGTGGAAAGCGCCCAGGCCGGCGCGCAGGCCAGCGAGGCCGACCTGGCATCGACGCTGCTGTCCACGCAGGCCACGCTGGCGCAGAGCTACTTCCTGCTGCGCGTGGCCGATGCCCAGCGCGCGTTGCTGGAACGCACCGTGGCCGACTACCAGCGCTCGCTGCAACTGGTGCAGAACCAGTACCAGGCCGGCACGGCGCAGCGCTCCGACGTGCTGCAGTCCGAGACCCAGCTCAAGTCCGCCCAGGCCCAGTTGATCGACATCCGGATCACGCGCGCCCAGTACGAACACGCGCTGGCCGTACTCGTTGGCAAGCCGCCGGCCGACCTGGCGCTGGCCGTGGCCGATGCCGACGTCACGCTGCCGCGCGTGCCCGTGGCGGTGCCGTCGACGCTGCTCGAACGCCGTCCGGACATCGCCGCCGCCGAACGCCGCATGGCATCGGCCAACGCCGACATCGGCGTGGCGCAGGCCGCCTACTACCCGACGCTCTCGCTGTCCGCATCGGGCGGGCTGACAGCCAGCACGCTCGCGCGCTGGCTGTCGCTGCCGGACCGCGTATGGTCGGTCGGCGCCGGCCTGGCCGGCACCGTGTTCGACGGCGGCCTGCGCAGCGCCGCCAAGGCCCAGGCCGTGGCCGCCTACGACCAGACCGTCGCCAACTATCGCCAGACCGTGCTGGAAGCCTTCCAGGAAGTCGAGGACAACCTCGCCGCCGCCCGCCTGCTGGACGAGGAAGCGCAGGTCCAGTACGACGCCCTGCGCTCGGCCCGCGAGGCGCTGGCGCTGGTCAACAACCGCTACAAGGCCGGCACCGCCGGCCTGCTGGACGTGCTGACCGCCCAGACCGCCGCCTACACCGCCGAACGCACGGCGTTATCGATCACGGGCCGCCAGTACACGGCGGCCGTGACGCTGATCAAGGCATTGGGGGGTGGGTGGCATGGCCCGACCGCCGACGGCGCACCACAGGCCACCCAGCCGGCACAGCCCGCCCCGCAGCAGGGGGCCGCGGGCGGGGCGTCGTGACATTGGGAAAGGCGGCCGGCGGCATGACGGCAAATTCGTAGAAGTGCGAGAGACAACGGACCGGGGCTGCGTTAGCGTGTCGCGCTATCGTCGTCGCGCATCGACAGGAGCGCTGACGAACGACCCGTAATCCCCATCACTCATGTCCGAGAAAACCTGGGTCCGGCTACGGACCTTCTCCCTGCTGTGTCTGCTTCTGGCAGGCACCGTTGCCATCTATGCCCTCCGCCTGGACCCTCGTCCCTGGGATTGTGGGTCTGCTGAAAGAACACTCGCCGGCGCGGGTTATGTTCTGGAGGTTTGCAGCCTTCCTGACGGCCCGGCCGGCCATCCGCATGAGGCCCGCCTTCGCGTCTACGACCGGCTGGGGAGACTGTTGGCGCATCGCAGCTATCACTTCGCGCCCTGGTCACCCGCAAACAAATTCGACGTTGGCGACAACGAGATTCGATATACCGACGCCGCGCAGCCTGTCCGGGGCGGGACGTTCGAGCTCCACACGTTGACGTTCCCGCCCACCTCGGCGGATCGGCGTGCCGCCAATTTCGTGCGCTGGTTTCTCGACCGGTAACCCACGGCATCCCCCCTAGCGCCCCACCGGCACCGGCAGCGCCTGCTGGCTGACCCGCTCGCGCAGCCATGTGGCGGCCTTGCCCAGCGGGCGCTGCTTGTGCCAGACCAGTTCCATCGCCACGGGCCAGTCCTGGTCCTGGAAGGTCACCTGCGGCGATACCAGGCCGGCGGCGGCCGGGGAGTTGGCGGCCACGTGCCAGGGGACGAAGGCCCAGCCCAGGCGGCGCTTGACCAGTTCGACGATGACCCACTGGCTTTCCACCCACCAGACCTCGGCGGCCACGCGCAGCCGTTTCTTTTCCTCGCTGTCGCTGCGCGTGGCGACCATCAGTTGGCGGTAGCGCTTCAGGTCCTCGAAGTCGACGCGGGGATGCGCCGCGAGCGGGTGGTCGGGCGCGCAGATGATCGGCATCGGCACCCAGCCCAGCGCGTGGAAGCCCAGTTCCGGCGGCAGGATTTCCTGGCGCCACATGATGCCCAGGTCCGCGCACTGGCTCAGCACCAGCCGGCTCACGTCCTCCATCAGCGGGAACAGGACTTCCAGCTCGACGGACGGAAAGCGCTCGGAAAACTCGGTCAGCAGCTCGCCCAGCGTTTCCTCGGGATACAGCTCGTCGACGGCCAGCGTGAGCCGCGACTCCACGCCCTCGCCCAGGCTCTTGGCGACGCCCCGGAAATGCTCACAGCGCTCCAGGATCACGCGCGCCTCCAGCAGCAGCCGCTCGCCGGCCGGCGTCAGCACGGGGTAGCGCGCGCTGCGGTCGAACAGCGCGGTGTCCAGGTCGACTTCCAGATTGGCCACTGCCGCGCTGATCACCGACTGGGCCTTGCCCAGGCGCCGCGCGGCGGCGGAAAAAGAGCCGGTCTCGGCGGCGGCGGCGAACGCCTGCAGTTGGTCCAGGGACAAGCTCATGGGACGGGTCACTCCGCGATCTATCGGTTTGGCAGATGGTATCCAACTTGCGACCCGCTGTCTGGCCGATAGAATGGCGCCCATCGTCGCCCGATACCCGGGCATCTGGAGAATCACATGCGTACCACTGCGGACCGTATCCGTCACACCGTCGGGTTCGAGGTCATCGGTCTGATCGTCTTTGCCCCGCTGGCCAGCTTGGTCTTTGGCTACGACCTGCACCAGATGGGCATCGTCGGCGCGGTCGCCGCGCTGATCGCCGCCACGTGGAACTACGTCTACAACATCCTGTTCGACCGGGCCATGCTGCGGTTCACGGGCCAGCTCAAGAAGTCCACGCCGATCCGCGTGCTCCATGCGGTCATGTTCGAAGGCGGGCTGTTGATCGTGTTCCTGCCGTCGGTGGCGTGGTACCTGAACATCGGCCTCGTGGACGCCTTCATCATGGACATTGCCGTGGCCGGCTACTACATGGTCTACGCGTTCTTCTACAACTGGGCGTACGACGCGGTCTTCCCGATCCCGAACGCCACGCCCAACGCCGCCCCGCCCTCCGCCACGCGCGACTGCCAGTCGGCCAACGGCTGACCGGCGAACGCGGCCCCGCCACGCGGCGCGGGGTCGACCTCGCGCGGGAATTGCGGCCGGAAACGGCCGCATGATGTCATCCGGGCTGCATGGACCATGCGTTAACATGCTCGCCATGCCCAACCGCCCGCCCCTGCTCCGCCGCAGCCTGTCGCCCGCCATCGTCGCGGCCACGCTGCTCATCCTCGGCCTGTCCGGAGCCCAGGCCAAGCCCTCGAAGAACACCAAGGCCGCGCGCGCCGCCACGGCGGCGGCCACCGCTGCCGCCACCGCCGGCGTGGCACGCGCCAGGGCCGAGCCGGCCGATCCCGCCGCCGCGCGGTCGGGCCTGCCCGCCACGGTGACCACGGCCCTGCGCCGCGCGCAGGTGCCGCTGTCGGCCGCCAGTTTCTACGTCGTCAAGGTGGGCGCGCCGCAGGCCCGCGTGAGCTGGAATGCGGAAACGCCGATGAATCCGGCGTCGACGATGAAGGTGGTCACCACGTTCGCCGGCCTGCAACTGCTGGGGCCCGACTTCCGCTGGCTGACTTCGCTCTACGCCGACGCCCAGCCCGGCCCCGACGGCACGATCCACGGCAACGTTTACCTGCGCGGCCGCGGCGATCCCAAGCTGGTGCCCGAGGAAATGGCCAAGCTCGTGGCCACGGCCCGGTCCACCGGCGCCGCCACCATCGACGGCGACGTGGTGCTGGACCGCAGCTTCTTTGCCGACGGCGCCGAAGCCGGCTACACGATCGACGGCGAGACGCAGCGCGCCTACAACGTCAATCCGGACGCCCTGCTCTACGCCTTCAAGACGCTTTCGTTCACGATCACGCCCGACGCGGCCAATCGCACCGTCGGCGTTGCTGTTACCCCGGCGCTGGCGCAGTTGCGCGTGGACAACCGGCTGACGCTGGCCAACGGCCGCTGCGGCGACTGGAAGTCACGCGCCACGCCGGCGATCATGCCGCAGCCGGACGGCACGGTCGTCGCAGCGTTCGACGGCAGTTATTCGGCCGATTGCGGCGAGCACATCGTCAACCTGGCCACGCTGAGCCATAGCGATTTCATCTGGGGCGGGTTCGTCGCCGAATGGCAGAACGCCGGCGGCCGCTTTGCACGCACGCCGGGGCTGCGCAGCGGCGCCGTGCCGCGCGGCGCCTTCCTGCTGGCGCGCCACTACGGCCAGCCGCTTGGCGACATCGTGCGCGACATCAACAAGTATTCGAACAACGTGATGGCCCGCCAGCTATTCCTGACGATCGGCGCGGAAATGGACCGCAAGGGCCCGGCCAGCACCGACAAGTCGTCGCGCGTGATCCACCAGTGGCTGGCCAGGCAGGGGCTGGACATGCCGGGGCTGGTGATGGAAAACGGCTCGGGGCTGTCGCGCGAGGAACGCATCAGCGCCTACGACATGGCCCGCCTGCTGCAACAGGCGCTGGCCAGCAACGTCGGCCCGACACTGGTCGACTCGCTGCCGATCCTGGGCGTCGACGGCACGCTCCGCAACCGCCTGACGCGCGCCACGGCTGCCGGCAACGCCTACCTGAAAACCGGCACCCTGGCCGACGTCCGCGCGCTGGCCGGCTACGTCGACGCACTCAACGGCGACCGCTACGTGGTGGTGGCCTACATCAACCACCCCAACGCCTCGGCCGCGCAGGAAGCGCACGACGCGCTGATGCAGTGGGTGTACAAGGGGGCGCAGTAAGGCTGGGCGATGGTTGGCCCGCGCTGCCTGGCGTACCGCAGGCGTGCGGGTGAGGGGAGAAAACACTGGGTCAAGTCCAGGTCTCCACTGGTTTCTTGCTCCCCTCTCCCGCCTGCGGGAGAGGGGTTGGGGGTGAGGGTGTTGAGGGTCTGCTTGCCGACCTGTCGCGATTTTGACCGCTGGCCCTCTCCCCCGGCCCCTCTCCCGCCATGCGGGAGAGGGGAGAAAACATTGGGTCTCAAGTCCAGGCTCCACCGGCTTTCTTGCTCCCCTCTCCCGCCGTGCGGGAGAGGGGTTGGGGGAGAGGGCGTTGAGGGTCTGCTTGCCGACCTGTCGCGATTTTGACCGCTGGCCCTCACCCCCGGCCCCTCTCCCGCGTTGCGGGAGAGGGGAGAAAACATTGGGTCTCAAGTCCAGGTCTCCACCGGCTTTCTTGCTCCCCTCTCCCGCCTGCGGGAGAGGGGTTGGGGGAGAGGGTGTTGAGGGTCTGCTTGCCGACTAGTGGCAATTTGCGCCGCTGGCCCTCACCCCCGGCCCCTCTCCCGCCATGCGGGAGAGGGGAGAAAACATTGGGTCAAGTCCGGGTCTCCACCGGCTTTCTTGCTCCCCTCTCCCGCTTGCGGGAGAGGGGTTGGGGGTGAGGGTGTTGAGGGTCTGCTTGCCGACTAGTGGCAATTTGCACTGCTGGCCCTCACCCCCGGCCCCTCTCCCGCCGTGCGGGAGAGGGGAGAAAGCCAAGAGCTAAACGAAGCTATTGTTCCTCGAATGCCGCGGCTGCGCGGCCCAGGCGGTCGCGGACGCCGTCCCATTCGTGGGTTGCCGGGACTGGTTCGAAAACCAGCCGCTGGTAGCCTTCCTTGTCGAGCCGGCGCAGCAGACCGTAGAGCGCCTGGGCGTAGGCGTCCGGCGTGGCCGGGGCCTGGACGAACACGCAGCGTGGGTCCGCGCCGGCCGGTTTCTGGCCGACGTACGCGAGCCGGCCGCCTTCGGGCAACGCTTCCAGGTAGGCTGGCAGCCCGTCGGCCGTGGCCAGCGTCAGGGTGGTGCGTGGCGCGTAGTGGGCCTTGAGCGTGCCCGAGGCGCGTGGCGCGGCGGCGTCGGGGGGCAGCGGCACCGTGCCGAGCACGTCGGCCATCATCTGGGCCGTGATCGCGCCGGGGCGCAGCAGCACCGGGCCGGCCGTGTCCAGCCGTGACAGGTCGACGATCGACGATTCGATGCCGACGTCGACGCCATCGCCTTCCAGCACATAGACATCGCCGCCAAATTCGTCGCGCACGTGTTCGGCCGTGGTCGGGCTGACCTGGCCGAACTTGTTGGCCGATGGCGCCGCGATGCCGCCGCGGCCGCGCTTGAAGCGGGCCAGCAGCGCCTGGGCCACCGGGTGCGACGGGCAGCGCAGGCCGATGCTGTCCTGCCCGCCGGCCACGTCGGCCGGGATATGCGCGGCGCGCTTGAGAATGATCGTCAGCGGGCCGGGCCAGAAGGCGTCGATCAGCTTGCTGGCCGCCTCGGGCACCTCGTCGGTCCAGTAGCTGACGTCGCCGCCGTCCACCACGTGCACGATCACCGGATGGTTCGACGGCCGGCCCTTGGCGGCGAAGATGCGCGCCACGGCGGCTGGGTTCTCGGCGTCGGCGCCCAGGCCGTAGACCGTCTCGGTCGGAAAGGCCACGAGCTGGCCCGCTTCCAGGAGTCTGACCGCCTCGTCAAGCTCGGCGGCCGTGGGCATGCGTGCGGACATCGGCGGTCAGAGCGGGATATGCAGCGCCGTGGCCGCGGCGTCGAACGACGTGGACGCCGCCTCGGCGTGCTCGCCCACGCAGTTCACGTGGCCCATCTTGCGCGACGGCCGCGCGTCGTTCTTGCCGTACAGGTGCAGCTTGGCGCCGGGCAGGCCCAGCACCTCGTCCCAGGCCGGCGTGCGCTCCAGCCCGAACTCGAACCAGCAGTCGCCCAGCAGGTTCAGCATCTTGCCGGCCGAATGCTGGCGTGTGCTGCCCAGCGGCAGCCGGGCCATCGCCCGCACCTGCTGCTCGAACTGGCTCGTCTCGCAGGCATCCATCGTGATATGGCCGGAATTGTGCGGGCGCGGCGCCATCTCGTTGGCCACCAGCGTGCCGTCGGTCAGCACGAAGAATTCGATGCAGAGCACGCCGACGTAGCCCATTTCCGACGCGATGGAGGCCGCCGCGGCGCGGGCGCGCGTGGCGATGTCGTCGGACACGCTCGTCGACGGCATCGTCGTCGAGAACAGGATGCCGTCGCGGTGCACGTTCTCGGCCAGCGGCCACGTGGCGGTGCTGCCGTCGGCGGCGCGGGCGGCCAGCACGGACACCTCGTAGGCCAGCGGCAGCATCTGCTCCAGCACGCACGGCACGTGCTGCATCGCCTTCCAGGCGGCGCGCACGTCGTCGCGCGTCTTCACGCGCGCCTGGCCCTTGCCGTCGTAGCCCATGCGCGCGGTCTTGAGAATGCCCGGCAGCACGGTGTCGGGCACGTTGTCCACGTCGGCGTCGTGCTGGATCACCCAGTGCGGGGCCGGCGGCACGCCGGTGCGCTCGGCGCATGCCGCGAAGAACTTCTTCTCGCCGATGCGGTTCTGGGCAATCGACACGCAGTAGCCGCGCGGCGCCACGAACACGCCGGCCTGCTCCAGTCGGTCCAGGGAGATCGACGGCACGTTCTCGAACTCGGTGCTCACGGCCTGGCACAGCTTCGACAGCTCGGCCAGCGCGGCCTCGTCGGTGTAGCTGGCGCAGATGTGGCGGTCGGCCACGTTGCCGGCCGGGCTGTCCTGGTCGGGGTCGAGCACGCACACGCGATAGCCCATCGACTGCGCCGCGTGCGTGAACATGCGGCCAAGCTGGCCGCCGCCGAGCATGCCAAGCCACGCGCCGGGCAGGATGGGCGCGCCAGGCGCGTCCACGCCGAATTCGGCGCGCGACTCCGGCGTATGGGCTTCGGACAGGTAGGGATGGATATCGGTCGGCATGGCTCAGGCTTGGGTCACTACGGATTCTGGAACGGAGGGTGGCGTCACACCGGCAACTGCATCGCGCGCGCGGCCTCGGTCTGCTTGGCCCGGAACGCGTCCAGCGCGGCGGCCAGCGCGTCGTCCGTGGTGGCCAGCGTGGCAATGGCGTGCAGCGCCGCGTTGGCCGCGCCGGCCTCGCCGATCGCGAACGTCGCCACCGGCACGCCCTTGGGCATCTGCACGATCGACAGCAGCGAATCCTCGCCGCGCAGGTACTTGGACGGCACCGGCACGCCGAACACCGGCACGATCGTCTTGGCGGCGATCATGCCCGGCAGGTGCGCCGCGCCCCCGGCCCCGGCGATGATCGCGCGGAGGCCACGGCCGCGCGCCGTCTCGGCGTAGCGGAACATGTCGTCGGCCATGCGGTGGGCCGACACCACCTGTGCCTCGAACGGCACATTGAAATCCTTGAGCATGGCCACGGCGTGCTGCATCACGTCCCAGTCCGAGCTGCTGCCCATCACCACGCCCACCACGGGCTTTGCTGCTTGCGTCATCGTTCGCGCCCTTCGCCTTACTGCAGTTGCTCGCCGGTCAGGCGGGTCAGTGCTTCCTTGTACTTGTCCGCCGTCTTCTGCACCACGTCGTCGGGCAGTTGGGGGGCCGGGGCGGTCTTGGGCCACGGCTTGCCGTCGATGCGCACGGCCTCCAGCCAGTCGCGCACGAACTGCTTGTCGAACGACGGCGGGTTGGTGCCCACCTGGTACGAATCGGCCGGCCAGAAGCGCGACGAATCGGCGGTCAGCACCTCGTCCATCAGCGTCAGCGTGCCGTCGGCGTCCAGGCCGAACTCGAACTTGGTGTCGGCGATGATGATGCCGCGCGTGGCCGCGTATTCCGACGCTTCCTTGTACAGCCGGATCGAGATGTCGCGCATCTTTGCGGCCAGTTCCTTGCCGATGCGCTGCTCGACTTCCTCGAACGAGATGTTCTCGTCATGCTCGCCCATCTCGGCCTTGGCCGCCGGCGTGAAGATCGGCTCGGGCAGCTTCTGCGCGTTCTGCAGGCCGGCCGGCAGCGCGATGCCGCAGACCTTGCCGGTGGCCTGGTAGTCCTTCCAGCCGCTGCCGGCCAGGTAGCCGCGCACCACCGCTTCCACCAGGATCGGCTTCAGGCGCTTGACCACCACGGCGCGGCCCTGCACCTGCGCCACTTCCTCGGGCGCCACCACGCTCTCGGCGGTCACGCCGGTCTCGTGGTTCGGCACGATGTGGGCCAGCCGGCGGAACCAGAAGTTGGCCATCTGGTTCAGCACGCGACCCTTGGCCGGAATCGGCTCGCCCATGACCACGTCGAACGCCGACAGGCGATCGGTCGTCACGATCAGCAGCTTGTCCTCGCCAACGGCGTAGTTGTCGCGGACCTTGCCCTTGCCGAGCAGCGGCAGGGACTGGATGGAGGATTCGTAGAGGGCGTCAGGCATGGTTGGTAAGCGGGTGCGGCGGAAAACAGGCGGGGCTTCGCGCGCAAGCCGAAGCCCCATCAAACGGTAGCGCCCCGGGCGCCCCGCCCGTCATCGGGCGGCCACGCGGCGGGGCGGCGGGGACGGCAGGTTACTGCACGACCTGGGCGAGCTTGCCCGACTTGTACTGGCCGGCGATGTCGGTCAGCGACACGGCCTTGATCTTGCTGGCCTGGCCTTCGCAGCCAAACGCCACGTAGCGGTCCTTGCAGACCAGCTTGGCGGCTTCGCGGGCCGGCTTCAGGTACTCGCGCGGGTCGAACTTGCTCGGGTTCTCGGCAAAGAAGCGGCGGATCGCGCCGGTCATGGCCAGGCGGATGTCGGTGTCGATGTTGATCTTGCGCACGCCGTACTTGATCGCTTCCTGGATTTCCTCGACCGGCACGCCGTACGTTTCCTTCATGTCGCCGCCGAACTTGCGGATTTCCTCCAGCAGCTCCTGCGGCACCGACGACGAGCCGTGCATCACCAGGTGGGTGTTCGGGATGCGGGCGTGGATTTCCTTGATCCGGCTGATCGCCAGGATGTCGCCCGTGGGCTTGCGCGTGAACTTGTAGGCGCCGTGCGAGGTGCCGATGGCGATGGCCAGCGCGTCGAGCTGGGTGGCCTTGACGAAGTCGGCGGCCTGCTCCGGGTCCGTCAGCAGCATCGAGTGGTCGAGCTTGCCCTCGGCGCCGATGCCGTCTTCCTCGCCCGCCTCGCCGGTTTCCAGCGAGCCCAGGCAGCCCAGTTCGCCTTCCACGGTCACGCCCACGGCGTGGGCAAGCTGCACCACCTTGCGGGTCACGTCCACGTTGTACTCGTAGTCCGACGGGGTCTTGCCGTCTTCCTTGAGCGAGCCGTCCATCATCACCGACGAGAAGCCCAGGTCGATGGCACCCTGGCAGATGGCCGGCGACTGGCCGTGATCCTGGTGCATCACCACGGGGATGTGCGGGTAGGCTTCCACGGCCGCTTCGATCAGGTGGCGCAGGAAATGCTCGCCAGCGTACTTGCGCGCCCCGGCGGAGGCCTGCATGATCACCGGCGCGTTCACCTCGTCGGCGGCCTGCATGATGGCCTGCACCTGCTCAAGGTTGTTCACGTTGAAGGCCGGCAGGCCGTAGCCGTTCTCGGCGGCGTGGTCCAGCAACTGGCGCATGGATACGAGTGGCATGTCTTGCTCCTGAATGAAAGGTTTGGGTATCTCGGTGTTCTTGTCGATGCTGCGCCGGGCAGGTTCGCGCATCCGTGGCGGGCCGTCGGTGCACCACGCCACATCGGACGTCATGGGCTACTTGAACTTGCTGCCGACCCGCACGATCTTCAGCGTGTTCGTGCCGCCGGCCTGGCCCATCGGCTCGCCAATCGTCAGCACGATGAAATCGCCGTGCTGGACGGCCCCCTGGGCCAGCAGCAGTTCCTCGGCCTGCTCCAGCGCCTCGTCGCGGTCCGTGCTCGACTGCAGCGGCAGCGGCACCACATTGCGGTAGAGCTGCATCTTGCGCTGCGACGCCAGGTTGGGCGTCATGGCGTAGATCGGCACGTGAATCCGGTGGCGGCTCATCCACAGGGCCGTGGCGCCGGAATCGGTCAGCGCGGCAATCGCCTTCACGCCTAGATGATAGGCCGTGAACAGCGCCCCCATGGCGATCGACTGGTCGATGCGCGAGAAGGTCTGGTTCAGGAAATCGGTGTCGAGCTGCACCACCTCGGACTTCTCGGCCTCCAGGCAGATCGCGGCCATGGCCTCCACCGTTTCCACGGGATACCGGCCGGCGGCGGTCTCGGCCGACGTCATCACCGCGTCGGTGCCGTCCAGCACGGCGTTGGCCACGTCCGACACCTCGGCGCGCGTCGGCACCGGGTTGACGATCATGCTTTCCATCATCTGCGTGGCCGTGATCGTCAGCTTGTTGGCCTCGCGGGCCAGCCGGATCATGCGCTTCTGCAGCGCCGGCACGGCGGCGTTGCCCACCTCCACGGCCAGGTCGCCGCGCGCCACCATGATGCCGTCCGACGCGCCGAGGATTTCCTCCAGCACGCCGGGGCGGATGGCTTCGGCCCGCTCGATCTTGGCGATCATCCGCGCCTTGTGGTTATGGGGCTGGCCGGCCACGTTGGCAAGCTGGCGCGCCATTTCCATGTCGGTGGCGTTCTTCGGAAAGCTCACGGCCACGTAGTCGGCGCCCAGGGCCATGGCGGTCTTGATGTCCTCCATGTCCTTGGCGGTCAGCGCCGGCGCCGACAGCCCGCCGCCCTGGCGGTTGATGCCCTTGTTGTTCGACAGGTCGCCGCCCACGCGCACCGTGGTGAAGATCTCGCGGCCGATCACGCGGTCCACGACCAGCACGATCAGGCCGTCGTTGAGCAGCAGCACGTCGCCGGGGCCCACGTCGCGCGGCAGGTCCTTGTAGTCCAGCCCCACGCGCTCCTGGTTGCCCAGCTCGCAGGCCGAATCCAGCACGAACGGGTCGCCGGCCTTCAGCGTGACCTTGCCCTGTTCGAACTTGCCCACGCGGATCTTGGGGCCCTGCAGGTCGGCCATGATCGCCACTTCGCGGCCGCACGCGGCGGCGGCGTCGCGCACAAGCTGGGCGCGGTCGATATGGTCCTGCGCGGTGCCGTGCGAGAAATTCAGGCGCACCACGTCAACCCCGGCCGCGATCATGCGGGTCAGCATGTCCAGCGAGCTGGACGCGGGGCCAATCGTGGCGACGATCTTGGTGGAGCGGGTCATTCGGGCGTTTCCTGTTCGGGGGCTTCAGGGGACGACGGGTCGGGCGGACCGGCCGGCAAACCCGCCGGCCCGGTCCGGGGCGATCGGATCAGCCTGCGGCGCGCTGCTCCAGCACCTCGAATGCGGGCAGCGTCTTGCCTTCCAGGAATTCCAGGAAGGCGCCACCGCCGGTGGAGATGTAGCCGATGCGGTCCGCAATGCCGTACTTGGCGATGGCGGCCAGCGTGTCGCCGCCGCCGGCGATCGAGAACGCCTTCGACGACGCGATGGCCTCGGCCAGCACCTTGGTGCCGTTGCCGAACTGGTCGAACTCGAACACGCCGACCGGGCCGTTCCAGACCACGGTGCCGGCGGCCTTGAGCTGCTCGGCCAGCATGGCGGCCGTCTTCGGGCCGATGTCCAGGATCATGTCGTCGTCGGCCACGTCCTTGACGTCCTTGACCGTGGCGGCGGCCGTGGCGCTGAATTCCTTGGCGCAGACCACGTCCACGGGGATCGGCACCGACGCGCCGCGCGCGGCCATGATGTCGATGATGGCGCGGGCGTCGCCCACCAGGTCGGCCTCGGCCAGCGACTTGCCGATCTTCAGGCCGGCGGCCAGCATGAACGTGTTGGCAATGCCGCCGCCCACCACGAGGTTGTCCACCTTGTCGGCCAGCGCCTTGAGGATCGTCAGCTTGGTCGACACCTTGGAACCGGCCACGATGGCCACCAGCGGGCGGGCCGGCTGGCCCAGCGCGCGGCCCAGCGCGTCGATCTCGGCGGCCAGCAGCGGGCCGGCGCAGGCCACCGGGGCAAACTTGGCGATGCCGTGGGTGGTGGCTTCGGCGCGGTGGGCGGTGCCGAAGGCGTCGTTCACGTAGACGTCGCACAGCCTGGCCATCTTCTGAGCCAGTTCGTCGCTGTTCTTCTTCTCGCCCTTGTTGACGCGGCAGTTTTCCAGCAGCACCACCTGGCCGGGCGCCACTTCCACGCCGTCGATCCAGTTCTGCACCAGCTTCACGGGCTTGCCCAGCAGCTCGGACAGGCGCGTGGCGATGGGCGCCAGCGAATCCTCGGGCTTGAACTCGCCCTCGGTCGGGCGGCCCAGGTGTGACGTCACCATCACAGCCGCGCCGGCGTCCAGGCAGGCCTGGATGGCCGGCACCGAGGCGCGGATCCGCGTGTCTTCGGTGATGTTGCCGGCGTCGTCTTGGGGCACGTTCAGGTCGGCGCGGATGAACACACGCTTGCCGGAGAGGTTGCCTTGGGAAATGAGATCGGAAAGACGCAGGACAGAGGTCATGGCGGTAAGCGCGGGGACGTGGACGGCATACATCCGTCCACAGAAGTCGGGGAAGCCGGCATTTTACCTGATCGTGGTGGCCAATTTGCGGCCATCCGGGCCCTGGGCGTGGCGCGGCAGGCCCCGGTGGCGCAGACCCCCCTGAAGTAGGGCGTGTTTCGCGACCCGGCGCACGGTCGCTTCGGTTAATGTACGGTTAATGTACTAAACGTATGCATTGTCAGACACTCGAACCACTTTTGATAATTTTGGTACATGATGTCGGCAGCCGGCCACAGATCGGCGCCCAACCATTCCCCGGACGTGCGCGACGGACACGCGGGAAGGATTGAAGTAGCTAAATGCAAGGGGGTAGTCAGATGGAGCAGTCCGCCATCCACGGCGCCATCCGTGGATTGTATGAAGGCGTTCTCGATCCGGCAGCGTGGCACCAGAGCCTGCGCACGCTGACCGAGATCGCGGATAGCGCGCATGCGTCGATGATGGTGTGGGACACCGTGCGCGACCAGGTGACCGTCAACGAGGTGGTCAACCCCGTGGTCGAACTGTTCACCACCTACGAGAACGAATTCCAGGCCATCGACCCGGCCAAGGACTTCGCGCCCCGGCTGGTGCCGGGCGCCTGGTACATCGACGCGCGCGACCTGGGCCCGCAGGCCATGGCGCGCCACCCGTTCTATCGCGATTTCTTCAACCGCTTCGAGCTGCGGTCGTACGTGGCCTGCCTGGTGGAGCGCCAGCCGCACTACGAGGTCTATTTCTCGATGCAGCGCGCGCTGACGCAGGACACGTTCTCCGGCGAAGACACGCGCCGGCTGGACTGGATCATCCCGCACATGCGCAGCGCCGTGGCCATGCGCGACCGCACGCTGGCGCTGTCGACGATGGCGTCGCTGTCGGCGCGGCTGCTCGAACGGATGGACTTTGCCGTGGCCGTCTACACGCCCGACCGGCACCTGCTGCTGGCCAACATGGCCGGCGAACGCTGGGCGCGCCGGCTCGATCCGGCCGGCAAGACGGCCAGCTGGCAGCTTTCGCGCCCGTTTCCGGAAATGGTGCAGGCCGCCTGCGACCCGGCCAACCCGCTGGGCGCCCAGGCCGCCCGCGCCACCGACGCCAGCGGCAACGTGGCCGACGTGCTGGTGCTGCCGCTGCCCGCCACGCACGCCTTTGCCTCGGCCTGGCAACAACCCGCGGCGCTGGTCGTCGTGCACGAGGCCGGCGCCCCGTCGGTCCTGCTGGACACCGTGCTCCGCAACCTGTTCTCCCTGACCCCCGCCGAGACCCGCCTGGCATCGCGCCTGGCCACCGGCGAAGGTCTTCCCGATGCCGCCCGGCACATGCGCATCCGCCATGAAACCGCCCGCACCCAGCTCAAGTCGATCTTCCAGAAGACCGGCTGCACCAGCCAGGCGCAGTTCACCCACCTCCTGACCAGGCTCGCCACCACGCTTCACGGCGCCTAGCGGCCCGCCATTGGGCGGCCATTGTCAACACTGTCAGCGACGGACAGCGCCACGCGAGCGACAGCCGGCGTGCGTGCGCTCGTTTCATCACACAAAAAAGCTAGAAGAAAGGATTTCTGCATGACCGAAGGTGACATGCACGAGACCATCCGCGGTCTCTACCAGGGGGTGCTCGATCCCCTGGCATGGCAACGCAGCCTCTACGCGCTGTGCAAGTGGAGCGGCAGCATCCAGGCGTCCCTGCTGGTGCTCGATACCCGGCACCAGACCGTCCACGTGCGCCATCTGGTCAATCGCGCGCCGGACAACCTGGCCATCCTGCCGCCGCCGTACCGCGTGCACGGCGGCATGCCGTTCGCCGGCGTGCTGCCGGTGGGCGGCTGGCAGATCGACCGGCGCGACCTGCCTGGCATGGAGACCGGCCACGCGCCGCTGCGCGGCCAGGCGCTCGACGACGTCGCGCTGACGTCGGTCATGGCCTGCCTGGTCGACCGCCGGCCCACGCACGAGATCTACCTGGCGCTGCAACGGCCGGCCGGCGAGGAAGGCTATGCGGAAGCCGACGCCCGCGCGCTGGACTGGGCCATCCCGCACCTGCGCGAGGCGCTGGCGCTGCGCGACCGCACCCACGCCGCGGCCCAGCAGGGCCATGTGTCGGCCGACCTGCTCAACCGGCTGCCGTTCGGCGTGCTGGTGTTCGCTGAATCGGGCCGGCTGCTGCTGTCCAACGCGGCGGGGCTGCCCTGGGCGCGGCGGCTGCTGCCGGGCGAGAGCTCGGAGGTGCCCGGCGCGGCTGACGGCCCGGACCATGGGAATATCGGCGGAAATATCGGCGGGAATATCGGCGGGAATATCGGCGGGCATGGCAACGGAAATGGCAACGGCCACGCCTGGCGGCTGTCGCGCTCGTTTGCCGATGTGATGCGCGCGCTATGCGACCCCGGCTCGCTGCAGCCGGCGCAGGCCATCCAGGCCACCGGCGCCGACGGCCGCGGCGCGCAGATCGTGGCCGTGGCGCTGTCGCCGTCGCTCTCGCTGCCGTCGCAATGGGAGGGCCAGCCGGTACTGGTGGCCATCCACGAAAGCCAGGGGCCGCCCCGCGCGGTGCCGGCCGTGCTGCGCGACCTCTATGGCTTGACCCCGGCCGAGAACCGGCTGGCGATGCTGCTGACCACCGGCATCGGCCTGCCCGACGCCTGCCTGCAGCTCGGCATCAAGCGCGAGACCGGACGCTCGCAGCTGAAGGCCATCTTCACCAAGACCAGCACCAGCACGCAGGCGCAGCTGGCGCACCTGCTCACGCGGCTGGCCAGCATCCTGGCCGAGCCGGGCGGCCGCACGCGCGACGCGGCCTAGCCCAGCAGCCGCAGCGCGGTGTAGACGGCCATGCCCACCACGATCATGCCGACCATGCGCTTCGTGAACACGTAGCACAGCGTGGCGGCGATGCCGGCCATGAGCTTGTCGTTGCCCGGCGCGATCGTGAAATGCCCCTCGAAGGTCAGCAGGTCCGGCAGGATGATGGCCGCCAGCGCGGCGGCCGGTGCGTAGCGCAGCGCGCGCTGGATGCGGTCCGGCACCGTCACGCGCTCGCCGGCCATCAGGAACAGCGCGCGGGACAGCACCGTCACCACGGTCATGCCGACGATGGCCACCCAGGTCTCCACATGGCTCATGCCTGGTCTCCGGTCGGCTGCTCGCGCCGGCGCGCGCGGATGCCGCGCAGCGTGGCCCGCGCGGCCATCTCGTCGCTGACCATGCCGGCGGCAATCGCGGCCACCACGGCCAGCACCAGCGCCAGCCGGTACGGCAGGTCGAAGCAGAGCAGCGCCACCACCGCCGACACCACCACCGCCATCAGCGTCGAGCGCGAGTTGATCGTGGCGATCATCACCGGGATCAGCGCCAGCGTGCCGGCCAGCGCCAGGCCCCAGCTATCGGGGAACAGGCTGGCCAGCAGGATGCCGATGATCGACGACACCTGCCACGTGGCGCAGTTGATCAGCGCCATGCCCCAGAAATAGCCTTCCTTGCCCGGCACGTGGCCCGGCTCGGTATAGCGCTGCATGAAATAGACGAAGTGCAGGTCGCCGTTGAAGAAGCCCAGCAGCGTGCGGCGCCATCCCGACAGGTAGTTGAAATGCGGCTGCAGCGCGGCGCTGAAGATCACGAAGCGCAGGTTCACCACGGCCGCCGTCAGCCAGACCGTCCAGATCGGCATGCCGGCCGCGAACAGCGGCAGCACCGCCAGCTGCGCGGAGCCGGCATAGACCAGCAGCGACATGCCGATGGCCTCCGGCACGGTCAGCGCCGACTTGCTCATGGCCACCCCGGTGACCAGGCCCCACGAGAACACGGCGGGCAGGGAAGGCGCGAAGAACCGCGCGCCCGCGAGAAAGGCAGTGCGCTCCACCTCGGCAAACCGTAGCCAAAGGCGCAACCACACCGGGGACGACGTTCGGGGTGTCATGGCGAGATGAGAAGAGAGGCACGGCAGGCCGTCTGGCGCGGCATTGCCGTCAGGAAAGACCATCGGCCACGCACGCGCGTGGCCGATGGCGGAGCAGCCATTATAGGCCCGCGACCGCCGCTGGTAAGCAGCAGCTTAAAAGTGTCCGGGCAACTGTTGTATCGAGGTCAAACGGCCGCGCCCCGCCCCTCGCCGGACGGGTCCCGGCGGCCATTCAGGCCAGCTTGCCGGCCGGCGCGCCCGACGCCACGGCCGGCTGCCGGGCCGCCTCGGGGTCGTGGTCGTCGCCGCCGCCCGCCTGGTTCAGGTCGATGCCCGACGTCTCCGGCAGCAGCGCGGCCGACACCATCACCAGCGCGTAGCCCACCCCGGCCACCATGGCGATGGCCAGCGCCAGCGACGTGCGCCCGCTGTTGAGCCAGCCCACGGCCAGCGGGAAGAACGATCCGATCACGCGGCCCAGGTTGTACGACACGCCGTAGCCGGTGGCGCGCACGCTGCTCGGGTACGACTCCGAGATAGTCGCCCCGATGCCCGAGAACACGCCCTGCATCAGCACCCCGAGCGGAAAGCCCAGGAACAGCATCGACGTGTTCGAGACCGGGATCACCATGTAGATCATCGCCATCACGAACGCGCCGGCCGCGAACGCGATGTAGGTCAGCCGCCGGCCCCAGCGGTCCGTTGCGTAGGCGCCGGCCACGTAGCCGACCAGCGACCCCAGGATCGTCACGGCCAGATAGGAACTGGTGCCGAACACCGACAGCCCGCGCTCGGTCTTCAGGAACGTGGGCAACCACGTGGCGATGGCGTAGTAGGCGCCCAGCATCCCGCCCGACAGCAGGCTGCACAGCACGGTCTTGCGCAGCAGCGGCTTGCGGAACACGCGCGCCAGGTCGGCGCCCGGCGACACCGCGCCGCGCTCGGCCCGGCTCTTCAGGAACACCTCGGGCTCCTGCAGGTTGCGGCGCAGGTAGACCACCACCAGCGCGGGCAGGATGCCCAGGAAGAAGCACACGCGCCACGCCACTTCCGGCTCGAACAGGCTGAACGTGATGGCATACGCGATGGCCGCCCCGCCCCAGCCGAACGAATAGCTGCTGGCCGTGAAGCCCGAATACTTGCCGCGGTGCGCCGGGTTGCGGATCAGTTCGGTCACCAGCACCATGCACAGCGACGATTCGCCGCCAAAGCCCAGCCCCTGCAGCATCCGGAACACCATCAGTTGTTCCGGCGAATTGGCGATGCCGCACAGGAAGCACGAGACCGCGAAGACCAGGATGGTCCAGCGCAGCACCCGCACCCGCCCGAAGCGGTCGGCCAGCAGCCCGGCGCCCACCGCGCCCACCAGCGACGACACCAGCGTCCACGTCACGATGGCGCCCGCCATCGACTTGCTCATGCCCCACTGCGCCAGCAGCGTGGAGATCAGGAACGAATAGATCATGAAGTCGAATACGTCGACCGCATGCCCCAGGAACGCCCCGTAGAACCCCTTGCGCTCCGCGCGCGACAACTCCCTGAACCAGTCCAGCATGATCGCCCTCCCCTTTTGTAGCGATGATCGTCAGATGCGCGGCGCGCGGAACGCGAAGCCCGCGTCCTCCAGCAACTGTGCAAACCGCAGCGCCGTGAGGTCGTGGTAGCGGCCCGCCACCACCTGCACGCCCACGGGCAGCCCGTCGCTGGCCGGCCCGATCGGCGCCACCGTCGACGGCAGCCCGCACAGGCCCGAATGGCCCGCCCAGAACAGTTGCGACGTCAGCGGCCACGGCCGGCCGTTGACCGTGATCGACCGCTGCCACGGCTCGCCCTGCTCGTCGAGCGGAAAGGCGGTGGTGGACGCCGCCGGACACAGCAGCACGTCGTAGTCGCCGAAGAAGCGGTGCCAGGCGCGGGCAAAGCGCTCGCGCGCGGGCTGCAGCCGCAGCCAGTGGCGGTGGCTCAGCGCGGCGCCGGTGAACTGCAGCGTGGCGTAGTCGGCATCGTCGCTGTCGGGCTGCCCGGCACGCGCCAGGGCGTCGGCAAACGCGGCGTCGTCCATGTAGAGCGAGGTCGTGGCGCGCAGCAGCAGCACGTAGACGCGCCACAGCTCGGCCGGATCGAAATCGGGCCGCACGTGCCACGCCACTTGCGCGCCTGCCGCCTCCAGCCAGTGGCCCAGCCGTTCGATGGCGCCGCTGACGGCGGCGTCGGCCTCCGCCAGCGGGTGGGTCGGCAGCACGGCCACGCGAAAGCCGTCGAGCCGGGCGATGTCGCACGGCGGCAGGTCTAGCCGCCACGCGGCGCCCTCGGCGGCGTCGGGTCCGGCGATGGCCCGCAGCACCAGTTCCAGGTCACGCGCGCTGCGCGCCACCGGGCCAGCCACGTTGATGTCCTGCGCGGCAAACCCGGCCTGGGCATTGCCATGACCGCGCAACGGCACGATGCCGTGGCTGCTCTTGTGCGAGAACACGCCGCAGTAGTGGGCCGGGTTGCGCAGCGACGAGCCGATATCGGACCCGATATCGAAATAGCTCATCCCGGCGCAGACCGCCGCCGCGCTGCCGCCCGACGACCCGCCCGGCGTACGCGACAGGTCGTGCGGATTGCGCGTGGTGCCGTAGACGGCGTTGTAGGTCTGCCAGTCCCGCAGGCCCAGCGGCACGTTGGTCTTGCCAAGCAGCACCGCGCCATGCGCGCGCAGGCGCTCGACGACCACGGCATCGGCGGCGGCACGATGGGTGGCCCGCGCCGGCGCACCGCAGGTGGTCGGCCAGCCGGCCACGTCGAACGACTCCTTGACCGAGAACGGCACGCCATCGAGCGGCCCGCGCGTCCGCCCGGCCTGCCGCCGCGCATCGCTGCCCGCCGCCGCCTCGCGCGCCGCCTCGAAATCGGCCAGCACCATCGCATTGACCGCCGCATGCCGCGCCTGCCAGGCCGCGTGACAGGCATCCACCAACGCAACCGCCGTGGTCTCGCGGCGCGCCAGTTGCGCGGCGGCGACATGGGCAGGCAGCCAGCAGGCATCGGACGGATTGGCGGCAGTCGGGGGCGGCAGGGTCACGGGGGCTCCGTTTTGGGCTTGGGCCAGGTCGGCTGGCTTGCGGGGTTCGGTATACTATATTCAGGTTTCAGAGAATCACAAGGCAGTATTTATGCCAGGGTGGTGTGCGCTGCGGCAGCCCGGCTAGCGGGTGGGTGCTTCCCGCTCCCGCCCAGTGGGACAGGGGTGCGGGGGTGAGGGTCAGCGTTTATGACTGCCATCCACGCCCGTTCCCAAGCACCACAATGACGCCAAAGTTGTATACCGTTTGGTGCACCGCGATCAGATTTGGCGCGGCCGGCCCTCTCCCCCAACCCCTCTCCCGCAGGCGGGAGAGGGGAGCAAACCGGGGGGAGATTTGGGGGAGTCGAACGCTTGCGAATCACCACAGACCAGTCCCCTCTCCCGCCTGCGGGAGAGGGAGCAAACCGGCGGACTTCGGGAGTCTTGCGGGAGCGAACCGGCGGGAGATTTGGGGGAGTCGAACGCTTGCGAATCACCACAAGCCAGTCCCCTCTCCCGCCTGCGGGAGAGGGTTAGGGAGAGGGCCGGGCGGTTCCAACCACGACTTGTCCCGGATCCCACCGCCTGCCCCCAAACCCCTACCGCCGCAGCAAACCCACCAGTTCATCCACATCCAGCAGCGCCGCCTCGCGGCCGGTGGCTTCGTCGGCGGTGGCGTCCAGCACGCCTTCGGCCAGCGCGCGTTTCCCTTGATGCAGGTCGACGATGCGTTCCTCGATGGTGCCGGCCGTGATCAGGCGGTAGACGGTGACCGGCCGTTGCTGGCCGATGCGGTGGGCGCGGCCCATGGCCTGGTCTTCGGCGGCGGGGTTCCACCAGGGGTCGGCGATGACCACATAGTCGGCGGCCGTCAGGTTCAGGCCGAAGCCGCCGGCCTTCAGGCTGATCAGAAAGACGTCGCCCTCGCCCGCCTGGAATGCCGCCACGCGGCGCGTGCGTTCGGCGGCGGGCGTGGCGCCGTCCAGGTACTGGCAGGCCAGCCCGGCCTCGTCCAGCGGCTGGCGCAGCAACTGCAGGTAGTCGACGAACTGGCTGAAGACCAGCGTGCGATGGCCGTTGGCGGCCAGCGTGGCGGCCAGTTCGGCAAAGGCGCGGACCTTGGCGCCGGGATGCCCGGTTTCCGGCGTCGCCAGCCGGGGATCGCAGGCCGCGCGGCGCATCCGCATCAGTTGCGCCAGCACGTGGATGCGGGCGTCGGGCTCGGGCGGCGTGGCCCGCGCCCTGGCCGGCTTGCGCGGCCGCAGCAGTGCGCGTTCGGCCTCGGACAGCGCCTGGCGGCGCAGCGCCTCGTAATGGGCCGCCTCGGCCGGCTCGGGCGTGACGCGGATGACCAGTTCCGTGCGCGGCGGCAGTTCGTCCAGCACCTGCGCCTTGGTCCGCCGCAGCACGAATGGCGCGATCATCCGGCGCAGCCGCGCGCGGGGCTCGCGGGCGCCGTTGCGTTCGATGGGGTTGGCGAAATGCTCGTTGAAGCGGGCCAGCGACCCGAGCAGCCCCGGGTTGCAGAACCGCATCACGGCCCACAGTTCCGCCAGGCGGTTTTCCACGGGCGTGCCGGACAGCGCCACGCGGCAGTCGGCCGGCAGCGCGAACATCGCCTGCGCGCGCCGCGACGACGGGTTCTTGAACGACTGCGCCTCGTCGGCCACCACGGTGTGCCAGCCCCGCGCGCAGAAATCGCGGCGCGCCTGTTGCAGCAGGTTGTACGACACGATGACCAGGTCCCCCGCGCCAGCCGCGCCGACGATGGCCGTGCGGTCGCCCTCGGCGTAGACATGGACGGTCAGCGTGGGCGCGAACCGGCGCGCCTCGGCCGCCCAGTTGCCGCAGACCGACGTGGGCGCCACCACCAGCGCGGGCCCGCCGGGCGCGCGCGCCACCAGCAGCGCCAGCGACTGCAGCGTCTTGCCCAGCCCCATGTCGTCGGCCAGGCAGGCGCCGAAGCCGGCCTCGGCCAGCGACATCATCCAGCGATAGCCTTCCAGCTGGTACGGCCGCAGCTCGGCCGCCAGCGCGGGCGGCGCCGGGGCGTCATGCGCGCGCGCCGCGTGCAGCCGCTTCACCCGCGTGCGGAAGTGCGCGTCGGGATCGACGCCGGCGCCGGCCAGCACGTCGTCGAGCCACGGCGTGGCCACCAGCGGCACGCGGATGCCGTCGCGCACGCCATCGCCCACGGCGGCCAGGTCGCGCAGCCGGTCGCGCAACTGGGCCGTCAGCGCCACGTACACGCCGTGGTCCATCGGGATGAAGCGGCCCGCGTGGCCGTGCGCCCACGCCACGAGCTTTTCCAGCGACAGCACCAGCCCCTCGGCCACGTGCAGTTCGCCGACCAGCTTGAACCATTCGCTGCCCGATTCCACGCTGACCGCCAATTGCGGCAGGTCGGCCGGCAGCACGCGCAGTTCGCGGCCGCGCGGCCATTCCAGGTCGATCACGCCCGGCAGGCCGGGCAGCGTTTCGATGGCCGTCAGCGCGTCCTCGGGATCGTCGAGCGTCCAGGCCAGCTCGCCGCTGGCCGGCGCCAGCTGCACCAGCCGGGGTAGCGCGTCGAAGACCTCGGCCACGTGCGCGAGTTCGGCGTCGAGTTGGCGTTCGGTGACCAGCGTCTCGCCGCCCAGCGTCGCCATCAGCTTCGCCCGGCCGTGGCCCGGCGCCAGGCGCGGCCCGAGCGGCCCCAGCGGCGTGACCACCAGCCGCAGGCTGATGCCCCGCCCCACCGGGGCCACCTCGGCGCGCAGCCGCGTTTCGGGCTCGCGCTCGCGGGCCTCGCCCGAGCTGTCGGCATGGATCTGGAAGTGCCCGGCCAGCGCCCGCAGCGTGCTGTCGAGCCGGGCCTGCGCGGTGGCGGGCACGGCCAGCCCGCCGGCCATCAGCTTGGCGGCCTCGGCCTGCGCGGCGGTGAAGCGGTACACGCGCAGCCGGCGGGCGCCGTCCTGCAGCACGGTGATGTGGCGCAGCGCCTCGGCCTCCTGCCGGGCAGCGGCGGGCAGGAAATCCTCCATCGACTTCGCGGCGCGCAGCGGCGGCACGATGCGCAGCAGGTAGCGGTCGCCCTCGCGCACGGCTTCCAGCGCGGGCGTCGCTTCGAGCACTTCCATCGGGATCGTCGGCGCGTGGGCCAGCACCACGGCCGGGTGGCCGACCAGCGCCAGCGCCGCGGCGGCGCGGTCCAGCACGTGGCGGCGGTTGCGGGAGGTATCGCGCCGGATGGCCCGGGCCAAGCGGGCATCCCACGGCGGCAGGGCGTCATCGGCGGCCACGCGCGCCAGCGGCACGGGGCGCGGCCGGCTCCAGCCGCGCGCGCTCCACGCCTGCTCCATCGGCTCGATGGCATCCACCTCGCCGTCGGCGCCCAGCGTCAGCGCCCAGACCAGCCGGCGCGCGGCGCCCGGCTCCGGGGCGGGCGCGCCGCCGGCCAGCGCCTCCAGCGCCCCCAGCGCGTCGCGCCAGCGGTCGTCGCCGTCCGGCACGTCGGAGTCGGGGGGGCTGGGCGGGGAATGGGACACGAACGGCGCGGATGGTCGGGACAGGGAACGTGCGATTGTAGAACGGCGCGCACGCCACCCCGCGTTGGCACACAAGGCCCCCCGGCTTACAATGGCGCCTTTACGACTTTTGTTGGTGACGGGGAGACGACCATGTCGATGGCAGATCGCGACGGCAAGATCTGGATGGACGGCAAGCTGATTGAATGGCGCGACGCCAAGATTCATGTGCTGACGCACACCCTGCACTACGGCATGGGCGTATTCGAGGGCGTGCGCGCCTACAAGACCCCGGACGGCACCGCGATTTTCCGCCTGAAGGAGCACACGCGCCGCCTGTTCAATTCGGCCAAGATCTTCCAGATGGCGATGCCGTTCGACGAGGCCACGCTCGAAGCCGCCCAGCGCGAGGTGGTGCGCGCCAACAACCTGGAGTCGTGCTACATCCGCCCGCTGGTCTGGATCGGCTCGGAAAAGCTGGGCGTCTCGGCCAAGGGCAACACGATCCACGTGGCCATTGCCGCCTGGCCCTGGGGCGCCTACCTGGGCGAGGAAGGGCTGGAGCGCGGCATCCGCGTCAAGACGTCGTCGTTCACGCGCCACCACGTCAACGTGTCGCTGGTGCGCGCCAAGGCCAGCGGCTACTACATCAACTCGATCCTGGCCAACCAGGAAGCCACCAGCCTGGGCTACGACGAGGCGCTGCTGCTGGACACCGACGGCTACGTGAGCGAAGGCTCCGGCGAGAACGTGTTCATCGTGCGCAACGGCGTGATCTACACGCCGGACCTGGCCTCGTGCCTGGACGGCATCACGCGCGACGCCACGCTGACGATTGCCCGCGACCTGGGCATCGAGGTGCGCGAGAAGCGCATCACGCGCGACGAGATGTACTGCGCCGACGAGGCGTTCTTCACCGGCACCGCCGCCGAGGTGACGCCGATCCGCGAACTGGACGACCGCGTCATCGGCGAAGGCCGTCGCGGCCCGGTGACCAAGCGCGTCCAGGACGCGTTCTTCGCAGCCGTGGGCGGCACCGACGAGAAGTACAAGAAGTGGCTGACGCTGGTCTGATCCGGCGCCATCCATCCCGAATTCCCCGCAAGACAACCGTAACATCATGACGCAAACCGCAACCGTCGTCGAGATCGGCGCCGAAGACATTCCGCTGCACTGCCCCACCGGCAACACGCCGGCCTGGAACTACCATCCCCGCGTCTTCCTGGACGTGGTGGATACCGGCGAGGTCAAGTGCCCGTACTGCGGCACCGTGTACAAGCTCAAGCCGGGCACCGTGCTCAAGGGCCACCACTGACCGCGGCGCCGCGACGCCAATGCTTCCCCACGCCCCGGGCCGCGCACGCGCCCCGGGGCGTTGACATGCCCGGGCACCTCGCACAAGAAAAGGGCCGCGTACCACCCACTCCATGAGAAAAGCCCTCGTTATCGCCCCCAACTGGATCGGCGACGCCCTGATGGCGCAGCCGCTGTTCGCCCTGCTCAAGGCGCGCCACCCGCGCCTGGTCATCGACGCCCTGGCACCCAAATGGGTGGCGCCGGTGCTGGCCCGCATGCCCGAGATCGGCAAGGTATTCCCCAGCGACCTCGCGCACGGCAAGCTCCAGCTGAGCGCGCGGCTGATGTTCGCGCAGCAGCTCAAGCACGAAGGCTACGACGTGGCCTACGTGCTGCCGAATTCGCTGAAGTCGTCGCTGATCCCGTTCCTGGCCGGCATTCCGCTGCGCATCGGCTACCGGGGCGAGGCGCGCTTCGGCATGCTGAACATCCGCCACAAGAACCCGCCGCGCGACCGGCGCCCGCCGATGGTGGAACACTACGCCCGGCTGGCGCTGAAGCCCGGCGCCCGGCTGCCCGAGTCGATTCCCGATCCGCAACTCAAGGTCGATCCGGCGCGCATGGCCGCCACGGCCGGGCGCTTCGGCATTGCCCCCGGCACCCGCGTGATCGCGTTCTGCCCCGGCGCCGAGTTCGGCCCGGCCAAGCGCTGGCCGGCCGCGCACTTTGCCGCGCTGGCGCAGATGCTGCGCCGGTCGTACCCGTACGCGCAGATCGTCACGCTGGGGTCGGCCAAGGACGCCGAGATTGCCGAGGCCATCGTCCAGGGCGCGCCGTTCGTGCGCAACCTGTGCGGCCAGACGTCGCTGGACGACGCGGTGGACCTGCTGGCGCTGTCCGAGGCCGCCGTCTGCAACGACTCGGGCCTGATGCACGTGACCGCCGCGCTGAACCGGCCGCAGGTGGCCGTCTACGGGTCGAGCGACCCCCGCCATACGCCCCCGCTGTCACAGGCAGCGAGTATCATGTGGCTTCAACTCGAGTGCAGCCCCTGCTTCAAGCGCGAGTGCCCGCTGGGCCACCTGCGCTGCCTGAAGGAAATCGAGCCCGAAATGGTGTTCGTCGAGTTGCGCAAGCTCCTGCACCGTCCCTGATCCAACCAACATGCCCCGTTTCGCCCGCCTGTTCGATTCCGCCGAAGACATCGTCGATGCCTTCCGTGAAGCCATGAAATTGCGCGACGCCGATGGCGCGCTGCGGCTCTGGCTGGACGAAGACTCGATCACGTGCATCATGCCCGACGGCCAGCGGCTGATCGGCCATGACAGCCTGCGCCAGGCGTTTGCCCAGCTGCTGGAAGAGCAGCCGGTGCTGATCGACGCCATCGAGACCAGCAGCCATGCGTCGCTGGGCGTGTCGATCTTCGACGTCACCGAGGCGCTGCGCTTTGGCGAAGGCCGCGTGGAAGCCGACCTGTTCGTGCACACCACGTACGTGCTGATGCAGAACCACGAGGGCTGGCGCCTGGCCCACATCCACTGCAGCCCGGCCAACGCGGTGCAGGTGGCCGCCGTGGCCGCCGCGCCGGGACAGGCCCTGCACTGACGCCCATGCGGGCCATGCCGTTCGGCGATACGTTCCACACGCCCTGGTGGCTGCGCGGCGGCCACGCGCAGACCATCCTGCCGGCCCGCTTTACCCGCTACCGCCGCATCGGCTTCCGGCGCGAACGCTGGAACACGCCCGACGGCGACTTCATCGACCTTGACTGGACCACCCACCCCGCCGCGCCGGACGCACCGCTGGTGGTGATGTTCCACGGCCTGGAGGGCGATTCCAACAGCCACTACGCCCAGACGCTGATGACCGCGCTGCGCGAGCGCGGCTGGCAGGGCGTGATCCCGCACTTCCGCGGCTGCTCCGGCGAGCTGAACCAGGCGCCGCGCTTCTACCATTCGGGCGATTCGGCCGAGATCCGCTGGGTGCTGCACCGGCTGCGGGACCAGTTGCGCGGCCAACCGCGCAGCGGGCCCGACCGGCCGATGCTGGCCGTCGGCATCTCGCTGGGCGGCAACGCGCTGCTGCGCTTTCTGGGCGAGGACGGCCGCGATGCCGGCTTCCTGCGCGCGGCGGCGGCCATCTCGGCCCCGCTGGACCTCGCGGCGGGCGGCGCGGCGCTGTCCAGCGGCTTCAACATGCTCTACACGCGGATGTTTCTGCAGACGCTCAAGCGCAAGTCGCTGGCCAAACTGGACCAGTTCCCGGGCCTGTTCGACCGCGACGCGATGCTGCGCAGCCGCGACCTGTACGCGTTCGACAACATCGTCACCGCGCCGCTGCACGGCTTCAAGGACACCGACGACTACTGGGCGCGCGCGGCCAGCAAGCCGATCCTGGGCGAGATCCGCATTCCGACGCTGGTGCTGAACGCCCGCAACGACCCGTTCCTGCCGGGCCGGCACCTGCCCGGGCCGGCCGACGTCAGCGCCGACGTGCTGCTGGAGCAGCCCGAACACGGCGGCCACGTGGGCTTCATGACGCCGCGTGGCGGCCTGCTGGGCCAGTTGCCGCTGCTGCCGCTGGCCGGGCACATCGACTGGCTGCCGGGGCGCATCCTGGGCTTCTTCGACAGCGTCGGCATACAGGGGGAGACATCATGGACGAGGTAGTCAAGCAGGCCATGGCCCGCTGGCCCAACGTGCCGAACTGCTTCGGCTGGCTGGCGCTGGACCGGCGCGGCCAATGGCGCATGCGCAACGAGTTCGCGCAGCAGCACGGGCTGTCGGGCGACCCGATCCGCCACGCGGCGCTGATCGGCTTCATCGAGCGCAACTACACGCGCGACGCCCACGGCGCGTGGTACTTCCAGAACGGACCGCAGCGCGTGTTCGTGTCGCTGGCCTACACGCCGTGGGTGGCGCGGCTGCACAACGGCGCGCTGGCCACATCGACGGGACAGGCGTTCACGCCGTCGTCATGCTACGTCGACGAGCACGGCAACGTGGTGCTGGGCGGCACCGTGGACGGCGTGCCGGGCGAACAGGCCGCCGTGCTGCACGACCACGACCTCGACGCCTTCAGCACCACCAGCGACTGGCACGGCGAAGCCTGCGGCGCCACGCTGGGCGTCTTCCACCACGACGGCCGCGACATCGACATCGAACCCATCGTCGAGGCCGAGGTACCGAAGCGGTTCGGGTTCGTCAGGGAGCCGGTGGCGGGGTAGGTTGGTGAGCCGGGGGTGAATTGTAGGTTTGCTCCCCTCTCCCGCACGCGGGAGAGGGGTTGGGGGAGAGGGCGTTGAGGTTCAAATTGCGACGGATTGCAGCTTGCACCGCCGGCCCTCACCCCCAGCCCCTCTCCCGCAAGCGGGAGAGGGGAGCAAAACATCAAAGGGAGAGGGAAGCAACCATCGCCGCCACCGCCGGCTAGTTCGGCATCCCCTTGCTGTCCTGGCGGTCTTCCTTGTACTGCAGTTGCAGCTGGTGCAGCCGCGCGTCGACCTCGGACAGCGTGTAGAAGTCGCCGTCGCCGGCCTTGCGGGCGATCTGGAGCTGTTCGATGGCGGCCTGGTACGAGCCGTCCATCGCGTATTTTTCGGCCAGTGCCTGATGCTGCTGCAGGCGCTTGCCCTGGGCGGCATAGGCGCGCGCCAGCATCTCCCACCATTCCGAACGGCCCGATTCCTCGCGCGTGCGCGAGCGCAGGAACGTCACGGCGTCGTCGAGCCGGTTGGCGGCCAGCAGCGTGTCCGCGTAGGTCACGGCGGCCGCGTGCGACAGCGGGAACGCCCTGAGCGTGGCCGATGCCTGCGTCAGCGCGTCCTGCGAGCGGCCCTCGCCGCGCGCCAGTTCCACCGCCATCACGTCCAGCATCGGCGTGCCCGACGTGGCGCCGGGAATCGTGCCGTAGAGGCGGCGGGCCTCGGCCAGCGCCTTGTCGGCGTCCGCAAAGCGGCCCAGCTTCTGGCTGGCGAACGCGATGCCGTAGTACACCGCCGGCAGCCGCATGGCCGGCGCGCCGGGCACCTGGGCGCGGAAGTTGGCCAGCAGGTTGCGCAGGTCGTTGGGCGTGGGCGATTGCAGCACCGCCGCCCGCACGCGGGCAAATTCGTAGTCGGGCGTGTTGCCGACCTTGCGCGCCGACACATGGCGCACGCGGTCCTGCATGTCGGCGATCCGCTCGGACGTCAGCGGGTGGGTGCGCACGTAGGCCGGCACCGAGTTGTCCGAGATCCCCATCACGCGCTGCAGCCGCTGGAAGAAATCGGGCATGCCCTGCGGGTCGAAGCCGGCCGCCGTCATGATCTGGAAGCCCACGCGGTCCGCCTCGCGCTCGGCGCCGCGCGAGAACGACAACTGGTTGGCAACGGCCGCGCCCTGCCCGCCCAGCGCCAGCGCCGCCGCGGCGTCGCCGCTCTTGGTGGCGGCCAGGCCCGCCAGCACCATCGACGCCAGCGCAATCCACATCGACTGGTCCTGGCTCGTGATGCCGCGCGCGATGTGCCGCTGCATCACGTGGCCGATTTCGTGGCCCAGCACCGAGGCGAGTTCCGACTCGGTATCGGACTGCACCAGCAGCCCCGTGTGCACGCCGATATAGCCGCCCGGCATGGCGAACGCGTTGATCGACCGGTCGCGCACGCCGAACATCTCGAAACCCGTGGCGAAGGTGCCCGAACCGTTCGACCCGGCCACGTTCAGCCGCCGCGCGGCCTGCACCAGCCGGTAGCCAAGCGCGTTCAGGTAGTCGTTGAGCAGGGGGTCGGACACGTAGTCGGGGTCGCGCCGGATGCTGCGCATGATGCGGTCGCCGAGCCGCTTTTCCATGTCCGGCGACAGCGACGCCGTGGACGGATCGCCCAGGTCCGGCAACTGCAGCCCGGCGCTCTCCACCACGGTATTGCCGCTGCGCAGGCCGAATTCTGATTTCTGGCCGGCCCGGACGCTGCGGTTGAGGTTGTCGTAGACCTGGTCGCTGACGCCGCCATCGACCTGGCCATTCAGCGCGTTGTTCAGCTTGGGCGTCGGCAGCGGCGCGCCACCCTGCGCCGGCGACACCCCGGCGGCAGCCAGCCGCGCATTGGCGGCCGCCGCCGCGCCGGGCCGGGCCGGCTGCGGCGCCGACGCCGCGCCCTGCGGCCAGGCCGGCGCCGACATCGTCAGCACGAGCGCAGCCGCCAGCGCGCGCGTCGGATGTGACGCACGCATGGCTGGCACGGCGGGAGAGACGGCGCGGGCGCTCGACCGGTCGGGCAGGCGGCGAGGCCATGAAATCTTTGGCATGTTGCTATGATAGCGGCCTCCGGGTGGCGTTCCCATCGGGCAAGTCCCGGCGTGGCCCACGGCACCCGGCCGGCGTTTTCGGCCCCTTTTTCGGCCCCCGTTTCCGATCCGATTCCGGCCCCCTTTTCCGATCCGATCTCGGCCCCCTTTTCCCTGCTTGCGTCCTACGCGCCTCGCCCATGAGTCAGCTTACCCATTTCGACAACGCCGGCCAGGCCCACATGGTCGACGTCGGCAACAAGGCCAACACCCACCGCGTGGCTGTGGCCACCGGCACCATCACGATGCTGCCGGACACCTTCGCGCTGGTCCGCGACGGCACGGCCAAGAAGGGCGACGTCCTGGGCATCGCCCGCGTGGCCGCCATCATGGCCACCAAGCGCACCGCCGACCTGATCCCGCTCTGCCACCCCATCGGCCTGACCCGCGTGGCCGTCGACTTCGCGCTGGACGCACCCAGCGCCACCATCGCCTGCATCGTCCGCACCGAAACCCACGGCCAGACCGGCGTGGAAATGGAAGCGCTGACGGGCGTACAGGTGGCCCTGCTGACGATCTACGACATGTGCAAGGCGGTGGATCGGGGGATGGTCATCGGCAACGTGAAGCTGCTGGAGAAGCATGGGGGGAAGTCGGGGGATTGGGTGGCGGCATAGCATTTCCACCAGATTCCTGGCGTCCATCGCGCCAGACATCCGTCCCACCCCACCCCCCGACACAACCTCGCAACAGCAGAAATTTCCCCAAGGTTTTTCGGCCGTTTCTGCATGCAAATTCGGACCATTCGGTATCCGCACCGTCTGCCAGACTTCTAAGCTCTGGCCTGTCGTTCACTCTGCGAGATCCGATATGCCGAATGCCCTCGTTATCGATCCCCACGCCGCCATCCGCGAGGCCGTCCATGGCGCGCTGACGGCGCAGGCCGGGTTCCGGGAAGTCCGCCTGGCCCCTGGCGGGTCCACTGCCCTGCTGGCGCTGCGCGAGCGTGCCGCCGACCTTGTGGTCACGGACCTCCAGCTCGACGATGTGCCCGGCGACGCCGTGCTGGAGGAAGTGGTATCGAGCTGGCCGGAAACACGCGTGCTGGTGGTTTCCGCGCAGCGGCGGGCGGCCGAGCGGGCGCTGCTGGCCGGCGCGCATGGCTTCATCGACAAGAACAACGGGCTGGACGGGCTGGTCGATGCGGTGCGGGCGCTGATGGGCGGGTACGCCGCCTTTCCGCTGAAGGCGCTGCCCACGTTCCGGCGCGCGGCCACGAATCCGGCCGATCCGCGCACGCTGCTGAGCCGGCGCGAGCTGACGGTGCTGCGGTTCCTGGCGGCCGGGCACTCGAACAAGTCAGTGTCGATGGTGCTGAACATCAGCAACAAGACCGTCAGTTCGCACAAGGCCAGCATCATGGCCAAGCTGGGGCTCAGTTCGCTGATCGACCTGGCCGAGTTTGCGCGGATCCACCGGCTGGCGCCGCCCGAGGTAGTGCCGCCGCCGCTGCCGCGCGTGCGGGGCCACGGCGGGCTGGCGCCCTAGCGGCAACAGGCCGGGGCGGGTGTGACGGCCTGCCGCCGGCCTTATCCGGCATAATCCAGCCACATCCGAGCCGCACCGGGCGCGGCACGGAACTGACTGGGCATTGCAAATGAAGGCGCCGCAGACGGAAACGTCAGACAACCCCCAAGACCCATCCCGGCAGGCCGACTGCCCGCTGCACTGGTTCGACGCCGACCGGGGCGCGTTCGAAGACCTTGAGCGGCGCATTGCCGACCATCCGGCCGAATTCTTCGCCAGCGCGGACTTCGATCCCGTGGGCGCCTGCGCCACGCGCGAGGCGCGGTTCGCGTCGGTGGACCTGCCCGAGAACCCCACCGCGCCGCAGGCGCATGCCGACCACCTGCTTCACGATGTCTTCCGCCACGTCATGCCCGTGGCGGCGCCGACGTTTGTCGGCCATATGACGTCGTCGCTGCCGTCGTTCATGCCGTCGCTGGCCAAGATCGTGGCGGCGCTGAACCAGAACGTGGTGAAGCTGGAGACGTCGGGCGCGCTCACGGGGCTGGAGCGGCAGGTTATCGGCATGATGCACAAGCTCGTCTTCGGGCAGGACGCCGGCTTTTACGGCCGATGGCTGCACGACCCCGAGCACTCGCTGGGCGCGTTCGGCGCGGGCGGCACCACGGCCAACCTGGCCGCGCTGTGGGCCAGCCGCAACCAGGTGCTGCGCGCGCGGGACGGTTTTGCCGGCATCCATCGCGCGGGGCTGGCGGCGGCGCTGCGCCACTATGGTTATGACGGGCTGGCGATCGTGGTATCGGAACGCGGCCATTATTCGCTGCGCAAGGCGGCCGACGTGCTCGGCATCGGCCGCGACAACCTTGTGCCGGTGGCGGTGGACGCCGACGGGCGCATGCGCGTCGATGCGCTGCGCGCCACGCTGCGCGACCTTCAGCAGCGCAATATCCAGCCGATGACCATCGTCGGCATCGCCGGGACGACCGAGACCGGCGCGGTGGACCCGCTCGACGCCCTCGCCGATGTCGCGCAGGAGGCCGGCTGCCATTTCCACGTCGATGCCGCCTGGGGGGGCGCCACGCTGCTGTCGGCGCGCGAGCGCTGGCGGTTTGCCGGCATCGAGCGTGCCGATTCGGTCGTCATCGACGCGCACAAGCAGTTCTACGTGCCGATGGGCGCCGGCATGGTGCTGTTCCGCGACCCGGCGTGGACGCAGGAAATCGTGCAGCACGCCAACTACATCGTGCGGAAGGGTTCGGTTGACCTTGGGCGCCATACGCTCGAAGGGTCGCGCGGCGCGGCGGCGGTGATGCTCTATGCGAACCTGCACTTGCTCGGGCGCAAGGGGCTGGCCCGGCTGATCGACACCGGCATCGACAATGCCCGGTTCTTCGCAGACCTGATCGACCGGCAGCCGGACTTCGAGCTCGACAGCCGGCCGCAGCTCTGCATCCTGACCTACCGCTACGTGCCCGCGCCGGTGCGCGCCGCGCTGGCATCGGCAGCCACGCCGGCGGCGCAGCGCGAGCGCATCCAGGCGGCGCTGGACGCGTTGACCATCAGCATCCAGGAAATGCAGCGCGATGCGGGCCGGTCGTTCGTGTCGCGGACGCAGCTCACGTCGTCGCAGTGGGACGGGCGGGCCATCGCGGTGTTCCGCGTGGTGCTGGCCAACCCGGACACCACGCACGCGATCCTGCAGGACATCCTGGACGAGCAACGCGCGCTGGCCGCGCGCAGCCCGATGCTGGCGCCGCTGATGGCCCTGCTCTGAGGACCGTTGCCCAGGGCCGCCCCGCCGTTGCGGCGGGGCCTGGCCCGGCCGAAGCCGGCGCAACAAAGCAAAACGCCGCAGACCCGTGAAGGACTGCGGCGTTTTCATATAGATGGTGGCGAATCAGGGACTCGAACCCCGGACCTGCGGATTATGATTCCGTCGCTCTAACCGACTGAGCTAATTCGCCAACGAAGACCGCAATTATACCTACGCTTTCCGGGCTGTCAACACCTTTGTGACAGCTTTCTGCAAGCTTCGGCGGTTGCCCAAAAAAATGGCAGACCATGGGGTCTGCCAGGAAGGAGCGGCTGGCCGGTAGGCCAGCCATCCTGAGCGCGGTTACCGGCGGCCAGCCGCCGGCGCATGCGTTGCCACGGCCGTTCAGTCGTTGGCGTAGATGTCGATGTCCTTGGTCTCGCGGATGAACAGCGCACCCAGCACGAAGGTCATCGCGGCGATCACGATCGGGTACCACAGGCCGTAGTAGATGTTGCCGTTCTGGGCCACCAGCGCGAACGAGATGGTTGGCAGCAGGCCGCCGAACCAGCCGTTGCCGATGTGGTACGGCAGGGACATCGACGAGTAGCGGATGCGGGTCGGGAACATCTCGACCAGCATGGCCGCGATCGGGCCGTAGACCATCGTCACGTAGATCACCAGGATGACCAGGATCACCAGCACCATGATCGTGTTCATCTGGGCCGGGTCGGCCTTGGTCGGGTAGCCGTGCGATGTCATCTCGGCACCCACTGCCTTCTTGAAGTCGGCAATCTGCTTCTTGCTGGCGTCGTCGAAGGCGCCCTTGGCCACGTTGGCGTCGAAGGCCTTGATCTCCTTGTCGCCGATCTTGACCGAGGCCACCGTGCCGGCCGGCGCGTTCACCACCTCGTAGCTGGCCGATGCCTGGGCCAGCGTGCGCTTGACGATGTCGCACGAGCTGCGGAAGTCGATCTCGCGGGCAATCGGGCTGCCCTGGAACGAGCAGGTGGCCGGGTCGGCCGTGACCACGATCTGGGCCGACTGCTGGGCACGTTCGAGCGCCGGGTTGGCGTAGTGCGTCAGCGCCTTGAACAGCGGGAAGTAGGTCAGCACGGCCAGCGCGCAGCCCACCATGATGATCCACTTGCGGCCGATCTTGTCCGACAGCGAGCCGAAGAAGATGAAGAACGGCGTGCCGATCACCAGCGCGCCGGCGATCAGCAGGTTGGCCGTCTTGGCGTCCACCTTCAGCACCTGCGTGAGGAAGAACAGCGAGTAGAACTGGCCCGTGTACCAGACCACGGCCTGGCCGGCGGTCAGGCCCACCAGCGCCAGGATCACGATCTTCAGGTTGCGCCACTGGCCGAATGCCTCGGTCAGCGGCGCCTTCGACGTCTTGCCCTCGGCCTTCATCTTCTGGAACGCCGGCGACTCGCTCATCGACAGGCGGATGTACACCGACATGGCCAGCAGCAGGATCGACAGCAGGAACGGAATGCGCCAGCCCCACACGTCGAAGTTCGGGCCCGTGGCCTCGCGCACCAGCAGGATCACGATCAGCGACAGGAACAGGCCCATCGTGGCCGTGGTCTGGATCCACGCCGTGTAGGCGCCGCGCTTGCCGTGCGGCGCGTGCTCGGCCACGTAGGTGGCCGCGCCGCCGTACTCGCCGCCCAGCGCCAGGCCCTGCAGCATGCGCAGCAGGATCAGGATGATCGGCGCGGCCCAGCCGATGGTGGCGTAGCCGGGCAGCAGGCCGACGATGAACGTCGACAGGCCCATGATCAGGATGGTGACCAGGAACGTGTACTTGCGCCCGATCATGTCACCGAGCCGGCCAAACACCAGCGCGCCGAACGGCCGCACGATGAAGCCCGCGGCGAACGCCAGCAGCGCGAAGATGAATGCCGAGGTCGGGTCCAGCCCCGCGAAGAACTGCTTGGCGATGACCGCCGCCAGCGAACCGTACAGGTAAAAGTCGTACCACTCGAACACCGTGCCGAGGGAAGAGGCCAGGATCACCTTCTTCTCTTCCTTCGTCATCGGCGCATTGTGGGCGGCCGGTACCGACCCCACGTTTTGCGCGTTTGCCATTTGTTGTCTCCTCCGTTTCCGTTCTTCCGTCGAAAATCTTCAAGGGTCCCTGTCCCCGGGGCCGCCGTGTGCACGGACCGGCCCATTACGGCAAGGTTGCAACGATTGTGGGAGGCGAAACTTACTGCGTTCTGACAGATCCACGCCGGCGCGGCCGGTTTCGGTCGGGGTATACGCTAGCCGGCGCAGGGCACGGGACGGCACCTGCCATGGTGCGCCGCAGCGCGCCCGGCCGGGATGGCGCATGGCGCAAGGGTTGCGCGGTTGTTGCGTCGCAGCAATTAGACGCGGCCGGCGGCGGCCGAGAGGAAACCCTTAGATGGTGCCCGGACCGGGCGGATGCGCGGGCCTGTCAGGTTCGGCGGCAGGCTGGGCGCCTGCACCGGCCAGCGCCTGTTCGGCCGCGTGGGCCTCGTCGTCGGCGCGGTTCATGCGCCAGGCATAGAGCGCGGCGATTGCGACATAGAGGATCAGCGAGCCCTGCGCGGCCATCCAGAACGAGAACGGCCAGCCCAGGAAATCGAACCGCAACTCGCGGGCGAACCAGCTTACGCCGAACGTCGCCAGGAACCACACGGCCAGCAGCCCGCCGATCCAGCGCACGTTGTGATACCAGGCGCGCCGCTCCTGCGGCGTCATGCGGTCACGCGGGGCGTGCTTCATGCGTCACCTTCCGCGGGCGTGCGGCGCAGCGTGATGCGAAAGCGCGCGCCGGCCATGCGCGGCGACGTCTGGTAGACGTTGTCGTCGATCGACACCTCGCCGCCATGCTGCTGCACGATCTCGCGCACGATGGCCAGCCCCAGCCCGCTGCCTTCCGTATTGGTGCCCAGCACGCGATAGAAGCGCTCCATCACCCGCTCGCGGTCGGCCGGCGCGATGCCGGGGCCGGTGTCCTCGACGTCCAGGTACGCGAACGGCTCGAACGCATCGGTCCCCACCCGCACCGTGGCATGGCCGCCGGCCGGCGTATAGCGGATGGCGTTGTCGACGAGGTTGTTCAGCATCTCGGTCAGCATCAGCCGGTTGCCGGTGATCAGCACGGGATGGTCGTCGGCTTCCAGCCCCAGGTCGATATGCCGCGCCCACGCCTGCGGCAGCCAGTCCTTGACCACGTCGCGCGCCAGCGCGCACAGGTCCAGCGGGACCATGCCGCCCGCGCCGGCCAGGTTCTCCATACGCGCCAGCGACAGCAGCTGCGTCACCAGGTGCGCCGTGCGCTCCGAGCTGCCGGCGATCTGCGCCAGCGAGCGCCGCAACTCCTCCGGCGACTGCTCGCGCTGCGCCAGCTCGGCCTGCATGCGCAGCCCGGCCAGCGGCGTCTTCATCTGGTGCGCGGCGTCGGCAATGAAGCGCTTCTGCGTCTGCACCGACTGGTCGAGCTGCGCCAGCAGCCCGTTGAACGACGCCACCAGCGGCGTGATTTCCTGCGGCGCCGCGCGCTCGTCGATCGGACTCGTATCGCCGGGATTACGCGCGCGGATGCGCTGCTGGATGGCCGTGAGCGGCGCCAGCCCGCGCGTCAGGCCGAACCAGACCAGCACCACGGCCAGCGGCAGGATCACGAACTGCGGCAGGATCACGCCCTTGATGATCTCGTTGGCCAGCCGCGCGCGCTTGTCCAGCGTCTCGGCCACCTGCACCAGCACCGGCTGGTTGCCGCCCACGTTCTTCAGGTCGACGTAGGTGTAGGCCACGCGCACGTCGTTGCCGGCCACGCGGTCGTCGCGCATCGACACCAGCCCGGCATGGCCCTGCTCTTCCTCGGACGGCAGCGGCAGGTCGTGGTCGCCGGCCACGTATTCGCCGCGCCGCCCCACCACCTGGTAATAGATATTGTCGGTCTCGTCGGCGCGCAGGATCTCGCGGGCCGACAGCGGCAGTTGCAACGTCACGCGCCCGTTCACCTCGCGCACCTGCTGGGACAGCACGATGGCGCTGGCCTCCAGCGCGCGGTCGAACGGCCCGTTGGCGATGGATTTGGCCACCAGGTACGTGACCGCGATGCTCATCGGCCACAGGAGCAGCAGCGGCGCCAGCATCCAGTCCAGGATCTCGCCGAACAGCGAGCGCGGGGCGGGATGGGCGGAGGATTCTTCCAGGTGGGGCAGCGCGTCGGCCAGCGCCGTGTCCTCGGCCGCGGCATCTGCCAGCGTGGGCCGCGCGGTGTCGGGACGGGCGGCGCCCGGCGTGGCGGGGCGTCGCCAGGGCAGGCGCAGCAGGCTCATCGGCGGGGCATGGCGTGCGGCACGGCGTCAGCCATGAGTGGCCATGGCCGGCTGGAACTTCTCCAGGCAGTAGCCCAGCCCGCGCACCGTGGCAATGCGGATGCCGCCCACCTCGATCTTCTTGCGCAGCCGGTGCACGTACACCTCGATCGCGTTGTTGCTGACTTCCTCGCCCCATTCGCACAGGTGGTCGACCAGTTGCTCCTTGGACACCAGCCGGCCGCTGCGCGTGAGCAGAATCTCAAGCAGGCCGATCTCGCGGGCGGAAAGGTCCAGCATCTGGTCGTTCAGGAAGGCGATGCGGCCCACCTGGTCGAACGCCAGCGGGCCATGGCGCATCAGCGTGGCGCCGCCGCCCGCGCCGCGCCGCACCAGCGCCCGCACGCGGGCTTCCAGTTCGGACAGCGCGAATGGCTTGGCCATGTAGTCGTCGGCACCCAGGTCCAGCCCCTTGACGCGCTCGTCGACGCCGTCGGCCGCGGTCAGGATCAGCACGGGCAGCATCGCGCCGCGCGCGCGCAGCCGCTTGAGCACTTCCAGCCCGGGCATGCGCGGCAGGCCGAGGTCCAGGATCAACAGGTCGAAGGTCTGCGTGGACAGCGCCGAATCGGCTTCCACGCCGTTGGCGACGTGGTCGACGGCATAGCCCGACTGGCGCAGCGACCGTGTCAGGCCGTCTGCCAGCACGTCGTCATCTTCGGCGATCAGAATCCGCATGGTTGTCTCCACCCTTGTCCAGCTTTTTTCGTGGCCGGCATCGCCATCGCACCGGTTGCGGTACCGGTGGGGCTTGCCAAGCATACTGTTTTTTTATACAGTACCCGTCATTCCGCGCGAGTGGTCCCGCAAGGGGCTTGCGCAGGGGTCGGGCCAGGCGCCGAAGCCTCCGAAATCCATCGGAAAAGGCTTAAAAACGGGGCGCCGCGCCGCATGCGGCCTATTTATACACCAATTGCCATCAATTGAACCGAAGGACGACCATGGACGACAAGAAGGCCGGCGCCGGCGTGAGCGCTGAGAAGCAGAAGGCGCTTGCCGCCGCGCTCTCCCAGATCGAAAAGCAGTTCGGCAAGGGCTCGATCATGCGCCTGGGCGATGGCGACGTGGAACAGGATATCCAGGTGGTGTCCACCGGCTCGCTGGGGCTGGACATCGCGCTGGGCGTCGGCGGCCTGCCGCGCGGCCGCGTGGTCGAGATCTACGGTCCGGAATCGTCGGGCAAGACCACGCTGACGCTGCAGGTGGTGGCCGAGATGCAGAAGCTGGGCGGCACCTGCGCGTTCATCGACGCGGAACACGCGCTGGACGTGCAGTACGCCAGCAAGCTGGGCGTGGACGTGGGCGACCTGCTGATCTCGCAGCCGGACACGGGCGAGCAGGCGCTGGAGATCACCGACGCGCTGGTGCGCTCGGGCTCGATCGACATGATCGTGATCGACTCGGTGGCCGCGCTGGTGCCGAAGGCCGAAATCGAAGGCGAGATGGGCGATTCCCTGCCCGGCCTGCAGGCCCGCCTGATGAGCCAGGCGCTGCGCAAGCTGACCGGCACGATCAAGCGCACCAACTGCCTGGTCATCTTCATCAACCAGATCCGCATGAAGATCGGCGTGATGTTTGGATCACCCGAAACGACGACCGGCGGTAACGCGCTGAAGTTCTACGCGTCGGTGCGCCTGGACATCCGCCGCATCGGCTCGATCAAGAAAGGCGACGAGGTGGTCGGCAACGAGACCAAGGTCAAGGTGGTCAAGAACAAGGTCTCGCCGCCGTTCCGCGAGGCGTTCTTCGACATCCTCTACGGCCAGGGCATCTCGCGCCAGGGCGAGATCATCGACCTCGGCGTGGACGCCAAGATCGTCGAGAAGTCGGGCGCCTGGTACAGCTACAACGGCGAGAAGATCGGCCAGGGCAAGGACAACGCCCGCGAATTCCTGCGCGAGAACCCGGACATCGCCTCGGAAATCGAGAACAAGGTCCGTGCCGCGCTGGGCGTGGCGCTGACCAACCCGGTGCTGGCCGCACCGGCCGAAGTCGACAACTAATCGCCACGCGGATCCGGTAGCCGAAGCCGTCGCAGCCCCTGCGGCGGCTTTGTCGTTTCTGACGGTCGATCGGTCCATCGGTTAATGGGTTAATCGGTCTATCGGTTAATTGGTCCATCGCACCGTACCTGTCGACGCCGGCCCTCGCTGGCCCTTCCCCACCTCCCAGTCCGGCCCATGCCCCGCCCTCCCCTGTCCCTCAAGGCCCGCGCCGTCGGCTATCTGTCGCGACGCGAGCACAGCCGCGTCGAACTGGCGCGCAAGCTGGCGCCGCATGCCGAATCGCCCGTGCAACTGGAGGCGCTGCTCGACGCGCTGGAGCGCGAGAACTGGCTGTCCAACGAACGCTTTGTCGACAGCCTCGTTCATCGCCGGGCCAGCCGCTACGGCGCCGCCCGCGTGATGCAGGAAGCCAAGACCCACCAGCTAGGCAACGACCAGTTGCGCGACCTGCAGGAAAAGCTGCGCGACAGCGAACTGGCGCGCGCGACGGAAGTCTGGCGCAAGCGCTTTGGCACGCCGCCCGATTCGCCCGAGGCGCGGGCCAAGCAGATCCGCTTCATGGTCGCGCGCGGCTTCTCGCGCGCCGTCGTCGGCAAGATCATCCGCGGCGCCGAGGACGAGGCGTAGCCGGCTGCATACCACCGTACGCATAAGGGGTATTGGGCGCGCCGTCAACCCAGTTGTCGTACCACTGATGCAACGCAGCGGCGCGCTGTCCGATTTACCGCCAGCCCTTGTCCGGCGCGGCTTGGCCGCCGATGCCCCTGCAACAATCCCGGGCCGACAAGGCGTTCGGCAGGATGTTCCCGGTCAAAGCATCGCGGCATGTTAAACTCCACGGGTTCTCCGGCCCAGGCGGCCGTCCGGCACGGTCCGGACTGTCGGCAGATCAGCGGGCGCGGAGGGCGCGTCGAGCCTTGCCCCCGAATACCGCCACACATCAGCCTGCCGCCTCAGCCCCGCCGTCATGCCGCTTTCCCCGCCCGTCAACCGCGCCTTGCGTCATCGCCGTGCCATCACGGCCGAGGCCTATTTGCGGGAAGACGGCCTCTGGGACATCGAGGCGCGCCTGACGGACACCAAGCCGCGCGACATCGAGCTGGCCGGCAACCGCATCCGTCCGGAAGGCCAGCCGCTGCACGACCTGTGGCTGCGCGTGACGATCGACCTGCGGCTCAACATCGTCGATGCAGAGGCGTGCTCGGACTGGGTGCCCTATCCGACACACTGCGACACGATCGGCCCGGCCTACCGCCAGTTGATCGGGCTGAACCTGATGCGCGGCTTCCGCAAGGCCGTGCGCGACCGGCTTGGCAGCGTGGCCGGCTGCAGCCATCTGACCGAACTGGCCGGCGTGCTGCCGACCACCGCCATCCAGGCCTTCGCGGGCGACGTGTTCAAGATCCGCGACGGCGCCGACGACCCCAATCCCGAACCGCCGATGCAGCTTCATGGCTGCCACGCCCTGCACTTCGAGGGCGAGGTGGTTCGCCAGTTTTACCCGCGCTGGTATGGTCACCAGCCGAAACCGAGAGCCGGCGCCGCGGCGTCGCCCCCCCAGCCCGCGTCACGCGCCGATGCTCCGGCATCAGGTGGCGAGGACACCCTGGCCCACCGGCCCAACGGTACGTCGGGCTGACCGTCACGGTCGGCCCAGGAACAGGCGAAAGCCCTTCGATTCCACCTTTTTTCCCATCCCTTTACGCCTACCCGAAAGGAAACACGCATGAATATCCATGAGTACCAAGGCAAGGAAATCCTGCGCAAATACAATGTGCCGGTTCCGCGCGGCATCCCGGCTTTCTCGGTCGAAGAGGCCCTGAAGGCGGCTGAACAGCTCGGCGGCCCGGTGTGGGTCGTCAAGGCACAGATCCACGCAGGCGGCCGCGGCAAGGGCGGCGGCGTGAAGGTGGCCAAGAGCATCGAGGACGTCAAGACCTACGCCACGAACATCCTGGGCATGACGCTCGTCACGCACCAGACCGGTCCGGAAGGCAAGAAGGTCAACCGCCTGCTGATCGAGGAAGGCGCCGACATCAAGAAGGAACTGTACGTGTCGCTGGTGGTGGACCGCGTGTCGCAGAAGGTGGCGCTGATGGCGTCGAGCGAAGGCGGCATGGACATCGAGGAAGTCGCTGCCCACACCCCGGAAAAGATCCACACGCTGCTGGTCGACCCGGCCGAGGGCCTGAAGGATTCGGACGCCGATGACATCGCCCGCAAGATCGGCGTGCCCGACGCCAGCATCGCCCAGGCCCGCCAGGCGCTGCAGGGCCTGTACAAGGCGTTCTGGGAAACCGACGCCTCGCTGGCCGAAATCAACCCGCTGATCCTGACCGGCGACGGCAAGGTCATCGCGCTGGACGCCAAGTTCAACTTCGACTCCAACGCCCTGTTCCGCCACCCGGAAATCGTCGCGTACCGTGACCTGGACGAGGAAGACGCCAACGAGATCGAAGCCTCGAAGTTCGACCTGGCCTACATCTCGCTGGACGGCAACATCGGCTGCCTGGTGAACGGCGCCGGCCTGGCCATGGCCACGATGGACACGATCAAGCTGTTCGGCGGCGAGCCGGCCAACTTCCTGGACGTGGGCGGCGGTGCCACCACCGAGAAGGTGACCGAAGCCTTCAAGCTGATGCTGAAGAACCCGAACGTGGAAGCCATCCTGGTGAACATCTTCGGCGGCATCATGCGCTGCGACGTGATCGCCGAAGGCGTGATCTCGGCGTCGAAGGCCGTGCAGCTGGGCGTGCCGCTGGTCGTCCGCATGAAGGGCACGAACGAGGACCTGGGCAAGAAGATGCTGGCCGAATCCGGTCTGCCGATCATTTCGGCCGACACGATGGAAGAAGCTGCCCAGAAGGTCGTGGCCGCTGCCGCCGGCAAGTAAGGACAACTGCGTTGCCGCCAGGCCGACGTGAGCGACGGGCCGGGCGGGACGACTAAAAGGACTAGCAAATGAGCATTCTGATCAACAAGGACACGAAGGTCATCACCCAGGGCATCACCGGCAAGACGGGCCAGTTCCACACCCGTGGCTGCCGCGACTATGCCAACGGCAAGAACGCGTTTGTTGCCGGCGTGAACCCGAAGAAGGCCGGCGAGGACTTCGAAGGCATTCCCATCTACGCCAGCGTCAAGGACGCCAAGGAACAGACCGGCGCCACCGTGTCGGTGATCTACGTGCCGCCCGCCGGCGCCGCTGCCGCGATCTGGGAAGCCGTCGACGCCGACCTGGACCTGGTGGTCTGCATTACCGAAGGCATCCCCGTCCGCGACATGATGGAAGTCAAGGACAAGATGCGTAAGCAGAACAAGAAGACGCTGCTGCTGGGACCGAACTGCCCGGGCCTGATCACGCCGGACGAAATCAAGATCGGCATCATGCCGGGCCACATCCACAAGAAGGGCCGCATCGGCGTGGTGTCGCGCTCGGGCACGCTGACGTACGAAGCCGTGGGCCAGCTGACCGCGCTGGGCCTGGGCCAGTCGTCGGCCGTCGGCATCGGTGGCGACCCGATCAACGGCCTGAAGCACATCGACGTGATGAAGATGTTCAACGACGATCCGGATACGGACGCCGTGGTCATGATCGGCGAGATCGGCGGTCCGGACGAGGCCAACGCGGCCTACTGGATCAAGGAAAACATGAAGAAGCCGGTGGTGGGCTTCATCGCTGGCGTGACCGCGCCTCCGGGCAAGCGCATGGGCCACGCCGGCGCGCTGATCTCGGGCGGTGCCGACACGGCCCAGGCCAAGCTGGAAATCATGGAATCCTGCGGTATCAAGGTGACCAAGAACCCGTCGGAAATGGGCCGCCTGCTGAAGGGCATGCTGTAAGCAGCACCCAGCAGCCATGTGGGGGCCCGCCCGGCGGGCGTCCCGCGTGGCATGCAGTCCTCGCGGCTTCTGGCCGCTGCGCATTGCCCCCGTCTTCACCGGCGGGGGCAATGTCGTTCTGGCGATGCACCGCCTAGGGTATATCCGGAGGGCGGCGGCGCCACGTTGAAACCGAATCGTAAGGTTTCTGCGATAAATCTCATGTCTGGTCGTTCAGACATCCGAAAGTCCGCAGTTGGCAACACGCAGCGGGCCCGGAACATAACTTTGAATTTCGAGGAGTCTTGCCGTGGAATTGTTGTCCAGCAGCACGTTCTGGATTGCGCTGGGGTCGATCATCCTGACGAACATCGTCCTGTCGGGCGATAACGCCGTGGTGATCGCGCTCGCATCGCGCAACCTGCCCCCCGCCCAGCAGAAGAAGGCCATTTTCTGGGGCAGCGCCGCCGCCATCATCATGCGCGTGGTGCTGACCGTGGCCGCCGTGAAGCTGCTGAGCCTGCCGTACCTGAAGATCGTGGGCGCCATCCTGCTGGTCTACATCGGCGTGCAACTGCTGACGGGCGACGACGGCGAGGAAGGGCATGACGCCAAGGACAACATCTGGGCCGCGATCCGCACGATCCTGATTGCCGACCTGGTCATGTCGCTGGACAACGTGGTGGCCGTGGCCGCCGCCGCGCAGAAGGGCCCCGAGGGCAGCCAGCTCATGCTGCTGATCATCGGCCTGGGCCTGTCGATTCCGCTGATCGTCTTCGGCAGCACGCTGCTGTTGAAGGTGATGGAGCGCTTCCCGATCATCATCGTGCTGGGCGCCGCCCTGCTGGGCTACCTGGCCGGCGAGATGCTGATCAGCGATCCGGTGGACGCCGAATGGTTCCAGGTGCACGTGCCGCACGCCCACCTGATCTTCGGCATCGCCGGTGCCGCGCTGGTGGTGCTGGTGGGCAAGCTGCTGCAGAAACGGGGCGCCGCCAAGACGGCCTGAGTCTCGCCGCGCACCGCATCACGCCTGAACGGGCGACCCACGACGGGTCGCCCGTTTTGTTTTTACAACACCCGTGCCGCGGCATGCCCGCCACGGAATCCTGCGGATTTCCAAACAATTCCCACAAGCCTGTGGGAATTGTCCGAGGTCATTGGGCCTCCACCCCCGTTCTTCCGATCATGACCCCGCGACGCCACGCACGCCTCGACGGCATGCCGCGCGCCGCAGCACTTTCCATCCAGAACGTCAACGAAAGGGGTCACCATGCAAACCAGTTCCAACGCAGTCCACAGCCACGTCCACAGCCACGTCCAGGGCCACGTCCACCGCCACGTCCAGGGTCGGGGCCGCCGCCATGCCGCGCAGCGCGGCTTCTCGCTGATCGAGCTCATGATCGTCGTGGCGATCATCGGCATCCTGGCCGGCATCGCCATCCCGCAGTACCAGGACTACGTGGCGCGCTCGCAGTTCTCCGAAGGCATCAACCTCGCGTCCGGCCAGAAGGCGGCCGTCACCGAGGCGTTCTCGTACGCGGGGAGCTGTCCCAACAACGCCAGCGGCGCCGTGGACGGCATTCCCGGTGCCACGTCGATCTCCGGCAGCTACGTCAAGAACGTCCAGGTGGGCGGCACGGCCACCGAGTCCGGCGGCTGCACGATCACGGCCAACTTCAAGGACGACGGCATTGCCAGGGGGCTCACGGGCCGGCACGTGAAGCTGACGATGGGCAACGCGGACAAGGGCTCGGTCACGTGGAAGTGCGAGTCGTCGGCCGACAAGAAGTACCTGCCCAAGGCATGCACGCAACTCTCGCAGGCGCGCGGCAAGTGACGACGGGCCACTAGCCCGGCAACGCGGCGGATCAGCATTGTCTGATCCGCCGCCTCGGAACGGGACGAGGGGCGGGATTGCAGCAGCTATGGCGTACTTACACGCGATTGCGACATTGGCAGCCGAGTTGCCGTGCATCAATTTCGTCCCGCCCCCGCCCCGCTCAAGATGGCGGCTCACATAAACAACGTCGTCAAGGGGTCACCATGCCAATGCACCGAATCCAAACCCGTATGCGCCAGGCCGGCTTCACGCTGATCGAACTGATGATCGTCGTGGCGATCGTCGGCATCCTCGCGGCCATCGCAATTCCGCAGTACCAGGACTACATCGCCCGGGCGCAGGTCTCCGAGGCGCTCAACCTGGCAGCGGGCCAGAAGGCGGCCGTCACCGAAACGTTTTCGCAGGGCGGGATCTGTCCCGATAACGCCGAGCAGGCTTCCCATGGCATCCCGGCGGCCAACAACATCTCGGGCAAGTACGTGGCACGCGTGACCGTGGGCGGCACGCCGAACGACAAGGGCAACTGCACGATCGTCAGCACCTTCCGGACCACCGACGTGTCCAAAGCCATCGCCGGCCACACGCTGACGCTGCGGATGGACAACGCCGACCAGGGCGCCATCACGTGGAACTGCACGTCGAGCGCCGAGCAGCGCTTCCTGCCGCAAAGCTGCTCGTACGTGTCCGCCGGCCGGTGATCCCCGGGGGAGCCGGCGAAGGCGCCCCGCCAGGCCGCCTGGCCAGGCGGGGCTGACGCCCGGGCGCTGGCTGCCACGCTATCATGGCGCCTTCGCCCTTTTCGAGCCCCCGTGCGCATGCCGGTCCACAGAGCCACGCTCCCGGCGACGGCCATCGTCGTCGCCTTCACGCTTCCCCTGCTGATCTCCCGGCATACGCTGCCCCTGGCCACCTTCTTCGGCGAATGGACGGCCGGCGCGCTTGGCGTGGCGCTTGTCGCCGTGCTGGCGCTGCGATCTGCCGATGCTCCGGGTGCCATGCCGGCCCGGGCCTTCCCCTGGGTAGCGGCCTTCCCGGTCTGGCTGCTGCTGACCACGCTGCTGCAGGGAGCGTCCGGCATGCCGGACGTCACCGGCAGCCGCCTGACCACGCAACTGGTGCTGGCGCTCGGCGCGGCCGTGATGATCGGGGCGTGGCGGACCGGCCGGTCGATGTCCGCCGACCGGCGCGCGAGCATTGTCGATGCGCTGGCCATCGCCTTCATCGTCGCCGGGCTGCTTGGCACGCTGGCGCAGTGGATCCAGGTCTTCCATCTGGAGGACCAGACGCTGGGGCTGGTGTCCGAATACTTCTACGATGCGAATCGCCGCCTCTGGGGCAACCTCAACCAGCCGAACCACCAGGCCACGGTCAACGGACTGGCGCTGGCCGCGGCCATCTGGCTCGCCACGCGCGGCTGGCTGCAGTTTCCCGCGTGGCTGACCGCGACGCTGCTGCTCGAAAGCGGCATCGTGCTGTCGGGCTCGCGTACGGGGCTGATCGTCCACGTGGGGCTGGCGGCGCTGTACGCGCTGCTGGCGGCCGCGATGGCGCGCGGTACGCCGCGTGGCGCCAGCCCGATGCACCGGACGCCGGGGCTTGTGGCGGCCGCGGTCATCCTCGTCGTCGGCATCGTGGCGATGGAGCCGGGCATCAAGCTGGCCGGCAAG